>NZ_JBEUJY010000012.1:0-148816 GCF_043356775.1 Salmonella sp. SJTUF15581 | reverse complement strand
AGGCCTGCCGCCAGCGTTCAATCTGAGCCATGATCAAACTCTTCAATTTAAAAGTTTGATGCTCAAAGAATTAAACTTCGTAATGAATTACGTGTTCACTCTTGAGACTTGGTATTCATTTTTCGTCCGAGGACGTTAAGAATCCGTATCTTCGAGTGCCCACACAGATTGTCTGATAAATTGTTAAAGAGCAGTGCCGCTTCGCTTTTTCTCAGCGGCGCGGGGTGTGCATATTACGCTTTCCCGCTTCAGAGTCAAGCGTTTATTTTCGCTTTTCTCCGTGAGGTTCTGGTCTGAACCCCGCTGACCCGGCGGCCTGTGTGCCGTTGTTCCGTGTCAGTGGTGGCGCATTATAGGGAGTTATTTCTGCCTGACAAGAGGAAATTTAAAATAATTTCTCAAGTGCCTGGTATTTACCCAAAATGCCATTAAACCGCCAGTTTTTCGAGCGTTTCAAAGCCATAACGCTGTAAAACGGGTAATAATTGTTCAGCTCCTGGCGTCATTGCCATGCAATAAGCAATATTGGCATCGGTTGATTTCGCATCCGGCGCTTCATGTTCCAACAGCCAGGCTGTACGACGCGCTATCGCCGCGCCGGAATCCACTAACCGCGTCCCTTCGGGCAGGACTTGCAAAAGCTCATCCCGTAATAGAGGGAAATGCGTACACCCCAGAACGACCGTGTCAGGCGGCTCCGGCATTCGTAGCCATGGGCGTAATATGCGGCGCAGCTCTTCCAGCGATACCGAGTCGCCATGTAGTTTAGCTTCCGCCAGTTCCACCAGTTCTGCCGACCCCAACATGGCTATCTGACATTCATTAGCGAAGCGCGCAATCAGCTCGTGAGTATAAGGACGTTTGACCGTGGCTCTCGTCGCCAGTAGCCCGACGACGCCATTGGCGGTCAGCCGCGCCGCTGGTTTAATCGCAGGCACAACGCCCACCACCGGGAAGGCAAACTTTTCACGTAATGCGGGAAGTGAGACCGTACTGGCGGTATTGCAGGCAATCACCGCCAGTGAAAGGGGATAGCGCTGCTGTACCGCAGTCACAATCTCGACAACGCGCTCGACGATAAACGTTTCACTCTTTTCCCCGTAGGGGAAAGCCACGTTATCGAAAGCATATATATAGTGGAGATCCGGCAGGAGCCGCCGAATCTCATCATAGACCGACAATCCACCGACGCCGGAATCAAATACCAGCACGGTGGGACGTGGTTCAGAAGGTGTAGCTGCCAGACAAGGTGTATTCTCGTCCTGCAGTTTGGTAGCCATAAACTGTCTCGTAATCTTTGTCGAACAGGTTGGCTATTTTACCACGAACTGTCAGATGTGAGGTGACCGGATATGAAACTCCAATATCCCACAAGCTCAAGCCGCCCATTTTTACATCTCTATTATTGTCGTAGTCTTTATCGTAACGTTCGCCGAGGTACTGATACATCACATTCCAGCCGAGTTCAAAAATCTGTCCGGTCAGCTCATACTTTACCTGCTGCTTAGCACGGCGATAGAGAACCTTATTGGTTTCATCATCACGCGGATCGACGTATTGCAGCGTCAGGTGGTGATCTACCGGGCCAGTGGTGATATTTCCGGTCCACTCCAGACCTTTAATGGTGGCCGACTTCAGATTAACGTATTGATTATCTTTATAATCGATCAGGTTTTGAACCTTATAATGATATGCAGAAAGGCGCCAATCCAGCGGTCCGGTCAGCCCATCAATGCCGGCCTCCCACTGCCTGGATTCTTCCGGCTTTAGGTTTGGGTTAGCGGCAATACCAGGCCCATAAGAAGATGCAAAACGCGTCGCGCCATATTGCTGCCCAAGGGACGGTGCCAGGAACCCCGTACCATAGGAGAGAGTTGCCCGATAACCATCAACAAACTCCCAGCCCGTTGCGGTCTGCCATGTCCCATGCCAGCCGAACTGCTCATCATGATCTTCACGGCCAGAAGCTTCCAACGTGACACTATCGATTTGTTGCTGTCCGGTCAGATAGAGCCCGGTGGTATCACGTTTGTAAGTATCGGCCTTCGTTGTACTACTGGAGGTCAGTTTTTCCTGTTTCCAGTCAGCCCCACCGCTAACCGCTCCGTGCCCAACTTCAACACTATTACCCCATTGAATATAACGCTGCTCCATGTTATCCAGCGAGGCATCCCCCGCATACCGACCAAGATCGTTACTGTAGTTGTAATCTTTAATATGTTGATAATTGGCGATCAGCTGAGAAGAATAGATGCCAGAACTGTATTGCAGGCCAGCATCCCAAGATTGGGTGTAATTCTGGGCCTCATCATTGCCGCCAACATAACCATATGAACCCTGATCGTAATCGCTATTCGCCGTATAACCATAGCCGCGAAAGAAACCGGAGACGTTATCGTTAAACTTATGCTGTACGCCTCCCCAGAACAACTTATTGCGGTAGCCGTCCCGGTCACTGTCCCCGTTATAGGGAGAGTCAGGCTGAATGTTAAAACCCCTGGTCGTCTCATACGCCCCGGCAGCAGTTACAATCGTATCGCCAAACCGTTTATTCATAATCCCATCATAGGTCTGGTAGCCATCCGATCCCATACCGGCGTTGATCTGTGATTTCTCGTCATTGCTCATCGTAATAATATTGACGACGCCGCCAATCGCGCCAGAACCGTACACCGCTGAACGCGGTCCGCGAATGTATTCAATGCGCTGCACTAACGACACCGGAAGCTGACCAATATCAATCGCGTTACTAATGCCCGCCCGCGCCATCGGCACACCATCAATCAGTACCAGGACATGCCGCGATTCGGTGCCACGAACATACAGCGAGGAACTCTTCCCCATTCCGCCACTCTGTGAAATATCCACACCAGGAAGACGGCGCATTACGTCATTAAGATCTTTTGACTGCCAGCGCTGAATATCCTCGCGGGTGACGACATCGGTTGGCGCCAAAACAGAGTTTACAGGCTGCTGAAAACGGTTGGCGGTAACAACCAGGGTATCCGGGCTAGTGTCCTGCGCCCAAGCGGAAAAGGCCGTGACGGAGAACGCCGTCAGCAGCGTAGCTTTTTTAATCATTGTAAAGCATCCACAATATAAGAAGGATGCCGCAGGCTTCATCGATAGTACGCGATGATGAAAAACCAGATGCGACGTTAGCCGGCAGGTCTTCGGGCTTGGAGGGTTATCCGTTGGCTGGATAGCAGAAATGATGACTTCCCGCCGGAGGCAGTGTCTGCTTACGCTCTCATCTCACCTTTCCTTACCGCTGCGCGTCAGCTCCAGATTTTCACTGGATTCCCTATTAACTCACAGGACCGGCCCACGGATGCTACCGTCTGTCACAACACCCTGTCCAGACCGCGCATCACAAATCAGAAATCATCAATAGCTGGACATCCACTGAGCAATCCCTACAATCCCCGCGTACTTTTATTATTCAGGATGCGATATGACCCCCGAACATCTTCCGACAGAACAGTATGAGGCGCAGCTGGCCGAAAAAGTGGCGCGCTTGCAGAGTATGATGGCGCCGTTTTCTGGCCTGGTTCCGGAAGTATTTCGCTCGCCGGTCAGTCACTATCGTATGCGTGCGGAATTTCGCCTGTGGCATGACGGCGATGACCTGTACCACATTATGTTTGATCAGCAGACCAAAAGCCGGATTCGCGTTGACACCTTCCCGGCGGCCAGCCAACTGATTAATACCTTAATGAAGGCGATGATTGCCGGCGTGCGCGATAATCATGCACTGCGGCATAAGCTGTTCCAGATCGATTATCTCACGACCTTGAGCAACCAGGCGGTAGTGTCGTTGCTGTACCATAAGAAGCTGGACGAAGAGTGGCGTGAAGCCGCCACTGCGTTACGCGATGCTTTACGCGCGCAAGGTCTGAACGTACACCTGATTGGCCGGGCCACTAAAACTAAAATCGAATTGGATCAGGATTATATTGATGAGCGTCTGCCTGTGGCAGGTAAAGAGATGATCTACCGCCAGGTCGAAAACAGCTTTACGCAGCCAAACGCCGCCATGAATATTCAGATGTTAGAGTGGGCGCTGGAGGTGACGAAAGACTCAAAAGGCGATCTGCTTGAGTTGTATTGCGGCAACGGCAATTTTTCTTTAGCGCTGGCGCGCAATTTTAACCGCGTGCTGGCAACCGAAATCGCCAAACCGTCCGTCGCTGCCGCACAGTACAATATTGCCGCTAATCATATTGATAATGTGCAAATTATTCGCATGGCGGCGGAAGAGTTTACCCAGGCGATGAATGGCGTTCGTGAGTTTAACCGCCTGCAAGGGATCGACCTGAAGGGCTATCAGTGCGAAACCATTTTTGTCGATCCGCCGCGCAGCGGTCTGGACAGCGAAACGGAAAAAATGGTGCAGGCTTATCCACGTATTCTGTACATTTCCTGCAATCCGGAAACGTTGTGCAAAAACCTGGAAACGTTAAGCCAGACGCACACGGTGTCTCGCCTGGCGCTATTCGATCAGTTCCCGTATACGCATCATATGGAATGCGGAGTATTACTCACCGCAAGGTAAAATGTACGTCGGATGGCCGGTTATACCGCCATCCGGCATTCGCACACTATTCCGCGGTGTCCTGCTTGCGGTTACGCAGCTTAAAGCCAATCCAGAATACCAGAATCACCGACAGCACCGCCGGGAAGAAATTAGAGCCAATATCCGGATATTCTGCACGCACCACGGTGCTATACAGTAAAACGCCAAGAATGAAACAGGCGGCGGCCAACCCCGGCAAACCTACCGGCATAGTACGATTTTGGTAGCGCTGATGCAGGCAATATACCGTCAGCACCAGCGAGATAACCGGGAATACGGAGAACGGCACAATAGCGCTAAACAGCGCCGCGAATGTGCCGTTAATCGATAAGCCAGCGATGAGCGCCAGCAACAGCGTACCTTTATCTTGACCTGACTGTTTCATTACTCGTCCTTCACGTTATTCGGAATGATGTGCTATTTTCTCTTGCTCACGGCGATACCAGTAATACGCCCCTTTCGCAATCATGCGCAGTTGCAATACCAGCCGCTCTTCTAATTGCCGACGCTGTTCAGCGCCGATGTCCAACGCCTCTGCGCCCGCGCTAAAGACAATAGTTACCATCGCTTCGGCCTGGGCTTCAGTAAACGCGCGCGGCATATGGTTTTCGAGTTCCAGATAGTCGGCAAGTTCCGCAATAAAATGCTGAATCTCCCGCGCGACGGCGGCACGAAACGCCGCTGAAGTGCCGGAACGTTCGCGCAACAACAGACGGAAGGCGTTGGGATTGTTGCCGATAAACTCCATAAATGTGGAGACCGACGTGCGAATGACGCTGCCGCCTTTCGCGATGCGCTGCCGCGCCTGACGCATCAACTGACGCAGCATCAGACCGCTTTCATCCACCATCGTCAGACCGAGTTCATCGACATCGCGAAAATGACGGTAAAACGACGTTGGCGCAATGCCCGCTTCACGCGCCACCTCACGCAAACTCAGGCTGGCGAAACTCCGCTCAGCGCTCAGTTGGCTGAATGCGGCTTCCACCAGCGAACGCCGGGTTTTTTCTTTTTGTTGCGCTCTAACACCCATCACAATGTCTGAATCCTTCCATATGCCTTATTCGGCACTATACCAGAGAATAAAAGTAACGGGTTCACACTGGATTGTGAATGATTGTTTACAGACAGTTTGTGCTCCGGCTTCGCAAAAAAGCACAACGATAATTGGGTTAAAGCTGGGCAAATGTTATCATTGTGTTTATTTTATGTATAAAGACAGGTGAGTAATACCATGCCACATTCCTGGGATTATGATGCAGTCGTCATAGGGTCAGGCCCCGGCGGTGAAGGCGCTGCAATGGGTCTGGTTAAGCAAGGAGCACGCGTCGCGGTGATTGAGCGTTATCATAACGTTGGCGGCGGATGTACCCACTGGGGCACCATCCCATCCAAAGCCCTTCGCCACGCCGTCAGCCGCATTATTGAATTTAATCAAAACCCGCTCTATAGCGACCACTCCCGTCTCCTTCGTTCTTCTTTCGCCGACATCCTTAATCATGCCGATAACGTGATTAATCAACAAACGCGTATGCGTCAGGGGTTTTATGAGCGTAACCACTGTGAAATATTGCAGGGCAACGCCCATTTTATTGACGAACATACCCTGGCGCTGGAATGCCATGACGGCACGGTTGAAACCCTGACGGCAGAAAAATTTGTTATTGCCTGTGGTTCGCGTCCTTACCATCCCAGTGATGTGGATTTCTCGCATCCGCGCATTTATGACAGCGACTCAATCCTGAGTCTCCACCATGAACCGCGCCACGTTATTATTTACGGCGCTGGCGTTATCGGCTGCGAATATGCGTCCATCTTCCGCGGTATGGATGTGAAAGTGGATCTGATCAACACCCGCGATCGCCTGCTGGCCTTTCTCGATCAGGAGATGTCCGACTCTCTCTCTTACCATTTCTGGAATAGCGGCGTGGTTATTCGCCACAATGAAGAGTATGAGAAAATCGAAGGCTGCGATGATGGCGTCATCATGCACCTGAAATCCGGCAAAAAACTGAAGGCTGACTGCCTGCTTTATGCTAATGGCCGTACCGGTAACACCGATTCGCTGGCGCTGGAGAATATTGGTCTGGAAACAGACAGCCGTGGACAGCTCAAAGTCAACAGTATGTACCAGACCGCCCTGCCGCACGTCTATGCGGTGGGCGACGTGATTGGCTATCCCAGTCTGGCCTCCGCCGCCTACGATCAGGGGCGTATTGCAGCGCAGGCGCTGGTGAAAGGCGAAGCGACCGCGCATCTCATCGAAGATATCCCCACTGGGATTTATACCATTCCGGAAATCAGTTCTGTCGGCAAAACCGAGCAGCAGTTAACGGCAATGAAAGTGCCTTACGAAGTGGGCCGCGCGCAATTTAAGCATCTGGCGCGAGCGCAAATCGTCGGCATGAACGTCGGCACGCTAAAAATTCTCTTCCACCGCGAAACCAAAGAAATTCTGGGGATTCACTGCTTTGGCGAACGCGCCGCCGAAATTATTCATATCGGCCAGGCGATCATGGAGCAGAAAGGTGGCGGTAACACCATCGAATACTTCGTTAACACCACCTTTAACTACCCAACCATGGCGGAAGCTTATCGGGTTGCGGCGTTGAACGGCTTAAACCGCCTGTTTTAACGCCTTGTCGAAATGGCCATCCATTGCGCCACGGATGGCCTCAGCCAGTTGCTCATAACGGCTACGCAGCGGCGATCCCGGGCGATAAACCAGCCCCACGGTACGACGCGGCTCCGGCTTAATGCATGGCAGATAAACCACGCCGTCGCGCTTACGCTCCTGCGGTACGGCCAGCGCGGGAAGTAGTGTAATACCACTGCCCGCCGCCACCATGTTGCGCAGCGTTTCCAGACTGGTCGCCCGGAAATGGGTATCTTCATCCGCTCCCGCTTCAAAACAGAACCCCATCGCCTGATCGCGCAGACAGTGGCCATCTTCCAGCATCAGCAATTTCTCGCCCGCCAGATCGGACATCGGCACGCGATCGCGATTCGCCCACGGATGATCCTCATAAATAGCCAGCATCATGGGCTCATCAAACAGCGGCACTTCGATAAACGCCTCGCTCTCTTTCACCAGCGCCAGAATAGCGCAGTCAAGCTTGCCGCTATCGAGTTGCGCTAACAGCTGGTGCGTTTGCGCCTCATGCAGATACATTTCCAGCTTCGGGAAAGTCTGGTGCAACATTGGAATGATAAGCGGCAGCAAATAGGGACCAATTGTTGGGATTAAACCAATATGCAGCGGGCCGGACATCGTCTCGCCTTGTTGGCTTGCCATCTCCTTGAGCACCTTGACCTCACGCAGTACGGTACGCGCCTGATCCACCAGCAGTAAGCCCGCCTGGGTAAACAGCACCTTACGGCTCGTACGCTCCAGCAGCATAACGCCCAGCTCATCTTCCAGCTTACGTATTTGCCCACTAAGGGTTGGCTGGCTGACGTGACAGGAGTCCGCCGCTCGCCGGAAATGGCGATGTTCGGCTAACGCCACCAGATATTCAAGATCTCGAATATTCATTATTCATCCTCCGTCGCCACGATAGTTCATGGCGATAGGTAGCATAGCAACGAACGATTATCCCTATCAACCTTTCTGATTAATAATACATCACAGAACGGAGCGGTTTCTCGTTTAACCCTTGAAGACACCGCCCGTTCAGAGGGTATCTCTCGAACCCGAAATAACTAAAGCCAACGTGAACTTTTGCGGACCTCTGGTCCGCTTTTTTTTGCGTAAAAAAGCCCGGCGTCGCTGATGCTCGGCCGGGCAGTATTACCTGATAGCGTTACGCTTATAAGGCCTACAACGCGAGGCGCGCCTTCGCATCGTCGATGGCCTGCGCCACCTGCTGCGGAGAAACGCCGCCTTTTGCCGCCCGTTTATCCAGACACGACTGCAAAGACAATATCGGATACACATCGTCGCCAATCACGCGGCTGAATTTCTGTAAATCGGCCAGCGGCAACGCTTCCAGCGGCTTACCCTGGCGAATAGCTTCTACCACCGCTTCGCCGACAATATGGTGCGCTTCGCGGAACGGCACGCCTTTCGCGACCAGGTAATCCGCCAGCTCCGTGGCGTTGGCATACCCCTGTTGCGCCGCGTCCTGACAACGTGGGCGTTTCACCTGAATACCGTCCAGCACCAACGCCGCCATATGCAGGCAGTCAAGCCAGGTATCGAGCGCATCGAACAGCCCTTCTTTGTCTTCCTGCATATCTTTGTTATACGCCAGCGGCAGACCTTTTAAAGTCATCATCATGCCGGTTAGCGCCCCTTGTACGCGACCGCACTTACCGCGAATCAGCTCCAGCGCGTCCGGGTTTTTCTTCTGCGGCATTAACGATGAACCGGAAGTCACGCGATCAGAAAGCTCTACAAAACCCGCTTCACCAGAATTAAAGAAAATCAGATCTTCCGCGAAGCGTGACAGATGCACCATGCCGATAGCCGCATCAGAAAGCAGTTCCAGTACGTGGTCACGATCGGACACGCTGTCCAGGCTGTTGCGGGTCGCAGACGTAAAGCCCAGCCAGCCTGCCAATTGTTCACGGTCAATTTCATAGGCCGTTCCCGCCAACGCGCCGCAACCTAGCGGACTCACGTCCAGACGTTTAAGCGTGTCCTGCAGGCGGCTTTCATCGCGCGCCAGCATTTCGACATACGCGAGACACCAGTGGGCGAAAGTCACTGGCTGCGCGCGTTGCAGATGGGTATATCCCGGCATTACCGCGTCCTGGTTCGCCTGCGCGGTTTCCACCAGCGCGCTCTGTAGCTGGCGGTTAGCGGTAAGCAGTTCCCTCACCGTCTCTTTGCACCACAGTTTCAGGTCCGTCGCCACCTGATCGTTACGGCTGCGCCCGGTGTGCAGCTTTTTACCCAACTGACCCACTTTGTCGATGAGCTTACCTTCCACCCAGCTATGGATATCTTCCGCATCGCTTTGCAGGATTTGCTGCGGATTCGCGCGAACCTCTTCCAGCAGCACGTTCAGCGCTTCTTCCAACTGTCGTTGCTCATCGGCAGTCAGTACGCCTACCGTGACCAATGCTTTGGACCAGGCCACAGAACCGACAATATCCTGCTCCGCCAGACGGTAATCGAAGCGCAACGAATCATTGAATTGTTTAAACCGCTGGTCTGCCGCCTGTGTAAAACGCCCACCCCAAAGTGCCATAATAGACTTCCTTAAATTCTTCGAATTTCACTGCCGGATGGCGCTACGCTTATCCGGCCTATAATTTCTGTTCACGTAGGCCCGATAAGGCGCAGCCGCCATCGGGCGAACAAATAGTTAAGCCAGAATACGCGTGCCAATCGGCGTGCCGTTAAACAGCGCCGGCAGTTGCTCCGCATGACGCCAGGAAGCGATATCCACCGGGCGACCCAGCGCCCGCGCAGCATCGAGAGCCGCATTCACTTTCACAATCATCCCGTCGGTAATAATGCCCTGGTCGATAAGCTGCTCGGCTTTGGACGCCGTCATTTCGGCGATACGCTGGCCTTTGCCGTCCAGAATACCGCTCACGTCAGAAAGCAGGATCAGATCGGCCCCCAGCGTCGCCGCCAGCGCGGTTGCCGCCTGATCGGCGTTGACATTCATCAGCTGGCCGTCCTCTGTTACGCCAATGGAGCTGACCACCGGCAGAAAGCCGTTTTCCAGCAGCATGTTAATCAGCTTCGGCGACCCCGGCTGCGCCAGCCCGACGTGGCCTAACGCTTCATCGAGTTGGGTCACGTTTACGCTGTCGCCATCGCCCAGAAACAGACCAACAGAGGCGATATGGTGTTTCTTCGCCCAGGCCAGCAGAGTTTTGTTAGCGGTTCCCGCCAGCGCGCCGGTAATGATGCCAATCTGATCGGCAGGCGTCACGCGCAGGCCGTCTTTCTTTTTCACTGGCAAATTCAGCCCTTTCATCAGCTCATCCACCACGCAGCCGCCGCCGTGAACAATCACCAGCGGACGCTGATGGGACTCACGATAGTTGACCAGCGCGGTAAAAAGACGTTCCAGAGCCTCTTCGCTATCCAGTAATACGCCACCCAGCTTTATAATTAATGGATTCATCATTTCACCCTTAAATAAGAGACTGCGTTTCAGCGAAGCCAAAACGAATATTAGCGCACTGCACCGCCTGCGCCGCTGCGCCTTTCAACAAGTTGTCTTCGGTTGCCACCACAATCAGATGTTCGCCCTGGACGGCAAAACCAATATCGCAGAACGGCAGCCCGACGACGTTCTTTAACGCCGGAACGCCTTTGTCATACAGGCGCACCAGCGGTTTGTCGCCATAGGCTTTTTGCAACACGTCGGCGACCTGCGCATGGGTTACTCCCGCTTTCAGGCGGCAGGTAATGGTTTCCAGAATCCCGCGCGGGAAATTCCCCAGATGCGGGGTGAAGATGACCTCCGCGCCCAGATGGGCGGCGATTTCCGGCTGATGACGATGCGTAAACACGCCATACGGTTGCAAACTCACTTCACAGAAACTGTTCGATATTGCCGCTTTGCGCCCCGCGCCGCTCACTCCGCTGGTGGCATTAATTACCGGCCACTGCGTCAGATCCAGAAGCCCGCCGTCAATCAGCGGTTTTAGCGACAACTGCGCTGCGGTTGGATAGCAACCAGGAACCGCAATCAGATTCGCCGTGTTCAGTTTATCGGCATTCCACTCCGCCAGACCGTACACCGCCTGCTCCAGCAGCTCAGGATACTGATGAGTAAATCCGTAGTACTTTTCATAGAAGGCGCGATCGTTTACCCGAAACGCGCCGGAAAGATCGAATACGACGCATCCGGCCTGTAAAAACTGCGGCGCCAGATCGTGGCTCACTTCATGCGCTGTCGCCAGGAACACCACATCAACATCTGCGCTAAAGTCACGTACATCCGACATCGGTTGCAATGGCAGGTCGACAATCCCTTTTAACTGCGGATGTAAATCAGAAATTAACTTTCCTGCATCATTGCTTTGCGCTGAGACGGTCAAAGCGGTTATGGTCATATGTGGGTGGCGATTTACGTAGCTTACAAGCTCTGCGCCCGCATAACCGCTAGCGCCTACAATCAGCGTATTCAACATCGGGTTCCTTTATGCTCAACGTTAATGTATTTTTATTCATAATTAATGCATGAATATTGATACTATCATGACCTGAGGTGTGTCAACAATGAAAAACGTTTTACCGCCATTTATCGAGATTTACCGCGCTCTGATTGCCACACCGTCGATAAGCGCAACCGAAGAATCCCTGGATCAAAGTAATGCGTCTTTAATCACTTTGCTTGCAGGCTGGTTCAGCGATCTTGGTTTCAACGTAGAGGTTCAACCGGTTCCAGGAACGCGAAACAAATTTAATATGCTCGCCAGCACCGGACATGGCGCGGGCGGTTTGCTGCTGACCGGCCATACCGACACGGTTCCCTTTGATGACGGACGCTGGACGCGCGACCCGTTCACGCTGACCGAGCACGACAATAAGCTCTATGGCCTGGGCACTGCGGATATGAAAGGCTTCTTCGCTTTTATTCTGGACGCGCTACGTGACGTTGACGTCACAAAGTTGAAAAAGCCGCTCTACATTCTGGCGACCGCCGATGAAGAGACCAGCATGGCGGGGGCGCGTTATTTTTCCGAAACCACGGCATTACGTCCGGACTGCGCGATCATTGGCGAACCGACGTCGTTGCAACCGATACGCGCGCACAAAGGGCATATCTCTAATGTCGTTCGCGTCCTGGGGCAGTCCGGTCATTCCAGCGACCCGGCGCGTGGGGTTAACGCCATTGAACTGATGCACGATGCGATTGGCCACATCATGCAACTGCGTGACTCGCTGAAAGCGCGGTATCACTACGAGGCGTTTACCGTTCCGTATCCAACGCTGAATCTGGGCCATATCCACGGCGGCGATGCCTCAAACCGTATCTGCGCCTGCTGCGAATTGCATATGGATATTCGTCCACTGCCGGGCATGACGTTAAACGACCTTAATGGACTGCTTAACGACGCGCTGGCCCCGGTAAGCGAACGCTGGCCGGGCCGCCTGACGGTGGCGGAATTACATCCGCCGATTCCAGGTTACGAGTGTCCACCGGACCACCAACTGGTTGAAGTAGTAGAAAAACTGTTGGGTACGAAAACCGACGTGGTGAACTACTGTACTGAAGCGCCGTTTATGCAGACATTATGCCCAACGCTGGTGCTTGGTCCGGGCTCAATTAATCAGGCGCATCAGCCGGATGAATATCTCGAAACGCGTTTTATTAAGCCAACCCGGGAATTGATTACCCAGGTAGTACACCATTTTTGCTGGCATTAATGCATATTGCCCGGTGACGCGATGTTTACCGGGCCTACCCCGTCTTGTAGGCCGGATAAGCGCAGCGCCATCCGGCATCTCTACGCCACATGTTCATAAGCATTTCTTATTTGGCACGATGCGAATTAACTTTAATAAATTACCGCCATTTTTTCGTTTGCTGAACCGATTTCGCAGTAATTGACGCCACGGGTTTTACGTGGCTTTATAAAAGACGGCTAAAAAGCAAAGTCCGAAAAATTTCACGTCACAGCAAGGCGGCAAACGAGCCCATTCCGCAGAACTGGCATACGGGCGAGCGCAGCCACTGCCGCTGTGGCATGAAAGAGACAGGGCAATTACATTAAAGATGGGGTGTCTGGGGTCATATGAACGAACAATATTCCGCGTTGCGTAGTAATGTCAGTATGCTCGGCAAGGTGCTGGGAGAAACCATCAAGGATGCGCTGGGAGAACACATTCTTGATCGCGTAGAAACAATCCGTAAGCTATCCAAATCTTCACGCGCCGGCAATGAAGCTAATCGCCAGGAGCTGCTCACCACGCTACAAAATTTGTCTAATGACGAGCTGCTGCCAGTTGCGCGCGCGTTTAGTCAGTTCCTGAACCTGGCCAATACTGCCGAGCAATACCACAGCATTTCGCCAAAAGGCGAAGCCGCCAGCAACCCGGAAGTGATTGCCCGTACTCTGCGTAAACTGAAAAACCAACCGGACCTCAACGACGCAACCATCAAAAAAGCGGTAGAGTCGCTGTCTCTGGAGTTGGTGTTAACCGCCCATCCGACAGAAATTACCCGCCGTACGCTTATTCACAAGATGGGTGAAATCAACAACTGTCTGAAACAGCTTGATAATACCGATATCGCCGACTACGAACGCCACCAGGTAATGCGTCGCCTGCGCCAGTTGATTGCCCAATCCTGGCATACGGATGAGATCCGCAAGCAGCGTCCAAGCCCGGTGGATGAAGCCAAATGGGGCTTCGCCGTGGTTGAGAACAGCCTGTGGCAGGGCGTACCTAACTATCTGCGTGAACTGAACGAACAGCTGGAAGAAAATCTCGGCTACAAATTGCCGGTGGATTTTGTGCCGGTACGTTTTACCTCCTGGATGGGCGGCGACCGTGACGGCAACCCGAACGTGACGGCGGATATCACCCGCCACGTACTCTTGTTAAGCCGCTGGAAAGCCACCGATCTGTTCCTGAAAGACATTCATGTTCTGGTATCAGAACTGTCGATGGTCGACGCCACGCCGGAGCTGCTGGCGTTAGTGGGCGAAGAAGGCGCGTCTGAGCCGTATCGCTATCTGATGAAAAAATTGCGCGCCCGTCTGATGGCGACCCAGTCCTGGCTGGAAGCGCGTCTGAAAGGCGAGAAGCTGCCCAAACCGGCTGGCCTGCTGACGCAAAACGAGCAGCTCTGGGAACCTCTGTACGCCTGCTACCAGTCGTTACAGGCCTGCGGCATGGGCATTATCGCCAACGGCGAGTTACTCGACACGCTCCGCCGCGTGAAGTGTTTCGGCGTACCGCTGGTGCGTATTGATATCCGTCAGGAGAGCACCCGCCATACCGAAGCGCTGGGCGAAATTACCCGCTACCTCGGTATTGGCGACTACGAAAGCTGGTCGGAAGCCGACAAGCAGGCCTTCCTGATCCGCGAGCTGAACTCCAAACGTCCGCTGCTGCCGCGTAACTGGGAGCCGAGCAACGATACCCGCGAAGTGCTTGAAACCTGCAAGGTTATTGCCGAAGCGCCAAAAGGATCGATCGCCGCCTACGTAATTTCAATGGCGAAAACGCCGTCTGATGTGCTGGCTGTGCATCTGCTGCTGAAAGAGGCTGGTATCGGCTTTGCCATGCCGGTCGCGCCGCTGTTTGAAACCCTCGACGACCTGAACAACGCCGACGACGTGATGACCCAGTTGTTGAATATCGACTGGTATCGCGGGCTGATTCAGGGTAAGCAGATGGTCATGATCGGCTACTCCGACTCGGCGAAAGACGCCGGCGTTATGGCCGCGTCATGGGCGCAGTATCAGGCGCAGGACGCCCTGATCAAAACTTGTGAAAAAGCTGGCATCGAGCTCACCCTCTTCCACGGCCGCGGCGGCTCTATTGGCCGTGGCGGCGCGCCAGCCCACGCGGCGCTGCTTTCGCAACCGCCAGGCAGTCTGAAAGGCGGTCTGCGCGTGACCGAGCAGGGCGAGATGATCCGCTTCAAATACGGCCTGCCGGAAGTCACCGTCAGCAGCCTGTCGCTCTACACCAGCGCAATTCTGGAAGCAAACCTGCTGCCGCCGCCGGAACCGAAAGACAGCTGGCGTCATATTATGGATGAGCTTTCCGTCATCTCCTGTGAAACCTACCGCGGCTACGTGCGCGAAAATAAAGACTTTGTACCGTACTTCCGCTCCGCGACGCCGGAACAAGAGCTGGGCAAATTGCCGCTCGGCTCACGTCCGGCGAAACGTCGTCCAACTGGCGGCGTCGAATCGCTGCGCGCGATTCCGTGGATCTTCGCCTGGACGCAAAACCGCCTGATGCTGCCAGCCTGGCTGGGCGCGGGTACTGCGCTGCAAAAAGTGGTGGAAGACGGTAAACAAAGCGAACTGGAAGCCATGTGCCGCGACTGGCCGTTCTTCTCCACGCGTCTTGGGATGCTGGAAATGGTATTCTCGAAAGCCGACCTGTGGCTGGCCGACTATTACGATCAGCGTCTGGTGGCGAAAACGCTATGGCCGCTGGGCAAAGAGCTACGAGACCTGCTGGAAGAAGACATTAAAGTGGTGCTGGCGATTGCCAACGATTCGCACCTGATGGCCGACTTACCGTGGATTGCGGAGTCCATTCAGTTAAGAAACGTTTATACCGATCCATTAAACGTGTTGCAGGCCGAGTTGCTGTATCGTTCCCGTCTGACTGAAGAGCAGGGCAAATCGCCCGATCCTCGCGTCGAACAGGCGTTGATGGTCACGATTGCGGGCGTCGCCGCCGGTATGCGCAACACCGGCTAACGCCAAAAGAAAGCCGCCCTCACGCAGTTATGTGGGGGCGGCATGAAATACTGCTGTCATCCTCGTCATTTTTTCAATATATTCCTGTCTGCATTTTATGCATTTATAAATCTTTCTTAGCAAAACGTGCGGCATAAAGCAGGTTTGCTTCAGATTCTTTTAAGGTTCAGGCGTTACGTTTGGCGCTACGATTAAAGACAGGCTCTCATTATGCAATCCACATTACTCCAGACTAAACCCGCGTTTAGCTGGAAAGCCCTGGGCTGGGCACTGCTCTACTTTTGGTTCTTTTCCACCCTCCTGCAGGCCATTATTTATCTCACCGGATACAGTGGGACAAACGGTCTGCGGGATTCGCTACTGTACAGCTCACTGTGGCTGATCCCGGTCTTTCTGTTTCCAGGCCGCATCCGGGTTATTGCTGCCGTTATTGGCGTCGTACTCTGGGCCGCCTCGCTGGCGGCGCTGAGCTATTACGTAATCTACGGGCAGGAGTTCTCGCAAAGCGTGCTGTTTGTGATGTTTGAAACCAACGCCAATGAAGCCAGCGAATATTTAAGCCAATATTTCAGTCTGAAAATTGTTCTTGTCGCCCTGGCTTATACGGTGGCGGCGATTTTGCTGTGGACACGTCTGCGCCCGGTTTATATTCCATCCCCCTGGCGTTATCTGGTGTCGTTTGCCCTGCTGTACGGGCTGATCCTCCATCCCATCGCGATGAATACCTTTATCAAGCATAAGTCGATGGAGAAAACGCTGGATAGCCTGGCGTCACGAATGGAACCCGCCGCGCCGTGGCAATTTATTACTGGCTACTATCAGTACCGTTTACAGCTCGCCTCGCTGAATAAACTGCTGAATGAAAACGATGCCCTGCCGCCGCTGGCTAACTTCAAAGACCACTCCGGCGATGCGCCGCGCACGCTGGTACTGGTGATTGGCGAATCGACCCAGCGTGGCCGTATGAGTCTGTACGGTTATCCGCGCGAAACCACGCCGGAACTGGACGCGCTGCATAAAACCGACCCCGGGCTGACCGTGTTTAATAACGTGGTAACTTCGCGACCGTACACCATTGAGATTCTGCAACAGGCGCTAACGTTCGCGGACGAAAAGAACCCGGACTGGTATCTGACGAAGCCATCGCTGATGAATATGATGAAACAGGCCGGGTATAAAACCTTCTGGATCACTAACCAGCAGACGATGACGGCGCGTAATACCATGCTGACCGTGTTCTCTAAGCAGACTGATAAGCAGTTCTATATGAACCAGCAGCGCACTCAAAGCGCACGCGAATATGACAGCAACGTGCTGGCGCCGTTTAAAGCGGTGTTAGCCGACCCGGCGCCGAAAAAATTCATTATTGTGCATCTGCTGGGAACGCACATTAAATACAAGTTCCGCTATCCAGAAAACCAGGGCAAGTTTGATGGTAAAACCGACCATGTTCCGCCGGGATTAAGCAGCGACGAACTGGAATCGTATAACGATTACGACAACGCGAACCTGTATAACGACTATGTTGTCGCCAGCCTGATTAAGGACTATAAAGCGACCGATCCGAACGGTTTCCTGCTCTACTTCTCCGATCATGGTGAAGAAGTGTATGACACGCCGCCGCATAAGACGCAGGGACGAAACGAAGATTCACCAACCCGTCATATGTATACGGTGCCGTTCCTGCTGTGGACCTCAGAGAAATGGCAGGCAGCGCATCCGCGCGACTTCTCACAGGATGTCGATCGTAAGTACAGTAGTTCCGAGCTTATCCATACCTGGTCGGACTTAGCGGGCCTGACCTATGATGGCTACGACCCGACGCGTTCCATCACCAACCCGCAGTTCAAAGAGACCACGCGCTGGATTGGCAACCCGTATAAGAAAAACGCGCTGATTGATTATGATACGTTGCCGTATGGCGATCAGGTCGGTAATCAATAGCCTGTATGTTGCCCGATAACGCTAACGCTTATCGGGCCTGGCGTTCTTCTCTCCCGTAGTCCGGATAAGGCGCAAAGCGCCGCCATCCGGCAATAATCGCTTGAGGACATCGGTTTTCGACGTTACTGTTTCCTCTGTTTGCGATCGGCAGGGGATTATCATGTATCACGACGTCAGCCACCTTCTCTCCCGTCTCATCAACGGCCCGCTGCCGCTGCGCCAGATTTATTTTGCCAGCGCCAGCGGCCCAGCGCCGGAACTGGCGTACCAGGTGGATTTTCCGCGGCTGGAGATTGTGCTGGAGGGCGAGCTTACTGACATGAGCATTACCGCCCCGCTCATTCCTTGCGATGTTCTCTACGTTCCGGCTGGCGGCTGGAACATCCCGCAGTGGCAAACGCCCGTCACCACTCTGAGCATTCTGTTTGGCAAACAGCAGTTAGGTTTCAGCGTAGTCCACTGGGATGGTCAGCAGCATCAAAACCTCACGAAACAACACGTTGCGCGCCGTGGCCCGCGTATCGGCTCTTTCCTGTTACAAACGCTTAATGAGATGCAGATGCAGCCGCAAGAGCAGCAAACGGCCAGATTGATTGTCGCCAGCCTACTAAGCCATTGCCGCGATCTGCTCGGCAGCCAAATCCAGACCGCCTCCCGCAGCCGCGCGCTTTTTGAAGCCATTCGGGAGTATATTGATGAACGCTACGCCGCGCCGTTGACGCGTGAATCGGTAGCACAGGCGTTTTATATCTCGCCAAATTACCTCTCGCACCTGTTCCAGAAAACGGGAGCCATCGGCTTTAACGAATACCTGAACCATACGCGACTGGAACACGCCAAAACGTTGCTGAAGGGTTATGACCTGAAAGTGAAAGAGGTGGCGCACCGCTGCGGCTTTGTCGACAGTAACTATTTCTGCCGCCTGTTTCGCAAAAATACGGAACGCTCGCCGTCGGAGTATCGCCGCCAGTATCACAGCCAGCTAACGGAGAAATAATCCACACGCCAATAAAGAGAATACAGTAGATAAAACGCGCATTTACTGGATTATTGTAATATCAATACAAAAACCTCACTCCCCCACATGGCATACAACAGCACGTTATACGTTAATCATCACCAACTTGTGAAGTAAATCACACTTTACCAAGGGCATCACATTTGTCCAGTTTTTGGCAGATTTGTCACATAGCGCATCCGGGGCACGCTCCTTTATCCTGTCCATAACGAAAACTCACGAAGAGAAAGACTATGGAACTCTATCTGGATACCGCTAACGTGGCGGAAGTTGAACGTCTGGCGCGCATTTTCCCGATTGCCGGCGTCACCACCAATCCAAGCATTGTGGCAGCCAGCAAAGAATCTATCTGGGATGTGCTGCCCAGGCTGCAAAACGCCATCGGCGAAGAAGGCACTTTATTTGCGCAGACCATGAGCCGCGACGCGAAAGGGATGGTGGAAGAAGCCAAACGACTGAATAACGCCATCCCCGGCATTGTGGTGAAAATTCCGGTGACCACCGAAGGTCTTGCAGCGATTAAATTGCTGAAAAAAGAAGGCATCGTGACGCTGGGCACCGCCGTCTACAGCGCGTCGCAGGGCCTGCTGGCGGCGCTGGCGGGCGCAAAATATGTCGCTCCCTACGTCAACCGCGTTGATGCGCAGGGCGGCGATGGCATTCGTATGGTTCAGGAGCTGCAAACGCTACTGGAACATCACGCTCCCGACAGCATGGTGCTGGCGGCCAGCTTTAAAACGCCGCGGCAGGCGCTGGATTGCTTACTGGCAGGTTGCCAGGCGATTACCCTTCCTTTAGATGTAGCGCAACAAATGCTCAATACGCCTGCGGTAGAGTCAGCAATAGAGAAGTTTGAGCAAGACTGGAAAAACGCTTTTGGTAATCTGAACCTGTAGGAGAGAAATGTATGGATCGCATTATTCAGTCACCAGGTAAGTATATTCAGGGTGCAAACGTCATCGCGCGTCTTGGCGATTATTTAAAACCAATGGCGAACAACTGGCTGGTTGTGGGCGATAAATTCGTGCTGGGATTTGCCGAAGAGACGCTGCGCAAAAGCCTGACGGATGCCGGTTTGTCAGTAGAAATCGCCCCGTTTGGCGGCGAATGTTCGCAAAATGAGATCGACAGGCTGCGCGCCGTCGCCGAGAAAAGTCAGTGTGGCGCCGTACTGGGTATCGGCGGCGGTAAAACGCTGGATACCGCCAAAGCGCTGGCGCATTTTATGAACGTCCCGGTCGCTATCGCGCCGACCATCGCCTCTACCGACGCACCGTGCAGCGCACTCTCGGTTATTTATACCGATGCCGGTGAGTTTGACCGTTATCTGCTGCTGCCGCATAACCCGAATATGGTCATTGTCGATACGCAGATAGTGGCGGGCGCGCCGGCGCGTCTGCTGGCAGCCGGTATCGGCGATGCGCTGGCGACCTGGTTTGAAGCGCGCGCCTGCTCACGCAGCGGCGCCACCACAATGGCGGGCGGCAAGTGTACACAGGCCGCGCTGGCGCTGGCGGAGCTATGCTATAACACGCTGATCGAAGAAGGCGAAAAAGCCATGTTGGCCGCCGAACAGCACGTCGTCACGCCAGCGCTGGAACGCGTCATCGAAGCCAACACCTACCTGAGCGGGGTCGGTTTTGAAAGCGGCGGTCTGGCCGCAGCGCACGCGATTCATAACGGTTTAACGGCGATTCCGGATGCGCACCACTATTATCACGGTGAGAAGGTCGCTTTCGGTACGCTGACGCAACTGGTGCTGGAAAACGCGCCGGTCGAAGAAATCGAAACCGTTGCGGCGCTGTGCCATTCCGTTGGCCTGCCGATTACGCTGGCGCAACTGGATATTAAACAGGATATTCCGGCAAAAATGCGCACCGTCGCGGAAGCCTCCTGCGCAGAAGGTGAAACTATTCATAACATGCCTGGCGGCGCAACGCCGGATGAAGTGTACGCCGCGCTGCTGGTCGCCGACCAGTACGGTCAACGCTTTTTGCAGGAATGGGAATAAGGTCTGAGCAATACTCCTGACGATAGTCAGGAGTATTTCAGCTTGCTGACCCAACAGAATTCAGTTGCCGAATATCGACACAGGCGCCTTATCTGGCCTTGTTATCCAATCATCCAGGCCGGGTAAGCGAAGCGCTATCATCAGGTATTCCATAGCCTGGAATCAGTCCATTTTGTCCTGAAATAGACTTTTTTATCACGCACCATTCTCTCCGCGGAAAGTCAAATGACGTACTGACACACTTCACGGACGAAGAAGATGAAATTCGCACAGGCGCTTATCGGTATTCTTGCTGCTTTTTTTATTAGCCATATCTCTCATCATTCGCCACGCTCTGATACCAGACCAATAACCGTTCAGGCGCAAACTAATGCTGCAATCGCCCAAAGTGCCGGGACGCAAATAGGTAAGACGCTATTTTATGATGCTGCCTATGTTCGTCTGGATTATCCGAATGGCGATCTTCCGCTGGAGCGTGGAGTATGTGCAGATGTCGTCATCCGCGCGCTACGCAGTCAGCAGGTTGATTTACAGAAACGGGTACATGAAGACATGCAGGCGCATTTCTCTGCCTACCCGAATAACTGGAAGCTGAAACGCCCGGACAGCAATATCGACCATCGCCGCGTTCCGAATCTGGAAACCTGGTTCCAGCGTCAAAACAAAGCGTTGCCGGTGACAGATAAATATAGCGATTATCAACCGGGAGATATTGTCTCCTGGCGACTGGATAACGGCCTTGCGCATATTGGCGTGGTGTCCCTGAACGTCACGCCTGAAGGGGTGCCGCTGGTTGTGCATAACATAGGCGCGGGAGCACAGGAGGAAGATGTATTATTTAACTGGAAAGTAACGGGGCATTTTCGTTATTTTTCGCATTAAACGCGGAAAACGTCAGCGACTACCGAATAGCAGCCGCTGACGAATTAACCTATCAGATTATTGCAGATCGAAACGGTCCAGGTTCATCACTTTCACCCATGCCGCGACGAAGTCCTTCACAAACTTCTCGTGCGCATCGCTACACGCGTAAACTTCCGCCAGCGCGCGCAGTACGGAGTTGGAACCAAACACCAGATCGGCGCGGGTCGCCGTGTATTTCACCTCGCCAGTCAGACGATCCCGGCCTTCGAACAGCTCATTAGATTCGTCGGTCGGTTTCCACTCGTAACGCATATCCAG
Source organism: Salmonella sp. SJTUF15581 (assembly GCF_043356775.1). Taxonomy (NCBI): domain Bacteria; kingdom Pseudomonadati; phylum Pseudomonadota; class Gammaproteobacteria; order Enterobacterales; family Enterobacteriaceae; genus Salmonella; species Salmonella sp. SJTUF15581. The sequence continues at coordinate 126,724 of NZ_JBEUJY010000012.1, read as the reverse complement.
CAGATTAGCGAAGAAGTCTGTGCTGAGCACGCCCGGTCTGTCGGTAAAGACACCGTTCTGGCTGCCGTCAAAGTTGGTTCCCAGCACACGCATCCCGCCAACCAGTACCGTCATTTCCGGCGCGGTCAACGTTAACTGCTGCGCTTTATCAATCAACAGCGATTCGGTCGTCGACACATCCAGACGCGCACGATAGTTACGGAATCCATCGGCAATCGGTTCAAGCAGCGAGAACATCTCGATGTCGGTCTGATCCTGACGCGCATCCACCCGGCCCGGCGCAAAAGGTACGCTGATGCTGACACCCGCAGCAGCGGCCGCCTGCTCGATACCGACCACGCCCGCCAGCACAATAATATCGGCCAGCGAGGCTTTATTCGTCGTTTTCTGGATCTCTTCTAATACCGGCAGAACGCGAGCCGCAACGGCGTTGACATCCCAGTCGCGCTGAGGCGCTAATGCCAGACGCGCGCCGTTAGCGCCGCCACGCTTATCGCCACCGCGGAAAGTAGACGCGGATGCCCAGGCAACCGAAACCATCTCGCTAATAGAAAGCCCGGATGCAGCGATCGCCGCTTTCAGGTTGATAATGTCTTCCTGCGTTGGCTGGTAGAGCGGTTGCGGCAACGGGTCCTGCCAGATCAGATCTTCTTTCGGCACTTCCGGTCCGATGTAACGCGCTTTTGGTCCCATATCTCTGTGCGTCAGTTTGAACCAGGCACGAGCAAAGGCTTCATTAAAGGCCTGCGGATCGTTAAGGAAACGACGGGAAATCTTCTCGAACTCCGGATCAAAACGCAGCGTCAGGTCGGTGACCAGCATGGTTGGCTTACGTTTTTTCGACGGATCGAACGGGTCCGGGATGATATCCGGCGCGTCTACCGCTTCAAACTGGATAGCGCCAGCCGGACTACGGGTTTGTACCCACTCATATTTGAACAGGTTCTCGAAGAAATAGTTGCTCCACTGGGTCGGCGTCTGCGTCCAGACCACTTCCAGCCCGGAGGTGATAGCATCCGCGCCAACGCCGCTACCATAGCTGCTGGCCCAACCTAAGCCCTGCGCTTCAATCGGCGCGGCTTCCGGATCGGCCCCTACATGGGATGCCGCTGCCGCGCCGTGGGTTTTACCGAGGGTATGCCCGCCAGCGATCAACGCCACGGTCTCTTCGTCGTTCATCCCCATATTGCCAAAGGTAGCGCGAATAGCGGCGGCGGCAGAAAGTGGTTCGCCGCTGTGATCCGGCCCTTCCGGGTTAACGTAGATAAGGCCCATCTCGGTCGCGCCCAGCGGCGCTTTTGCCAGCGCTTCAGGGTGTCGGTGAGTCAACCAGGCTTTTTCATCGCCCCAGTTCACATCCAGATCCGGTTCCCAGACATCTTCACGCCCGGCGCCGAAACCGAAGGTACGGAAGCCGGAGTTTTCCAGCGCCACGTTACCCGCCAGAATAAACAGGTCGGCCCAGGAAATTTTCTGGCCATATTTCTGCTTAATCGGCCACAACAAACGACGCGCCTTATCCAGGCTGACGTTATCCGGCCAGGAGTTAAGCGGCGCAAAACGCTGTTGACCACGACCCGCGCCGCCACGACCATCAATAGAACGGTAGGTGCCAGCGCCATGCCAGGCCATACGAATAAACAAACCGACATAGCTGCCCCAGTCGGCGGGCCACCACGGTTGTGAATCGGTCAGCAGCGCCTTGAGATCCCCTTTCAGGGCGGAGTAGTCTAACTTGCTAAACTCTTTGCGGTAGTCAAAGTCTTCACCCAGCGGGTTAGAACGGTTGGAATGTTGATTCAAAAGATCCACGCGAAGCTGGTTCGGCCACCAGTCGCGGCTGGCTGTCCCTGCGCCTGCGCTTCGGTCATGCCCCCCCTGATGGAAAGGACATTTTCCAGTGGATAACGTGTTATGGGTATCGTCGGTCGTGCTCATATCTCAGCTCCCTTTTAAAGTGTTACCGTTACGATATACACCAGGAGCAAATAGATATAGTTGAATTAATCCACAGATTCGATAGCTAATACCTTTTATATTTTTAGTTACAGAGATGTAGATCAATATGAGGTGTAATAAAGCTCCCGGCAGGGAGCTGGAGGTTATAAACCCGGTCTTACGCCCAGTGTGTGGCAAATGGCATAACTCATTTCCGCACGATTCAACGTGTAGAAGTGGAAATCCTTCACTCCTTCACGGCTTAAAATTTTCACCATGTCCATCGCAATGTTAGCGCCCACCAGCTTGCGGGTTTCTGCGTCATTATCCAGCCCCTCAAACATCAGTGACATCCAGGACGGAATGCGGACATTGGTCATATCGGCAAATTTTTTCGCCTGTTTAAAGTTAGACACCGGTAAAATGCCGGGAATAATTTCTACGTCGATACCGGCGGAAACACAGCGGTCGCGAAAACGCAGGTAGCTTTCCACATCGAAGAAAAATTGGGTTATCGCGCGGTTAGCGCCAGCATCCACTTTACGCTTCAGATTAAGCAGATCGGCCTGCGCGCTTTTCGCTTCCGGATGTACCTCCGGATAGGCTGCTACTGAAATATCGAAATCGGCCACCTCTTTGAGCAAACCAACCAGATCGGCGGCGTACATCTCCGGCTTACCGCTGCCCGGCGGCAAATCGCCGCGCAAAGCGACAATGTGGCGGATACCGTTATTCCAGTAGTCGCGGGCGATGGTGCGCAGTTCATCGCGCGTGGCGTCAATACAGGTAAGGTGCGGCGCGGCCTCAAGCCCAGTACGCTCTTTAATGCCTTTAATAACGCTATGAGTGCGGTCGCGTTCCCCGGAGTTGGCGCCATACGTTACCGAAACAAACTTCGGTTTCAGACTGCTCAGGCGATCGATGGAGTTCCACAGGGTTTGCTCCATTTCACTGGTGCGCGGCGGGAAAAATTCAAACGAAACGTTAATCTGACCCTGTACTTCCGCCAGGCTCTGATTCAGGGCTTCCCGCTGGTTGGCGTGAAAAAAGCTCATACCTTACCTCATCAATCGCATGTTATTATTTGTTGTGTTGTAAACATCTATCCGTTTAGACGTCCAGATGTAAAAATGACGGAAAAGCAGAAGGACGTCAACTGAAAAATCACGCTAAAGAATGAGGAATATTCAGCAAAGTTGAATTTTCTTCATGTCACGCCGCGACACTGAACGCGCCGCGGCAGGGGAAATTACTTCTTCACATCCGCAACGCGCATCCCTTTGAGCTGCTCATCCGTGATGGTGTTGCCCGCCTTAAAGTAATCAACTATCGCATTCGACACATAGTAGCCGCCGGAGGTGTTCCGCGCCTGGCCTTCCGTGAACGCCGCAAAACCGTCGCCGCCGTCGGCAAGGAAGCTATTGGTAGCGATGTGATAAACCGTAGCATCGTCAATCGGCTTGCCATTGAGCGTCAGCACGGTAACCCGCTGGCCGATAGGTTTGCTGCTGTCATACTTCATCTCCAGCCCTTTAGACACCTGCAATACGCCGTTGCTTAATCCAGCGCCATGCTCCATCAGGCTGCGCAATTGTTTACCGGTTAAATCCATCGTGACCAGTTCATTAGGGAACGGGAAGGTACTGATTACCGCCCCCATCGTCACCGCGCCAGCCGGGATTTCGTTGCGGATACCGCCAGAGTTAGTAAGCGCTAACTGGGTGTCTTTCCCCGCCGTAAAAAGCAGCGCATCCGCCGCCAGATTCCCCAGCGACGACGATTCGCCATACGCGCGCGTTAACTCGACCGGCGACTGGGCCACCGTTTGCTGCACGACTTTATCGAGCTTTTTGTTCCAGCCGTCGATCACCTGTTTCGTTTGCGGATCGGGCTTCCACTCATCAGCAAAAATGGTCTTCAGCTCGAAGTTCTTCACCGTAAAGTGGTGTGGTTTCTCTTTGTAATCCAGCACCAGTTTACCCACATCAATACCGCCGCTGTCCGTTGAGAGGATCAGCGTATTACCGACTTTAATCGGTTCCGGCGTACCGACATGCGCGTGGCCGGTAATCAAAATATCCAGCCCTTTTACCTGACTTGCGGTCTGAATATCTTTATCCAGCGCGCGTCGCACATCGGTATTTCCCATGCTGGACTGGCGGGCCGGGGTGCCTTCGTGAATCAGCGCGACGGTCAGATCGACTTTACCTTTAAGTTCATCAATGTAACGTTGCAGCCACTTAATTTCATCGCGTGCCTCAATGCCCACGCGCGTCGCGGCAGAAACCGTATCATTAAAAGCAAAAACACCGTGTAAGCCGATCACGCCAATCTTGACGCCATCTTTTTCAACAATGGTGTACGGCTTATCCCAGAAGGATTTACTGCTGTCCTCATAAAAAATATTGCCCTGTACGATAGGGAATTTCGCCCGGCTCAGTTGCAACAATGTATTGTCCCAGCCATGATCGAACTCATGATTACCGATAGTGGCAGCGTCATACTGCATGGTATTCAAAATATCGATAATCGCTTTACCCTTCGTCAGGCTGCTGATATACGGTCCGGTAAAGTAATCTCCGGCATCAAAAAACCACGTCGCCTTATTTTTGGCTTTTTCCTGCTTCACCAACGTGGTGATATTGGCCCAACCGCCAATATCGCGTTTACCGTCAGCAATCCACGGCACTTTATAAGGCTCCACATGGGCGTGTAGATCGTTGGTGTAAATAATGGTGACATCTTTGGCGCAGGCCCAGAACGGCAGCGTGAACAAAATACCGGCAGCAAGCAGTTTTACTTTCATAAATAAGTCCCTTTCAGTCATATAAAGATTCGCTACGTTACGTTCTGAAAGGTTTTTTTATGTGAGAGTCCTCACACCCGCGTACCGTTTTATGAAGGCAGAATCAACGACCTGCCAAAATCGTTGGTAAAATGTATGCCGCCTCTGTTTACCATTAATGCCTGCAAAAGCGCTGGTTGTCGCAATCTTGGGCTGCCTGACTCGCCGGATTATGTGTGGCCGGACTATCGCCTGGGTTATCCGGCATTGCATTGTCGAGCCTGCGGCAGTTATCCGCCGCTCTTCAACGAGGTGGAATTTCGCCGCTGGGCGTCTGCTTATATCGCGCAATATGCCAAAGAGCATGGTCACTTTTGCCCCGACTGCTATCAAAAAACATGGATTCGTTATGGACGTAATCCCGGCGGAACGCAGCGACTTCAGTGCCAGTACTGTAAGAAGGTCTGGACGCCAAAACAGCACGCGCTGAATGTCGCCGAAACGCCGGAACAGATTTGCAGTATTCCGCTGCTCGTACCGTTTCAGGGAGCGAATGCCTTCCAACAATTGTACTTTTTATTCAGTTTTGACGCTGTTCGCGGCAATATTCTTCACCTTTCCAGCAATTTCACGTTACTTTCTGCCGGAAAGAGTTTGCATTACCACTGGAAAGGAATTGCGCCGCCCGAGGGTGAGGATGGCGATATTATTCACCGTATCGCCATTAAAGAACGGCAATTTTTACAGCGCAGCCAGTTCGATGAGATTCAGTATGGCTCGGCGGCGCTTAAACGGAACGCGCAAGGGACAATACTTCGCCCGGTCATTACGGCGCATGGTCATTTTCGGGTGCTGAAAAACCGCTTTCCTGATGTCACGACACACATCATTGCCCATGAGTGTTTTTTGCGCGGCGCGGTCATTACGGCATGGGCGGAGCGGTTTCGCCAGCGTCTCTCCTCGCTGTGGTTCGTTGAGGAAGAGATAAACGATGACGATTGCCGCGCAGAGTGGCAACTGTTAGGCAAAACATGGCAGGGATGGTGGCAAAATCAGTGGCAACTCTGGGGGCAAGGTCACAACCGCAAAATGGTCTGTTCGTTAACCGGTTCCCACTTAGAACAAGGTGTCGCCGTTAATCTGGCGGCCAGTCGCCGCTTTGTTACCTGGCTATGGCAACAACCTGAATTCCAGCAAAGCGCCCACTATTCCGCCAAACGCGTCACGCAAATTCTGTATTTGCTGACGGAAAAATATAACTCACAATGGAATCACATTTAACCCAATGATGTAATGCCACGCATAAAAAATCACAGATTATCATTCAGAAGGCGCTATAGATTTAATCACCTCACATCCTGCTTTTATACGCTGAAAAAGAATAGAACTATTTGATAAAATGGCCCTTCGTTTTAAGTTAAAATCGGCTATAAACGTTATTCACATAATCAATATTTATTATCAATTTAAATAGTTCTATACATTCTTATTTTCTATGGAAAACAAGGGATAAATATGGAAATTACTTTACCGTCAATGTCAGATAAAAAATGGACCTGCGCCGATCTCCTGAGTAGCTATCGATTCTGGGGGATCACTTTTTTCTTTTTGGTGCTCTCTTTTATCGGTTCGCTGGGATCGTCGTATGGTGTTTATTTTTGGAGTAAATCTCTGTCTATTCCAGCCGATCGTATTGGCGCCATTCTCGTTGGCGGCCAACTGGGATACCTCCTGGGTATGGTTGCCAGCTGGTTTGTCTGCCGTATAAAAAATTGTTACCCCTTCTACTTTGTTGCGCTCCTGTTAATCATTGGCGTGGTCTGTTCCTTCTGCATAAATGGCCCGTCTGACGTAGTCAGGCTTATCATAGCGCAGTTTTTAATTAATCTGGGTGTGGGGATCATAACGCTGTTAGTCCCCATGCTGCTTTTCAGCGCTATCGGCAGTGCTCAGACATTTGTTATTTTATTTAGCCTCTGCTTACTGTTCAAATTTATCATCGCTGGCTATCTGTCTATATTTATATACTCAATTCCTTATATAGGAATAATCGTAATTACTTTAGCGGTTATCGCGCTTTTGCTACTATTACCGCTCAAAAAAGAACTTTTCTATATTGCACCGCCCAAAAGGTTCTCATCAACCCAGCGACCTGAGTGCGCAGAACCCCTTGTCGTCGCATTATTAGCCTTTTTCATTCCATTTTATATTATTTATTGGTTCTTCAGAATTCACCGGGAAATGCAATTTGTGGCGCCTTCGCCCCGACTCATGACCGCATGTGGCGCGGGATGGCTGTCAGCAATTATGCCGTTTGGCACAGCCATATTGTGTCTGACGCTTAGCGATGAAATCCGCGCTCTGCTGGCGAATAAAAACGAAGATGGCGGAATACGAACCGGCTGGACACTATTCTGGGCGTTACTGCTGCCACCCGTCGGCGCGGCGATTATCCAGGCAAAAATGAACCGTTTTATTACTGCTAATACCGCGGATACTGCTGACAGAGGATAAACATGGAAGGTTTTGAGTTATTTCCAAAAATTAAAGGCGCGATCAAATGGATGGCCGAGCACAGTGACTCGGTAATTCATTTTGGCTGGAATGTTGTTGCCGCCATCATTCTACTTTTCATCGGTAAGTTAATAGCTCGCTTACTATCGAGGGGGCTGGAAAAATTACTTCTCAGGCGGCAAGTGGATGCCACTATTGTCCACTTTTTCTCCGCGCTGGTTCGCTACATCACGATAGCTTTCACGGCAGTAGCCGCTCTTGGCCGTGTCGGTATAGAAACCTCCTCAATTATTGCCGTTATCGGCGCGGCGGGTTTAGCCATTGGCCTGGCGCTGCAAGGGTCACTTTCCAACTTTGCCGCAGGCGTACTGCTTGTCTCCCTGCGCCCTTTCCGCGCCGGGGAAATTGTACAAATTGGCCTGGTTATCGGCACAGTAGAAAAGGTCCATATTTTCTCCACCACTCTGCTCACTGCGGATAGCAAAGAAGTTGTCATCCCGAATGGTAAAATTATTGCTGATAATATTATCAACTATTCACGACACCCCTATCGACGTATTGATCTGATTATTGGCGTGGATTACCAAAGCCGTATTGCTGACGTAAAAAGCGTGATACATCGTATTATTGAACAAGATCATCGCATTGATAAAACCCGCGATATTACGGTCCGCCTGGGCGAACTTGCGCCCTCTAGCCTGAATTTCTATGTTCGCGTATGGGTGCCCAACGCTCAGTACTGGAGTACTTACTACGATCTTCTGGAAAATATCAAGGAAGCGATGGATGAAAACGGCATCAATATTCCTTACCCCCGGATGGATGTCCGGGTTGAGAATGTAAAAAGCATCACGCCATAATGTTTCGTCAGCAATCGGATGGCGCTTCGTATATCAGTATCTACAGAATGACTGCATAACGTATTGAAACGTATTGATGAGGGAGCGAAGCGCAACCCGGCGCTTCGCTCACGAAATTGCCTTTATTACAGCAACTGCGCCAGGCGGTTGATATCCGACTGAATCGCCCCGGCGGTCACATCGCGACCCGCGCCCGGCCCACGGATCACCAGCGGGTTATCGCGATACCAGCGGCTTTCAATAGCAAAGACATTATCGCACGGCAGCAGCGCCGCCAGCGGATGTTCCGGACGCACCGCTTCAACGCCGACGCGCGCTTTGCCATTGGCGTCGAAACGCGCCACGTAACGCAACACCAGCCCCAGTTCGCGGGCTGCCTCCAGACGCTGCACCATCTGTTCATTCAGCGCGTCGCCGTTTTCGAAAAAGTGATCGATAGACCCTTCTTCACAATGCGCCGGCACCAACGATTCTACACGCACCTGATCCGGCTCGATGTCGTATCCCGCCTCGCGCGCCAGAATCACCAGCTTACGCATGACATCTTTTCCGGAAAGATCGACGCGCGGATCGGGTTCCGTCAGCCCCTGCTGCCAGGCCTGATCCACCAGATCGGTAAACGGCACCGTGCCGTCAAATTGCAGGAACAGCCAGGATAGCGTCCCGGAGAAGATCCCGCTGATCGAGAGAATCGTATCGCCGCTGTCAATCAGATCCCGCACCGTGTGGTTGATCGGCAACCCCGCGCCCACGGTGGCGTTATACAGCCAGTAACGCCCGGTTTTTTCAAACGCGTCATGAATCTGGCGATACTTATCGCTGGCGCTTGCGCCCGCCAGTTTATTGGCGCTAATCACATGAAAACCGTGGCTGGCGAAATCAAGGTACTGATCGGCCAGTTGCTCGCTTGCTGTCACATCCAGCACCACTAAATCATCATACGGATGCGCACGCATCCACAGGAATAGCGACTCTTCGTCCTGCTCAACGGCTTCATCATCAAAGAATGCCAGCGCGCGGCTGGCGTCCAGCCCTTCATAATTCAACAGGCTACGGCGGCTATCCACCACGCCCGCCAGCACAAATTCAAAACCAGTACGCGCGGAAAGCGTGCTTTGTTCACGGGCAAATAGTTCCAGCCAACGGGAGCCGATGTTCCCCTTACCGAACAGCATCAGGCCAATGCGTTTTTCGGCGCGGAAAACAGACTGGTGCAGCCCCTGAATCAGGCTCTCAGTCGGGCCGGTACGCAGCACCGCCACCAGACTGATGCCCTCCTCCGACTGCCAGGTAAATTCCACTGGCTGACCTTTAAGCTGCTGCCAGAAGCGATGGCAGTGTAGCGGATTGCGAGTGACGCCCGCACCGACCATCGCCACCAGCGCCAGCCCCTGCCGCAGGCGCAATTCGCCCGGCAGCCCGACATCGTCGAGGAGTTTCAGTACGCTATCCGCTACCTCGGCGGTATAGCAGAACTGTAATAACTGGCGATCGCGATGCACGCCCACCGCCAGCGGACGCACCTGCGCCCGTTTTAAAATGTGGTCGAGCTCTTTATGCGCCAGCCTGAAATCCTGGCTGGCAGGCACCTGAAACTCAATCAGACAGATATCATCGTGACTGGTCACGATACGCGCGCCCGTCCCGGAAGCCAGCACTCGTTCAATTCGGGTTGACCCTTGATCCGGCGTGTAGCTACAGCGCAACTGCAAATCGATATCGCTGCCGGACACTGGCTGTAGCGTGCGGGCGTGCAGAACAGGCGCCGCCAGACGCGCCAGCTCGCTGGCTTCGTCCAGACGCAGCAACGGCAGCAGGCAGGCATCTTTCACTTTGCGCGGGTCGGCGCTATAAACGCCCGCGACATCGCTCCAGATGGTCACGCGGGAAACGCCCGCCAGCGCGCCGATTTGCGTGGCGGAATAGTCGGAACCGTTCCGACCTAACAGGACCGTTTCGCCGTCGTGATTGCGGCTGATAAACCCGGTCACGACCAGACGTTTGCCAGGATGCTGCGCCAGTAGCTGTTGCAATAAAGGATAAGATAGCCCTTCATCAACCTGCGGCTGTGCGGCGCGTTCGGCGCGTAAAAATGCGCGCGCGTCCAGCCAGGCGGCATCCAGCCCCTGCTGATTCAGGACGGCGGACATCAATCTCGCCGACCAAATTTCGCCGTGTCCGACAATCTCGGCATAGACGGCATCCGTTACGCCGCCGTCGAGCAAGGCGGCAAGACGTTCCAGATCGCTGATAAAAGCGCTGGTTAAGTCATCTGCCACGTCGGCGGGAAGCAGCCCGCTAATCAGATCGCACTGGTAGCGGCGTAACGTCTGTAATACCTGATGCGCAGAAAGGCGATCGGTCTGGCTTAACTTGAGCCAGCTAATCAACTGGTTGGTGGTACTGCCTGCGGCGGACACTACCATCATATCGTCAGGCTGCGAATACTCCGCCATAATGCCTGCGACACGCAGGTAACACTTCACATCCGCCAGACTACTGCCGCCAAATTTATGCAGTTGACGACCTTTCGCCCCTGCCTGCGCAATCACACTCATGTTTACCCCTTGTTTGCAGCCCGGAAGCCATTTTCCAGGTCGGCAATTAAATCTTCGCCATCTTCAATACCGGTGGAGATACGCAGTAGCGTTTCGGAGATCCCGGCGGCGGCACGCGCCTGCGGCGACATACCGGCATGCGTCATGGTGGCGGCGTGAGAGATCAAACTTTCCACTCCCCCTAAAGATTCCGCCAGCGTAAACAGCGACAGCCCGCCCAGAAAACGACGCAGCGTCTCCTCATCCCCATCCAGTTCAAAACTCAACATTGCGCCAAAGCCTTTTTGCTGGCGCGCGGCAATTTCATGCCCCTGATTTTCCGGCAGCGACGGGTGATACAGTTTTTTCACCAACGGCTGGGTTTGCAGATATTTCACAATCGCCTGCGCGTTGCGCTGCGCCAGCTCCATACGCGGCACCAGAGTTCGCAAACCGCGCAGCAGCAGATAGCTATCAAACGCCCCGCCGGTCACGCCAATATTATTCGCCCACCACGCCAGTTCAGTGACCATTTCCGGATCTTTAGCAATCACCACGCCGGCCACAACATCCGAATGACCATTGAGATATTTCGTGCATGAATGCAACACCAGATCGGCACCCAACGCCAGCGGATTTTGCAGCGCCGGGCTTAAAAACGTGTTATCAACGACGCTCACTGCGCCCGCCTCGCGCGCCAGCCGACAGATTTTCGCAATATCCACCACGCGTAACAATGGATTACTTGGACTTTCTACCAGTACCAGCTTCGGTTTTTCTTCCAGCGCCGCCTGTAAGGCGCGTTCATCGCCCTGATCGACAAACCGCACACGATAACAGCCGCGTGTCGCCAGACTGTCAAACAGACGATAACTGCCGCCGTAGCAATCATGCGGCGCGACCAGCAGATCGCCCGGCTTGAGGAAAACGGTGGTGACCAGATGAATCGCCGACATGCCGGTATTCGTCAATACCGCGCCCGCGCCGCCTTCCAGTTCCGCTAATGCGCGCTGAACAACATCACGCGTGGGATTACCGCGGCGGGAATAATCATGCGCGCGCGGCTCATTGAAACCGGTAAAGTTATAGGTGCTGGAGAGATGGATCGGCGGCACAACGCAGCCGTATTGCTCGTCGTCGTTTAATCCGCTACGCACTGCGATAGTGGCCTGTTTACGCGTCATATGAAGATATTCCTGGCTGAGTCGGTGAAAGTCAGGCCACAGATTAACCACTACCACAATAGACGTCAATACATCTGGACATCTAAACTTCTTTGCGTATAGATTGAGCAAACCGCAAATAGCCGTTAAAATTATATGCATTAGCGCACATCTGCGACCGCTAACTTCGTGTCAGGGCCGCGCCACTACGGTAAACTACGCGCGATTATGGTCCGGGCTCAGGTTCAGACCTCAATATTAATGACGAAGAGGATTAAGTATCTCATGGCTGAATGGAGCGGCGAATATATCAGCCCATACGCTGAGCACGGTAAGAAGAGTGAGCAAGTCAAAAAAATTACGGTTTCCATTCCTCTGAAGGTGTTAAAAATCCTCACCGATGAACGTACGCGTCGTCAGGTGAACAACCTGCGCCACGCCACCAACAGCGAGCTGTTGTGTGAAGCATTTCTGCACGCCTTTACCGGGCAACCCTTGCCGGATGATGCCGATCTGCGAAAAGAGCGCAGCGATGAAATCCCGGAAGCGGCAAAAGAGATCATGCGTGAGATGGGGATTGACCCGGAAACGTGGGAATACTGATAGCAAAGCATGCGGTCAGAACGCCTCTGGCCGCGCTTTTTTAACGATTCCCCCTGTACACGGCTATCTCCGACATTTTTCTAACCGTTCATCTTCCCGAATAGCCCTCGGTGGATAAATTTGTCAGACATGATAAGTTTCTCTTCGTTACTTTCCTGAAAAAAAATTCCCGACATGCCATAACCGATATAATTTTATTATATTTAAACTTCCAATATTTATTTAATGTTTCACGTAGCAAAGCGTACATGAATAATAATACACCGCCATATATTTACTGAACAAATAGTATAACGATAAGTATTGTTAAAAAGACCATGGACACCTCATATTTGTGACCAACATCATTATTCCCCTCCGCGGATTGTTTTACTTTTTTAAATGTTTTTTCATCTCCGATAAATAAGAAGGTTAATATACATTCATTTTATCGATAATATCGAATGGGGAAATAAATATGTTATTTACAAGGAAAGTCTTACCTGTATTATGCTGCCTGTGTTTGAGCGGCAGCGTTTTGGCCTCAGGTGTTTTAGACCCAAACAGGCCAATGGTCGCATCAGCAGATGTCATTCCAGTCCATGAGGGGCCATTAGGTATGGTCGATGTCGCCCCCTACGGCGGCGTTTTCCCATTAACAGCAATCATTAATAAAGCCAATCATAATGTACAGAACGTGAAGGTTACCGTTTTAGGGAAAGGGGAAAAAGGTATCCCGATCAGTTATGATGTCGGCCCGCAGGCTATAAATACCCATGACGGCATACCTGTATTTGGCTTGTATCCAGATTATGTCAATAAAGTTAAAGTTGACTGGACTGAAGAAGGTAAAAAACAAACTTATACGTGGTCCATTTACGCCGCACCGGTATCATTACCCTCTACTACCGGGCAAACTGCCGTTCTTCCTACGGTAGAACCGGTTAAAGTCGATAGCTCGCTTAAAAATCGCTTATATCTTTTTAACCATATAACAGGGATGCCAAGAGCCGGCCACATTATGCATGTCGCAGGCGGCGCGGCGAACTGGGATTATACCGGTATCAACTGGATTAGCGATACGAATGGCGATGTTCGCGGCTATATGAATATTGATAAATTCCGTAACCAGGATGATATAACGCGCTTTGGTTCCATGATGAGCTTCCATCAGGTTAACGATGGCAATCTTATTTTTGGCCAGGGTCAACGTTACTTTAAATATGATTTCTTAGGCCGCGTTATTTCCGATAAACGACTACCAAAAGGATTTATTGATTTTTCGCACGCCATTACCGAAACGCCGAAAGGCACCTACCTGCTGCGTGTCGCAAAAGAAAATTATCCATTAAATGGTAAATACACCATCAATACGGTGCGTGATCATATTCTTGAAGTTGACCAGAACGGCGATACCGTCGATTACTGGGATCTGCCAAAAATCCTCGACCCCTATCGTGACGACGTTATTCTGGCGATGGATCAGGGAGCGGTATGTTTGAGCGTCGATGCCGAACATTCCGGTCAGGTCATGACCAAAGAGCAGCTTGCAAAACAACCCTTCGGCGATATCGCGGGCTCCGGCCCGGGCCGCAACTGGGCGCATGTTAACTCCGTCAGCTACGATCCTCGCGACGACAGCATTATCATTAGCTCGCGCCACCAGTCTGCCATCATCAAAATTGGTCGCGATAAAAAAGTGAAATGGATACTTTCCGATCCATCCGGCTGGAAAGGCGAACTGGCGAAAAAAGTGCTGAAACCCGTAGACAGCAACGGTAAACCACTAACCTGCGAAGCGCACCACTGCGACGGTGGATTTGACTGGACATGGACACAACATACCGGTTGGTTAGTGCCATCCAAAAGCACCGGAGGTAAAACCGTCGTGACCGCCTTTGATAACGGCGATGCGCGCGGCATGGAACAACCGGCCATGCCGTCAATGAAATATTCCCGCGGCGTGGAATATCAGATTGACGAAAAAAATATGACGGTTTCCCAAATGTGGGAATATGGTAAAGAGCGCGGTTTTGACTGGTACAGCGCTATTACTTCCGTCACGGAATATCGCCCGGAAACCAAAACGATGTTCATGTACTCGGCTACAGCGGGAATGAGCGGTACAAAACCGATCGTTTCCGTTCTGGATGAAGTCAAAGACGGTACTCAGGATGTGATGCTGGAGCTAAAAGTACACAGTAACCGTGCCGGTATGCTGGGTTATCGGGCGCTGATTATCGATCCAGAGCAGATGTTTAAAAAATAAAGCGAGATAGTAAAAGTAAAACAGGCGGAAGCTAACTTCCGCCTGAATGGTTAAAACGTATTGTAGTTATGACATTCGCTTTATTACCCTCGAAGAGGAATGCAAAAATATCAATGAATTACCAATCCGGCACCGACCCGATAAGCGCAGCGTCATTAGACAAACGCCACAACATACCGCGCCTTTGCTGGTGATATGTCATGAAAAATCTCTTTATCGCCTGGTTAAGTTTATTGCTATATGGCTGCACAACCTTTCCACAAGCCGTAAAACCTACGACAGGCGGACATCCCTCCCCGACGGAAATCTATATCGTCAGTCATGGCTGGCACACGGGAATTATTGCGCCGGCCCATGATGTTAATACCGTTCTGCCACAGCTTAAAAAACGGTTCGCTCAGGAGACGCAGTGGTATGAAATCGGCTGGGGCGATAAGGGCTTTTATCAGTCACAAGAAATCACCACCGCGCTTACGCTCCAGGCCATGTTCTGGTCATCCGGCGCGGTTATGCACATCGTCGCCTTTTCCGGTAAACCAGAACGCTATTTCGCCGGTAGCGAGATAAAATCACTGCTCCTGCACACAAACCAGCGTAACAGTCTGATGCGTTATCTGGGCCGCAGCTTTGCGCGTGACGCAGAGGGTAATCTGATTCCGTTAAAACAAGGAATTTACGGCGATAGCCAGTTTTACGCCGCGAATGGCCGCTACGGCATACTCAATACCTGCAATAAATGGACAGCGAAGGGGCTGGAAAGCGCGGGACTGACTATAAATCCTTCGTTAAAACTCACGGCAGGAAGCGTAATGAAAGCGATTACGGATCACAGAATGTGTCTGAACAAATACTGTTATCCCTAGAAAACAAAAAAGCGCCCTGCGGCGCTTTTTTTTCTGGCGGTAACTTATTTGCTGCCAGGGATGCTGAAGCGCTTGTTGAAGCGCTCAACACGACCACCGGTATCAACAACACGCTGCTTACCAGTGAAGAACGGGTGGCATTTGCCGCACACGTCCAGGTTCAGGTCGTGACCCACGGTAGAGTGGGTTTTGATAACATTACCGCAAGAACAGGTTGCAGTAATTTCTACGTAATTCGGGTGAATACCTTTTTTCATGGGGAACCTCAGTGTAAGGCCGCGTCGCTCTTCCAGCCCTAACGCCAGACACCACGCGAAGTTAATAGTAAAGGGTTTGATGCTCACAACACGCACCAAAGGCGGCGAATCATACAGAATTTGACCACCGTATGCAAACTGATCCGCGCTCCCTTATCGTAATGTGTATACTACCCGACGAAATTTCAAGTCAGGAAGATGCTATGTCCGTCGCGCACGTTGCCTTGCCCGTTCCGCTTCCCCGAACCTTTGATTACCTGCTGCCGGAAGGCGGGGTCGCCAAAGCCGGGTGCCGCGTGCGCGTGCCGTTCGGCAAGCAGCAAGAGCGCGTGGGCATTGTCGTCTCGGTTAGCGACCACAGCGAATTGCCGCTCGATGAATTAAAATCGGTCATTGAAATCCTGGATAACGAGCCAATCTTTTCTCCCTCCATCTGGCGCTTACTCCTCTGGGCGGCGGATTACTACCACCATCCCCTCGGCGACGTTCTGTTTCACGCTCTGCCGGTTTTACTGCGTCAGGGAAAACCAGCCAGCAACGCGCCCCTATGGTATTGGTTCGCCACCGAAGAGGGGCAAGCCGTCGACATCAACAGCCTGAAACGCTCCGCCAAACAACAACAGGCGCTGGCGGCGCTGCGGCAAGGAAAGATCTGGCGCTATCAGGTAGCCGAGCTTGATTTTACTGACGCCACGCTGCAAACGCTGCGGCGTAAGGGGCTTTGTGAGCTTGCCAGTGAAACGCCCGCGTTTACCGACTGGCGGGAGCATTACGCCGTCGCAGGAGAGCGCCTGCGGCTGAATACCGAACAGGCGACAGCAGTCGGCGCGATTCACAGCGCGTCGGACGGTTTCTCCGCCTGGTTGCTGGCAGGCGTAACCGGTTCCGGCAAGACCGAAGTGTATCTGAGCGTGCTGGAAAACGTCCTCGCCCAGGGCAAACAGGCGCTGGTGATGGTGCCGGAAATCGGCCTGACGCCGCAAACGATCGCCCGTTTTCGCGAACGTTTTAACGCGCCGGTGGAAGTGCTGCATTCCGGGCTAAACGACAGCGAGCGTCTTTCGGCATGGCTGAAAGCGAAAAACGGCGAAGCGGCGATTGTCATCGGCACGCGCTCCTCGCTGTTTACGCCGTTTAAAAATCTTGGCGTAATTGTCATCGACGAAGAGCACGACAGCTCTTATAAACAGCAGGAAGGGTGGCGCTACCATGCCCGCGATTTGGCTGTGTATCGCGCCCATAGCGAGCAGATCCCGATTATTCTCGGCTCCGCCACCCCAGCCCTGGAAACGCTATGCAACGTGCGGCAGAAAAAATACCGGATGCTGCGTCTGACGCGGCGCGCAGGCAACGCCCGCCCAGCCCTGCAGCATGTGCTGGATTTAAAAGGCCAGCGTCTTCAGGCGGGACTGGCGCCCGCCCTTATCGCCCGTATGCGCCAACATCTCCAGGCCGACAATCAGGTAATTTTATTTCTTAACCGCCGGGGATTCGCGCCCGCGCTGCTTTGCCACGACTGCGGCTGGATTGCGGAGTGCCCGCGTTGCGATCACTACTACACGCTGCACCAGGCGCAGCATCATTTACGCTGTCATCACTGCGACAGCCAACGTCCGGTACCGCGTCAGTGCCCCTCCTGCGGCTCCACACATATGCTACCGGTTGGGTTAGGGACGGAACAGCTGGAGCAGGTGCTGGTGCCCTTCTTCCCCGGCGTGCCGATCTCACGAATCGACCGTGATACCACCAGTCGTAAAGGCGCGCTGGAGCAGCATCTGGCGGAAGTTCACCGCGGCGGAGCGCGCATTCTGATAGGCACACAAATGCTGGCGAAAGGCCATCACTTTCCGGACGTCACGCTGGTGGCGTTGCTGGACGTCGATGGCGCGCTTTTTTCCGCAGATTTTCGTTCGGCGGAACGCTTCGCCCAGCTCTACACTCAGGTTTCCGGCCGCGCCGGGCGCGCGGGCAAACAGGGCGAAGTGGTGCTCCAAACGCACCATCCTGAGCATCCCCTGCTGCAAACGTTACTGTATAAAGGCTATGATGCGTTTGCGGAGCAGGCGCTGGCGGAACGGCAAACGCTCCAGCTTCCGCCGTGGACCAGCCACGTCATTATTCGCGCAGAGGATCACAACAATCAGCAGGCGCCCGTCTTTCTCCAGCAGTTGCGTAATCTGATTCAGGCCAGCCCGCTATCAGACGATAAGCTGTGGATCTTAGGTCCGGTTCCGGCCCTCGCGCCAAAACGCGGCGGCCGCTATCGCTGGCAAATTTTACTTCAGCATCCTTCACGGATTCGCCTGCAACACATCATCAGCGGCACGCTGGCGTTGATCAATACGCTCCCTGAAGCGCGGAAAGTTAAATGGGTTCTGGACGTCGATCCGATTGAAGGATAGTCCTCACGATGCGAGGCGGATCGTAAAATTAAAGATCCATCACACTTTTTATGAAAATTCTGTAACCGCTTCCACGCACTATCTGATAAAAATGTTTTCGATGAGTGTTACCAGGGATAGATCTGCGCCAGCAGTTCCCAGGCGAGGAGAAAGAGTGAAATCGAACAAGCAGGTTACTGCCGCTACGATGAAGGATGTTGCGTTGAAGGCGAAAGTCTCTACGGCAACCGTATCCCGCGCGTTAATGAACCCCGATAAAGTCTCCCAGTCGACCCGTAGCCGGGTTGAACAGGCCGCGCTTGAAGTGGGTTATTTCCCGCAGTCGATGGGGCGAAATGTAAAACGCAATGAATCCCGTACGATTTTGGTGATTGTCCCGGATATTTGCGATCCCTTCTTCAGTGAAATTATCCGCGGTATCGAAGTGACCGCGGCAGAACAGGGGTATCTGGTGCTGATTGGCGATTGCGCCCATCAAAACCAGAAAGAAAAAACCTTTCTTAATCTCATCATCACCAAACAGATCGACGGCATGGTACTTCTCAGTTCCCGACTGCCCTTTGACGCCAGCGTTGAGGAGCAGCGCAATTTGCCTCCGATGGTGATGTCGAATGAGTTCGCGCCGGAGCTTGAACTGCCGACGGTACATATCGATAACCTGACCGCCGCGTTCAATGCCATGAACTACCTGTTGGATTTGGGCCACAAGCGGATTGGTTGTATTGCGGGGCCGGAAGATATGCCGCTCTGTCACTATCGCTTACAAGGTTACGTACAGGCATTAAGACGCAGTGGCATTGTGGTCGATCCGCATTACATCGCCCGTGGCGACTTTACCTTTGAAGCCGGGGCAAACGCATTAAAGCAGTTGCTTGAGCAACCGTTGCCGCCTACCGCCGTCTTTTGTCATAGCGACGTAATGGCGCTGGGCGCCCTCTCCTGGGCCAAGCGCCAGGGTCTGAAAGTGCCTGACGATCTGTCGATTATCGGCTTTGACAATATCGCGCTGGCCGAGTTTTGCGACCCTCCGTTGACAACCGTGGCGCAGCCGCGTTTTGACATTGGTCGCGAGGCGATGCTGCTGTTGCTCGATCAGATGCAGGGGCAAAATGTGAGCAGCGGCTCGCGTTTAATGGATTGCGAGCTGATTATTCGCGGTTCTACGCGCGCTTTACCCTAAAGTAAATAGCTTTAAGACTCACCTGTCTGGTCAAAGGCCCGCCGCTTCAGTAACATGACGGGCTGACGAACGAATAAATACAGCGAAACGATAGTGGCACAACGAGATTATGTACGTCGCGGCCAACCGGCTCCTTCGCGGCGCAAAAAGAGCACCTCACGGAACTCACGGAAGAAGCAAAGCAACATGCCTGCCGTCTCGCCGGCAATGGTCGCGATTGCGGCAGCCGTCCTTGTGACCTTTATCGGCGGTCTGTACTTCATTACTCACCATAAGAAAGAAGAGTCCGAAACGCTACAAAACCAGAAAGTCACCGGCAATGGGCTTCCGCCAAAACCGGAAGAGCGCTGGCGTTACATCAAAGAGCTGGAAAGTCGCCAGCCGGGCGTGCGTACGCCAACGGAACCGTCCGCCGGCGGCGAAGTCATGAATCCGAATCAGCTCACCAGCGAACAGCGTCAACTCCTGGAGCAGATGCAGGCGGATATGCGTCAGCAGCCAACGCAACTTAACGAAGTGCCGTGGAACGAGCAGACGCCAGAACAACGCCAGCAAACGCTACAGCGCCAGCGTCAGGCGCAGCAGCAGCAGCAGTGGGCTCAAACGCAGCCTGTTCAGCAACCACGTACGCAGCCGCGGGTAAACGAACAGCCGCAAACGCGCACGGTACAGTCCGCCCCGGCGCAACCCGCGCGCCAAAGTCAGCCGCCGAAGCAGACGGCCTCGCAGCAACCTTATCAGGATTTGCTGCAAACGCCGGCGCATACCAGCGCGGCAGCGCCAAAAGCCGCGCCCATTACGCGCGCGCCTGAAGCGCCGAAGGCGACAGCAGAGAAAAAAGATGAACGTCGCTGGATGGTGCAATGTGGTTCATTCAAAGGCGCCGAGCAGGCAGAAAGCGTCCGCGCTCAGCTGGCGTTTGAAGGCTTTGACTCCAAAATTACCACCAATAACGGCTGGAATCGCGTGGTTATCGGGCCGGTGAAAGGTAAAGAAAATGCCGACAGCACCATTAACCGTCTGAAGATGGCGGGCCATACAAACTGCATTCGACTCGCCACTGGGGGTTGAAACCCTCAAAATCTCCCCCATCTATACTTGCATTATGCCCCGTACGCCGTACGGGGCCGCAATTCAGCATTAGTAACCAAGGGGTCTGCTCGTGACAACAATAGTAAGCGTACGCCGTAACGGCCACGTGGTAATCGCCGGTGATGGTCAGGCCACACTGGGTAACACAGTAATGAAAGGCAACGTGAAGAAAGTCCGCCGCCTCTACAACGACAAGGTCATTGCGGGCTTTGCGGGCGGTACTGCGGATGCATTCACGCTGTTCGAGCTGTTTGAACGTAAACTGGAAATGCATCAGGGGCACCTGGTCAAAGCCGCCGTTGAACTGGCGAAAGACTGGCGTACCGACCGTATGCTACGCAAACTGGAAGCGTTGCTGGCCGTCGCGGATGAAACCGCCTCGCTCATCATCACGGGTAACGGCGATGTCGTGCAACCTGAAAACGATTTAATTGCTATCGGCTCCGGCGGTCCTTATGCCCAGGCTGCCGCTCGCGCTCTGTTGGAAAATACCGAGCTCGGCGCGCGCGAAATTGCTGAAAAGGCGTTGGATATTGCAGGCGATATCTGCATTTACACCAACCATTTCCACACCATTGAAGAATTGACCGCCAAAGCGTAAGGACCTCTCATGTCTGAAATGACCCCACGCGAAATTGTCAGCGAACTGAACAAACACATTATCGGCCAGGATAACGCAAAGCGTTCCGTGGCAATTGCATTGCGTAACCGCTGGCGTCGTATGCAGCTTGATGAAGAGCTGCGCCACGAAGTAACGCCGAAAAATATTCTGATGATTGGCCCGACCGGCGTCGGTAAAACCGAAATCGCCCGTCGTCTGGCAAAACTCGCCAACGCGCCGTTCATTAAAGTCGAAGCCACCAAATTCACCGAAGTGGGCTATGTCGGGAAAGAAGTGGACTCTATCATCCGCGATCTGACCGATGCCGCGGTGAAAATGGTTCGCGTACAGGCTATCGAGAAAAATCGCTATCGTGCGGAAGAGTTGGCGGAAGAACGTATTCTCGACGTGCTGATCCCACCCGCAAAAAATAACTGGGGCCAGGCCGAACAGCAGCAGGAGCCTTCTGCCGCCCGTCAAACGTTCCGCAAAAAACTGCGCGAAGGCCAGCTCGACGATAAAGAGATCGAGATTAACCTCGCCGCCGCGCCGATGGGCGTAGAGATTATGGCGCCTCCGGGCATGGAAGAGATGACCAGCCAGTTGCAGTCTATGTTCCAGAACCTGGGCGGTCAGAAACAGAAACCGCGTAAGCTGAAAATTAAAGACGCGATGAAACTGTTGGTTGAAGAAGAAGCTGCTAAGCTGGTCAACCCGGAAGAGCTGAAACAGGACGCTATCGACGCGGTTGAACAGCACGGCATCGTGTTTATCGATGAAATTGACAAAATTTGTAAGCGTGGCGAAACCTCCGGCCCGGATGTTTCACGCGAAGGCGTACAGCGCGACTTACTGCCGCTGGTAGAAGGCTGCACGGTTTCGACCAAACACGGGATGGTCAAAACGGATCATATTCTGTTTATCGCCTCTGGCGCGTTCCAGGTGGCGAAGCCGTCTGATCTGATCCCGGAACTGCAGGGCCGCCTGCCGATTCGCGTTGAACTTCAGGCGCTGACCACCAGCGATTTCGAACGCATTTTGACCGAGCCAAACGCCTCCGTCACCGTGCAGTATAAAGCGCTGATGGCAACTGAAGGCGTCAATATCGAGTTCACCGATTCCGGCATTAAACGTATTGCCGAAGCCGCCTGGCAGGTTAACGAAACCACCGAAAACATCGGCGCGCGCCGTCTGCATACCGTACTGGAGCGTCTGATGGAAGAGATTTCCTATAACGCCAGCGATCTGCACGGCCAAAACATCACAATTGATGCGGAATATGTGAGCAAACATCTGGATGCGCTGGTCGCAGATGAAGATCTAAGCCGTTTTATCTTATAATCGCGTCCAATGCATTTTCATCACTGTTGATGGGGCTGAAAAGCCCCATTTTTATTGGCGCTAAATATGACTGAACAACAACAAATTAGCCGCACCCAAGCCTGGCTGGAAAGCTTACGACCCAAAACCTTACCCCTCGCCTTCGCGGCGATTATCGTCGGTACGGCCCTGGCATGGTGGCAAGGCTATTTCGATCCTCTGGTCGCACTGCTGGCCCTTATCACCGCCGGGCTGCTGCAAATTTTATCCAACCTCGCCAACGATTACGGCGACGCTGTCAAAGGCAGCGATAAACCGGATCGCATCGGGCCGCTGCGGGGGATGCAAAAAGGCGTCATCACCCGGCAGGAGATGAAGCGGGCGTTAATCATTACCGTCGTGCTGATCTGTATCTCCGGACTGGCGCTGGTGGCGGTCGCGTGCCATACGTTAACCGATTTTGTCGGCTTCCTGATTTTGGGCGGACTGTCGATTATCGCCGCCATCACCTACACCGTGGGTAATCGGCCCTACGGCTATATCGGGCTGGGTGATATCTCTGTTCTGGTATTCTTTGGCTGGCTAAGTGTCATGGGGAGCTGGTATCTCCAGGCGCATACGCTGATTCCGGCGCTGATTCTCCCGGCCACCGCCTGCGGTTTACTGGCGACGGCGGTGCTGAATATTAATAACCTGCGCGATATTAATAGCGACAGAGAGAACGGCAAAAACACCCTTGTGGTACGACTGGGCGATGTCAACGCGCGTCGTTATCACGCCTGCCTGTTGCTAGGCGCGCTGCTCTGTCTGGCGCTGTTTAATCTGCTCTCGCTACACAGTCCGTGGGGATGGTTGTTTATTCTGGCCGCGCCCTTGCTCATTAAACAAGCGCGCTACGTAATGCGCGAAAGGGAGCCTGCGGCAATGCGCCCGATGCTTGAACGTACCGTTAAAGGCGCGTTGTTAACCAACCTGTTATTTGTGATTGGGATACTCTTAAGTCAGTGGGCCGTTTAACTGACAAATATCAATTAACAATTGATGATTTTGCCAACAGTATACTTAGCGCGATATACTAAAAATTCTCGCAGCAACTGAACGTTAAGCCTATGAAATACGATACTTCCGAGCTTTGTGACATCTATCAGGAAGATGTCAACGTCGTGGAACCGCTGTTCTCTAATTTTGGAGGGCGGTCGTCGTTTGGCGGACAAATCATCACGGTAAAATGTTTCGAGGACAACGGGTTGCTGTACGATCTGCTCGAACAAAATGGCCGTGGTCGGGTTCTGCTGGTCGATGGCGGCGGTTCTGTCCGCCGTGCATTAGTCGATGCGGAGCTGGCGCGTCTGGCCACGCAAAATGAATGGGAAGGGCTGGTTATCTATGGCGCGGTGCGTCAGGTGGACGATCTGGAAGAGCTGGATATCGGCATTCAGGCGATCGCCGCCATTCCGGTTGGCGCCGCAGGTGAAGGCATTGGGGAAAGCGATGTGCGCGTCAATTTCGGCGGCGTGACGTTCTTCTCCGGCGATCATCTCTATGCCGACAACACCGGGATTATCCTTTCCGAAGACCCGCTTGATATCGAGTGATCAAAAAAGGCGCCGTAAGGCGCCTTTTTTATGCGTTGTCGCTGATTGCCGGATGGCAGCTTACGCCTTATTCGGCCCACCGGTGTCCGCATTCTAAATCCTCTATAGATTTCGCGTCAGGGCAAGGCGGCAAGTAAGTGAATCCCCAGGAGCATAGGCCACTATGTGACTGGGGTGAACGCACGCAGCCAACGCCGCCATAACGTGAAATATGACGAGGATTAGACTTCTTCCATACGACCAAGCAGCGCCTGCAAACGTTCCTGCCAGCCGCTCTGCTGTTCCTTCAGAGAATTATTTTCACGCTCGAGTTCTTCACGTTGATGCTGTGCAGACTGCACTTCCTGCGTCAGGCTGTTGTTCTTTTCTTTCAGCTCTTCAATTTCCATCTGTAACAGGGTGATGGTGTCAATCGCCTGCTGTACTTTTGCTTCCAGTTTCTCAAACACTTCTAAAGACATGATCTTACCTCTCCTGAATTGCAAGGCGACGCTTCACGTAAACGCGCACAATATATAGTGTCGATTGTATGAAGCCCCGCTCTCGCTGTCCAGCGACATACCGCGTAGATCGCGGTTTGCAGCAATTTTCATCCATCTCCTGGTAACATTCATTCAATAACTTAAAAGTGTTAACATATTGGTTAATGAAATGATTCAATTCACTCTCTTCTGCTGTCTCAAAATGCGCCTCATGGCGCGATAACGCTCATTTTATTGACGCAGTACACACATTTTGATTTCGATATTTCTCGTTTTTGCTCGTTAACGATAAATTAACAGTGTGCCTACAGGGCATCGTGGATGTCCATGACCTCCTCGCATACCAATAATCATTACATACTCTTCAGGATCCGATTATGAGTCAAACATCAACCTTAAAAGGCCAGTGCATTGCTGAATTCCTCGGTACCGGGTTGTTGATTTTTTTCGGTGTGGGTTGTGTCGCTGCGCTTAAAGTTGCCGGAGCTACTTTTGGACAGTGGGAAATCAGCGTCATCTGGGGTCTGGGGGTAGCGATGGCTATCTACCTGACGGCAGGTGTTTCTGGCGCACACCTGAACCCGGCAGTGACCATCGCACTCTGGCTATTTGCCTGTTTCGACAAACGTAAAGTTGTTCCTTTTATTATTTCTCAAGTTGCCGGCGCCTTTTGCGCAGCGGCGTTAGTTTACGGGCTTTATTACAATCTTTTTGTGGACTTCGAACAAACCCACCATATCGTCCGTGGCAGCGTTGAAAGTCTCGATCTCGCAGGCATTTTCTCAACTTACCCGAATCCTCATATCAATTTTGTGCAGGCCTTCGCGGTTGAAATGGTGATTACCGCTATTCTGATGGGGCTGATTCTGGCGCTGACAGACGACGGTAACGGCGTACCTCGCGGTCCGCTTGCGCCACTGCTCATTGGTTTACTGATCGCCGTTATCGGTGCCTCTATGGGGCCGTTGACCGGGTTTGCGATGAATCCGGCGCGTGACTTTGGCCCCAAAATGTTCGCCGGGCTTGCCGGCTGGGGTGAAATTGCGTTTACCGGCGGTAGAGACATTCCTTACTTCCTGGTGCCGCTGTTTGGCCCCATCGTCGGCGCCATTCTGGGCGCGTTTGCTTATCGCAAATTTATTGGCCGTCATTTGCCGTGCGATACCTGCGTCGTGGAAGAGAAGGACTCCACCGCGACCACACAACAAAATGCTTCGCTGTAATCTGATTACGGGACAAAATTATGACTGAAAAAAAATATATCGTTGCGCTCGACCAGGGTACCACCAGCTCCCGCGCGGTCGTTATGGATCATGACGCGAATATCGTCAGCGTATCACAGCGTGAATTTGAGCAAATTTATCCTAAGCCAGGCTGGGTAGAACACGACCCGATGGAAATTTGGGCGTCCCAAAGCTCAACGCTGGTAGAAGTGCTGGCTAAGGCCGATATCAGTTCCGATCAGATTGCCGCTATCGGTATCACCAACCAACGTGAAACCGCGATCGTCTGGGAACGTGAAACCGGCAAACCGATATACAACGCTATTGTCTGGCAGTGTCGTCGTACCGCCGATATTTGCGAACAGCTTAAACGCGACGGCCTGGAAGATTACATCCGCGACAATACCGGTCTGGTCGTCGACCCGTACTTCTCTGGCACTAAAGTGAAATGGATCCTTGACCATGTGGAAGGTTCGCGCGAACGCGCGAAGCGTGGCGAGCTGCTGTTCGGTACGGTGGATACCTGGCTTATCTGGAAGATGACGCAGGGCCGCGTCCACGTTACGGATTACACCAACGCCTCACGAACCATGCTGTTCAACATCCATGATTTGGACTGGGACGATAAGATGCTGGACGTGCTGGATATCCCACGCGCGATGCTGCCCCAGGTACGTAAGTCCTCCGAAGTCTACGGCCAGACCAATATTGGCGGTAAAGGCGGTACACGTATTCCTATCGCCGGGATTGCCGGGGATCAGCAGGCCGCGCTATTCGGTCAACTGTGCGTAAAGGAAGGAATGGCAAAGAATACCTACGGCACCGGCTGCTTTATGCTGATGAACACCGGCGAGAAAGCGGTAAAATCGGAAAACGGCCTGCTGACCACCATCGCCTGCGGCCCAAGCGGCGAAGTCAACTATGCGCTGGAAGGTGCGGTGTTTATGGCGGGAGCGTCCATTCAATGGCTGCGTGATGAAATGAAGCTCATCAGCGACGCGTTCGACTCCGAATATTTCGCCACGAAAGTGAAAGATACCAACGGTGTCTACGTGGTTCCGGCCTTCACCGGTCTGGGCGCGCCGTACTGGGATCCGTATGCCCGCGGCGCCATTTTTGGCCTGACCCGCGGCGTGAACTCTAATCATATTATCCGCGCGACGCTCGAATCCATCGCTTACCAGACCCGCGACGTACTGGAAGCAATGCAGGCCGACTCCGGTATCCGCCTGCACGCTCTGCGTGTGGACGGCGGCGCAGTGGCCAACAACTTCCTGATGCAGTTCCAGTCAGATATTCTCGGCACGCGGGTGGAACGCCCGGAAGTGCGCGAAGTGACCGCGCTGGGCGCCGCCTATCTGGCTGGTCTGGCCGTCGGTTACTGGCAGAACCTGGACGAGCTGCAGGAAAAAGCCGTCATTGAGCGAGAATTCCGCCCCGGCATTGAAACCACCGAGCGTAACTACCGTTATAGCGGCTGGAAGAAAGCGGTTAAACGCGCAATGGCGTGGGAAGATCACGACAAGTAAGGTCGCCATCCGGCAAAATCTTTGTGCGGGGGCAACTCCGCACACACATCAATTATTCCCTCCTTCCCCTGTGCTACACTGCGCGCCACTCCTTTTTGCTACGAGTTTGTTATGAGACGAGAACTTGCCATCGAATTTTCCCGTGTGACCGAAGCGGCGGCGCTGGCTGGCTACAAATGGCTGGGACGCGGCGATAAAAATACCGCGGACGGCGCGGCGGTCAACGCCATGCGTATCATGCTCAACCAGGTCAACATTGACGGCACCATCGTGATTGGCGAAGGCGAAATCGACGAGGCCCCGATGCTCTATATCGGCGAGAAAGTCGGTACCGGCCACGGCGATGCGGTAGATATCGCCGTCGATCCGATTGAGGGCACGCGCATGACGGCGATGGGTCAGGCGAACGCGCTGGCGGTGCTGGCGGTCGGCGATAAAGGCTGCTTCCTGAATGCGCCCGATATGTATATGGAAAAACTGATTGTCGGTCCGGGCGCCAAAGGGGCGATCGATCTCAATCTGCCGCTGGCGGATAACCTGCGCAACATCGCGGATGCGCTGGGTAAACCGCTTGGCGATCTGACCGTGACCATTCTGGCAAAACCGCGTCATGACGAGGTCATCGCAGAGATGGCCAAACTGGGCGTACGCGTGTTTGCCATTCCTGACGGCGACGTCGCGGCCTCAATTCTGACCTGTATGCCGGATAGCGAAGTCGACGTGCTGTACGGGATTGGCGGCGCACCAGAAGGCGTGGTATCCGCAGCGGTGATCCGCGCGCTGGACGGCGATATGCAGGGGCGTCTGCTGGCGCGCCAT
The DNA here is from genome assembly GCF_043356775.1 of Salmonella sp. SJTUF15581. Classification (NCBI taxonomy): domain Bacteria; kingdom Pseudomonadati; phylum Pseudomonadota; class Gammaproteobacteria; order Enterobacterales; family Enterobacteriaceae; genus Salmonella; species Salmonella sp. SJTUF15581. The sequence goes on along the minus strand of NZ_JBEUJY010000012.1, from coordinate 98,713 downwards.
GATGTGAAAGGCGACAGCGAAGAAAACCGCCGCATTGGCGAACAGGAACTGGCGCGCTGCAAAGCAATGGGCATTGAAGCGGGCAAGGCGTTATGCCTGGGCGATATGGCGCGTAGCGATAACGTTATTTTCTCCGCGACCGGCATCACGAAAGGCGATCTGCTGGAAGGAATTAGCCGGAAAGGCCATATTGCCACGACGGAAACGCTGCTGATCCGCGGCAAATCACGCACCATCCGCCGCATTCAGTCTATCCACTATCTTGATCGTAAAGATCCGGATGTGCAGGCGCATATCCTCTAGCGCATTTGTTAGTTAGAGCCTTCCAGCCTCGCGGGGCTGGAAATCTTTCTCCTGACGAACGAAGATAAGGTTAGCGATTCAGAACAGGAGAAAACCATGGCCGATTGGGTAACAGGTAAAGTCACTAAGGTGCAAAACTGGACTGACGCACTGTTCAGCCTGACCGTTCACGCCCCCATTAATCCTTTTACTGCAGGCCAATTTACCAAACTCGGACTGGAGATCGATGGCGAGCGCGTTCAGCGCGCGTATTCCTATGTCAATGCGCCTGACAATCCGAATTTAGAGTTTTATCTGGTGACGGTGCCGCAAGGAAAGCTCAGCCCGCGGCTGGCGGCGCTAAAACCTGGCGATGAGGTGCAAGTGGTCAGCGACGCGTCGGGTTTCTTTGTACTGGATGAAGTGCCTGACTGCGAGACGCTATGGATGCTGGCGACCGGAACCGCTATTGGCCCGTATTTGTCTATTCTGCAATATGGCCAGGATGTCGCGCGCTTTAAAAATCTGGTCTTAGTCCACGCCGCACGCTTCGCCGCCGATTTAAGCTATCTGCCGCTAATGCTGGAACTGCAACAGCGTTATGAAGGCAAGCTGCGCATCCAAACGGTGGTCAGCCGGGAGAGCGTGCCAGGCTCGCTTACCGGACGCGTGCCAGCGCTCATTGAAAACGGCGAGCTGGAAAAAGCCGTTGGATTGCCGATGGATAAAGAGACCAGCCACGTCATGCTGTGCGGGAACCCGCAGATGGTGCGCGATACGCAGCAACTGCTGAAAGAGACCCGACAGATGACTAAACATCTGCGCCGCCGACCGGGGCAGATGACGGCTGAACATTACTGGTGATGTTTTACCGAATGGCGGCTGGGGCTTATCCGGCCTGCAAATCATCACCAATCTGTGGGCCCGGTAAGCGTCTGCGCCACCGGGCAAATTACGGTTTACCGCCCGTTTACGGTTCTGCTTTAAACTTCACGTCCTGTGTCGCTTTCCCAAACTTATTTTCCCCCTGAACACCGACAAACGCGCCCAGATCAATAAGCATCATCACCAGGATCAGCGTCGGAATAAATCGCCCGACGACCCACTGCCACATCCCCGGCAGCATCACCCAGTTTCCGGCCAGCAGCATCCACGCCAGAATCATCAGCAACGCCCACGCGCCGGATCGCCCCCGGTCATGCAGACGTTTGACCATGACGGCGGCGGTCGGCCACAGCAGGCACACCAGGCAAAATGCCGCCGTTTGGATATCAAGCAGGTTTTTCCCCGCCAGCGAAAATAGCGCCAGCATCCCGGCAAACCAGAGGCCGATCCAAATCCAGAAATCACGGCGTCCGATACGCCCTTTAAATGAGAATAACCATTGCTGTATGGTCATGTAAGTTCCTTATATTTTGCCTTCCGCTACAGTTTACCCTTTTGACAAGCCCGACAGTTATCGTTTTAATCGTGAGCAGTCCTAACGAAAGGTAAGATTGATGAAGCCAGGATGTACTCTGTTTTTACTGTTGTTTTCTGCTCTCACCGCCAGCATAACGGCGCACGCGCAGCTCTCTTCATCGACCACGACAGCGCCCTATTTGCTGGCGGGCTCGCCAACCTTTGATCTTTCTATTAGCCAGTTTCGTGAGAACTTTAACCGCCAGAATCCCGATCTGCCGCTCAATGAATTTCGCGCCATTGAGAATAGCCGCGATAAGGCGAATCTGACCCGCGCCGCCAGTAAGATTAACGAAAATCTGTATGCCTCCACGGCGCTGGAGCGCGGTACGCTCAAAGTGAAAAGTATGCAGATTACCTGGCTGCCCATTCAGGGGCCGGAACAGAAAGCGGCGAAAGCGAAAGCGCTGGAATATATGGCCGCCATTATTCGCACTGTCGCCCCGTTGCTGACAAAAGAGCAAAGCCAGAAAAAACTGCAAAAGATGCTTATCGCCGGTAAAGGTAAACACTATTACGCCGAGACCGAAGGCGCGGTACGTTATGTTGTCGCAGATAACGGCGAAAAGGGGCTGACCTTCGCGGTTGAACCGATTAAGCTGGCGTTATCTGAAAATCTGGAAGGGGCGAATTGATGACAAAAAGCAAAGCCTTTCCGGGGATGAATCTCTATACTGTTTCACAGACCATGCTGCTCTGACGAGCGGCCATCTTCCTTAATTCGCTGACTAAGCGTGGAGAAATGAAATGCGACATCCTTTAGTGATGGGTAACTGGAAACTGAACGGCAGCCGCCACATGGTAAACGAACTGGTGGCTAACCTGCGTAAAGAACTGACGGGCGTAGCAGGCTGCGACGTGGCAATCGCTCCGCCGGAAATGTATATCGATCTGGCGAAACGCGCTGCTGCCGGCAGCCACATCATGCTGGGCGCGCAGAACGTTGATCTGAATCTGTCTGGCGCATTCACCGGTGAAACTTCGGCTGAAATGCTGAAGGATATCGGCGCGCAGTACATTATTATCGGCCACTCCGAGCGTCGTACTTATCACAAAGAATCTGACGAGCTGATCGCCAAAAAATTCGCCGTACTGAAAGAACAAGGTCTGACGCCGGTGCTGTGCATCGGTGAAACCGAAGCGGAAAACGAAGCGGGCAAAACAGAAGAAGTGTGCGCACGCCAAATCGACGCGGTACTGAAAACGCAGGGCGCGGCAGCCTTTGAAGGCGCGGTTATCGCTTATGAACCCGTATGGGCGATCGGTACCGGTAAATCTGCAACTCCTGCGCAGGCGCAGGCAGTGCACAAATTCATCCGTGACCACATTGCTAAAGCTGACGCGAAAATCGCTGAACAGGTTATTATCCAGTACGGCGGTTCTGTTAATGCCTCCAACGCAGCCGAACTGTTCGCGCAGCCGGACATCGACGGCGCACTGGTAGGCGGCGCTTCTCTGAAAGCTGACGCCTTCGCCGTGATCGTGAAAGCAGCAGAAGCTGCTAAACAGGCTTAATTGCCAATCAATGTCTGATGGCGCTGCGCTTATCAGGCCTACCAGCCGAGTGCTTATGTAGGCCTGATAAGGTAAAGCCGCCATCCGGCATTTATGCTGTGGAGGGTAAGAAAGTAGTATCCCCGGCAACCTTAAACATCGCCCTCCAGCTCCGCGTATTCTCAGCCAGCCGATCATCACGAAATAACGCACTACCAGAAACAACACGATCGATGCCCTGTGCAATCAACGAAGGCAATTGATCCTGCGTTAACGACCCATCAATAACGATAATTTTACCTTCGCGTTTATCACCAAGTAGACAGAGAAGCTGCGCCACGCGCTCGTGCAAATCACTGGAGCGCATTTTACTGCCGTATCCAGGGTTCACTGCCAGTAGTTGAATAACCTCAACGTCGCTCAGAATAGGGATAATGACATCCAGAGGCGTTGCCGGGCATAAACTAATCCCCCGAATCACCGGCATTTCACCGCCAATAACGGGCACGGTCTGCTGACCAAGCCAGCTTAGCGTATGATGCAGATGAATATCGCCTTCAGCCTGAAGCGTGATGCAGTGTGCGCCCGCCTTCACGCAGGCTTGCGCCGCCGTCCATTGATCCGCTACCATCAAATGAACATCTTTGATAAAGGTTTGCGGCAATTGCCCAACTGCCCATGGCCCAACGGTAAACTGCGGGCAAAATTGACCATCCATCAAATCCAAATGCAACAGCGGCTGGTTTAACGCTTCCAACTGTTGCAGATAGCGATGCAACGCAATCCACTGCCCTGCCAGAATACCCACACTAAGCGGATATGACGCTAACAATGCCACACATGCTTCGCGCGTTAATCCGGCAAACTGGCTGTTCATGAGCGCTCCTTAAGGCATCAAACCCATAAAAACTTTTTTTGTCCGCGGACCGGTCATCAACGGTTCAAGCTGCTCCACGCAAGTTTTGTAGTGTGGCGTTGTCTTGTGAAAAGCGACGGCCTGTTCATCAACGTAGGCTTCATAAATATAAAATCGCGTAGGCACCTGCGGATCCTGCAGAACATCAAAACGCAAGTTACCCGGCTCTTTAATTGAGCCCAGATGATTCTGCCGAAAAACATCGATAAATTGTTCAACCTTGTCATCATGAACGTTAATTTCAACCAGCGTAACGTGCATCATTAACCCCCTGATTATTCCAAATAAAATAACAGTCATCCCCATCTCCTCGCATCGGTAAAAGATGGGGAAGCGATCTCATTTAACCTTTCTCACTCAAAAACAGCTCATAAGCACGCTCTGCTGTTTCGTTATGATGAACGACAGCATGTACCGCTTTAATCATGGCTACCGGATCTTCTGACTGGAATATATTACGCCCCATATCTACGCCAGAAGCCCCCTGGTCAATCGCCTGATAGCACATTTCCAATGCTTCACGTTCAGGCAGTTTTTTACCGCCGGCGATGACAATCGGTACCGGACACCCTGCCGCAATACGCTCAAAACCTTTATCGACATAATACGTTTTGATAATTTGCGCCCCCATTTCCGCAGCGATACGCGTTGCCAGTGAAAAATAACGCTGGTCGCGAGCCATATCTTTACCCACTCCGGTCACTGCCATTATTGGCATCCCGACGCGTAACCCGGCATCAATCAGTTGAATAATATTTTTAATCGACTGATGTTCATGCTCACTACCAATATAAACCTGTGCGGCAGCAGCACAGCTATTCAACCGCACAGCGTCATCCATCGCCACCGCAACCGCCTCATTGCTTAATTCAGTGAGAATAGAATTCGCTCCGGACGCACGTAAAACGACTGGTTTATTGATTGCCGGAGGTACCACACTGCGTAATATGCCGCGAGTACACATTAAGACATCAGCATATTCAAAGAGCGGCGCAATATTGATATCAATACGCTCAAGTCCGGTTGTCGGCCCCTGGAAATATCCATGGTCAAAGGCCAGCATGACCGTTTTTCTGGTCCTGGGATTAAAAATCCTCGCCAGTCTGGACTGCATTCCCCAATCCAGCGCGCCACAGCCTTTTAATGCGAACAAAGTGTTAGTTTGTGGTTTATCGGTGTGAAAATCTTTGCCATCTTTAATATCATCTAAATCAGCCATTCTTTACTCCGTCGATACATAACAGTTATCAGAAATCATATTTGTCGATATTGTCTTTGTTGAAAATGACACGCTCCGGCAATAACACAATGCCGTTACCTTTTGCCTCATAGTGATATCCCTGCTCACTATTAGGTGAAACGGTGACTTTGCCGATGCCGGGAATATCCAGTGAGTCACCGACATTCATTGGCATATTTTTCAGCAACGCGTTGGCGACATATACGGAAATTTTTCCCTGTTGGACGACATCCCACAGGCCAAACTCTTTAACAGTGCCGCGCTGAACATAAGGGCGCATTACATTCGGCGTACTAAAACCAACAATCGCGAGATTATTGCGTTTAAGGTTCTCCGCCGCCTGTGCCGCAGCAGGTAAAGCGTTAGCGTCAGGCGCGATGATGGCATCCAGATCGGGATACGCTTTGATGATACCTTCCGCCGTCTGGAGCGATTTCGTGGCATCGTTATAGCCAAACTGGGTAGTGACTATCTCCCACCCCGGATGTTCCTGGCTAATTTTGGCTTTAGCTTCTTTCACCCACTGGTTCTGGTCGGTCACCGTTGGGCTGGAATAGAAGAAAGCGACTTTCGCTTTCTCTTTGTCCACCTGATGAGCGGCCATCTCTACCAGCATGCTGCCGAGCTGTTTTGGCGTCCCTTGATTGATATAGTAAGAACGGCACTCCGGCTTGGTATCGGAATCCCAGGTTAATATTTTCACGCCTCTTTGCATTGCCCGCTTCAACGCCGGGCACAGGCCATCAGGCGAAACGGCAGAAACGATAATGGCGTCATACCCCTGATTGACAAAGTTATTCACCAGTTGAACCTGGCCTGAGACGCTGGGCTCTGTAGGGCCATCGTAAGTTACGTCAATGCCCAGCGCTTTTCCCGCTTCCTGCGCGCCATTGCCGCCGCTGGTAAAAAAGCCCACGCCAACCAGTTTGGGAATAAAAGCAATCCGCTCTGCCGCCTGCACGGTCATTGCCGCAGATGCCAGACCAAACGCAGTGAGTAAGGCGATCATTTTAATGCTGTGTCTTGCCATTTTTTTCTCCATAAATTTCAAAAGGAAATCATGCCTGATGCGCATTGCGACGGCGTGAGTACCATTCAAGGATTTGGTGACGATGCAAACTGACGGAACGACCAACGACAACAACAATGAGAAGCGCACCGGACAATGCGCTGGAAATTTGATTCGGCACTCCGGCCATCTGTAGCCCCTGCTGTAAAAATCCCACCAGCAGCGCCGCCAACGCGGACCCCATAATCGACCCGGAGCCGCCATAAATATTGGCGCCTCCCAGCACAACCGCCGTAATGGCCGGCATCAGGAAAGAGGCGCCCAGATCCGAACGTGCGGAGCCAAAGTAAGAAACCAGTAATACGGCGGCGATAGCGGAGGCGCATCCGGTCATGGCATACACGGTATACAACGTGCGATTCACCGGGATCGCGCTGTACTGCGCGACACGGGCGCTCTGGCCAATCAGGAAAACGTTGCGTCCCATATGCGTGCGATGCATGAGCAGCCAGAAAAACAGACAGCACACAAGAAAAAAAATAAGCGGCATGGGAATACCAAGAAATGAAATATTGGCAAAGTCAGTGAACGCTGTGGGAAATCCACCAATACCTTCATAACCCGTGGCGCCAGCCATACCAGATAACAATAATGCGCTACCACCAAATAAATACATGGTTCCCAGGGTAATCACCAACGGGTTTACGCCGGTATAAATAATAAGTCCGGCATTTATCAGCCCACATATTGCGCCGAGTAGTAGGGTAATAATAATCGCTAAAGGTAGCGGCATACCGAGCTGAAACAGCACACCCAGGGTAATCGCGCATAGCCCGATTGTAGAACCAAATGAAATATCCATACCACCGCTGACAATAACCATTGTTAGCGGCAAAGCGACAATACCGATACAAATAAAATCGCTAGTGCTAAAAAGTAAGACATTAATATCTAATAAACGTGGATTAATCAGACCGAAAGCCAGAATTTCAAAGATCAATAAGGCTGCCAGCGCAATTTCCCAGCTATAGCGTCGCCATGGATTCATCATGCCACCTCTTTGTTTTTATTCTGTTGTGCGTGCGTTTTTGCTTCCGCCTGTAGTGGAGTGGGTGGTGATATAAAACGGGCATATTTCTGGCGGCGCAGATTGCGTTGTAATGCGCAACGCAGCCGCCCATCGAATACCAGTACGCCCAACAATACCAGGCCGGCAATAAAATCGTTCCACCAGGCGGGGATACGCAGCAGCACTAACACACTATCGATTTGCGTAAGAAAATAAGCGCCGAGAATAGCGCCGATGACCGTGCCTGACCCGCCTAACAGGCTAATTCCCCCCAATACGCAGGCCGCGATGGCTTTCATTTCCAGCCCCGTGCCGGTTTGATTGGGAATGAAGCCAATCTGCGAGGCAAACACGATTCCAGCCAATGCCGCCATACCGCCATTAAGTGAAAATGCCATGATGCGTACCATCTCGGTACGGACACCCAATTGCCGGGCGCCCTGCAGGTTATCGCCGGTGGCGTAAAAATTGCGGCCAAAGGCGGTTTTCGCCAGGAGCCAGGCCATAAGCAGCGCTAACACCAGGGTAAACCAGCCGATTGCGGAAATTCCCAGAAACACCGGAGCAGAGAGTTGCTTTAAGCCTGCGGGTAATCCTTCAATCCATTTCCCCCCTGTCCATAGCAGCATGATCCCACGATACAAGCCCAGCGTTCCCAGCGTGGCGACAATGGCGGGTATCTTCAACCAGGCAACCAGTACGCCATTAAAAAATCCGGCGACAATTCCTAATATTAGTGTGGCCAGGCAGGCGACCGGCAGGCTATAGCCGGCGTTTAACATCACTCCCAGCAATACCGCGCACATGCCTGTCGTCGAGCCCACCGATACATCAATATTGCGGGTGAGCATTACCATCGTCGCGCCAATCGCCAACAGCATCAAAATTTGCGCGCTACTGAAAACCATTGTCAGCGTTTGCACGCTCAAATACTGGCTATCCAGCGCGCCAGGAAACACGAATAAACAGACTATTGCCAGCAGTGCCGTCGCTTCCCGGTTATTTTGGATGAATTTCAACATGTTGCCTCCGACGCACCATGTTCGCCAAACGCAACGTGCATGATGGTATCAACGTTAATTTCCTCGCCGCATAACGCAGGCCCCCCCAGTTCCCCCTGGTGCATGACATATACGCGATCGGCCATCTGCTCTATCTCTTCCAGATCGGAGGAAATAAACAGCACCGCGACATTTTGTTGCGCGATACTGCGCAACAGCTGATAAATATCGCTGCGGGCGGAGACATCGACACCGCGGGTCGGTTCATCGACAATCAGTAATTGCGGAGAGGCTTCCAGGCATTTGGCAATCAATACTTTTTGCTGGTTACCGCCGGATAAAGTACGCGCCGCCTGTTCGGCATTATTGAGTTTGATATTTAACGCGCGGTGGTAACGTTCAAGGGTGGCGTTATCCCGCTGGGGCTTTATCCAAAATCCTTTTTGGTTGTGGGTCAGCGAACAGACATTCCATGCCAGGGAAGCGTCAAGATACAGCCCGGATGACTGCCGATCTTCCGGCAAATAGACCAGGCCGAGCTGCAACCGCTGTTGGGTTGTCAGGGCGTTAATTTCTTCACCATTGAACAGCATCCGCCCCGCATTGACCGGTCTAATACCGTACAGCGTTTCAGCCAATTCTGTGCGTCCCGCGCCGACCAACCCGGCCAGACCAAGGATTTCGCCTGCCCGCACCTCAAGGTTGATATTCATAAAACCTTCGCCCGTCAGTGACTCCAGCGCTAATACCGTCGCGCCGCGTTCGTTCTGCGGGCGGCTGCCAGGCAATTCCAGCCACAACTTTTGACTCGCGGAAAGACTGACGCCCTGCGTTGCCGGGGTGATAGCTTGAATAATCTCGTCGGTAGAAAGGTCATGCGTTTTTCCGAATAATGCGATTTTACCGTCACGCATCACGCTAACGCAGTGAGCTAACTGTCTAATTTCTGGCAGCTTATGAGAAATAAATACAATTCCGACACCCTTTTTCAGCAACTCTTGCAGACGCGTAAATAACCGGTCAGTTTCGGCTGGCGTTAACGACGCCGTGGGCTCATCAAGAATTAAGATTCGCGAGTCGCGCATCAAGCCGCGCATAATTTCAACGATCTGGCGGTCTGCAACATCAAGCGTACCCGCAGCGCTCGCCGGATCGAGTTGGCATCCCATCGCCTTTAATAGCTGCTGCATTTTTTCCGTGGAGGCCTGACGTCCCTGCAAGCCAAACAAGATATTTTCCCGCACAGATAAACTCGGAAATAACAGAGGCTCCTGGGGAACCAGGTAAATGCCATACTGGTGCGCCTTCAGAGGCGTTAAATGACTGCAACGCACACCAGCAATATCGATAGTCCCTCCATCTGGCGGGACTATACCGGCAATAATCTTCATTAATGTTGATTTACCCGCACCATTGCCGCCAAGCAATGCGTGCACCTCTCCCGCATGCAGAGTAAAGTCAATTCCCTTTAGTACTTCGACGCCGGAATAACTTTTATAAATGTTCTGCACACAAATCAGAGGGGATGCAGTATTGTGACTGATTTGCATGTTGCCTCCGCTCCCTCAATGTTGACTGACGGGACTGAACAAATGTTTTTTGAAAAAGAAATTGTTCAAAACGGTAGTAGTTATTTGGTCAAAAAACTCTCATCCAGATCACGTTTTCTGAATAAATGAATTTTTAGATGATAAATGTTCAGATTTGACGCGTTTTTGTGGCGTTAATCACGGTTATTTCGGAGTGATAACTGAACAATTGTGTTAATGATTTAGAAATGTTCAAAGTAAAGCCAGGTTATGACAATGAGCGATAATACGTTGGTATCTGATTATGGAATGTGCGAAGAAGAGCAGGTGGCGCGTATTGCCTGGTTCTACTATCACGATGGATTGACGCAGAGTGAAATCAGCGAGCGTCTGGGGCTAACCCGGCTGAAGGTTTCTCGTCTGCTGGAGAAAGGGCATCAGTCCGGTATTATTCGCGTACAAATCAACTCCCGCTTCGAAGGGTGTCTTGAGTATGAAAATGCCTTGCGCAACCACTTCGCATTGCAGAATATCCGCGTGCTGCCGGCATTACCCGATGCCGATATTGGTCTGCGCTTAGGAATCGGCGCCGCCCATATGTTGATGGAGTCACTGCGGCCACAGCAACTGCTGGCCGTCGGCTTTGGCGAAGCCACGATGACCACATTAAAACGCCTCAGCGGATTTATCTCGGCGCAACAAATCCGACTGGTCACGTTATCCGGCGGCGTGGGGCCGTATATGACCGGAATAGGCCAGCTTGATGCCGCTTGTAGCGTAAGTATTATGCCCGCGCCGCTGCGCGCATCATCGCAGGAAATTGCCTGCACGCTGCGCAATGAAAATAGCGTGCGGGATGTGATGCTCACAGCGCAAGCTGCCGATGCCGCCATCGTGGGGATTGGGGCAATTAACCAGAAAGATCAAGCCAGTATCTTAAAATCCGGTTATATCACTCAGGGTGAACAACTCATGATTGGCCGCAAAGGCGCAGTAGGCGATATTCTGGGCTATTTTTTTGATGCTCATGGCGAAATTATTCCAGACATCAAAATCCATAACGAATTAATTGGCCTGAAGTTAAATTCACTTTCCACGATCCCAACCGTGATTGGCGTCGCCGGCGGCGAACAAAAAGCAGAAGCTATTATTGCCGCTATGCGCGGTAACTATATCAATGCGCTGGTTACCGATCAGAAAACCGCAGGAAAAATAATTCAACTTATTGAAAAATAAAAAATAAAATAACACTTACCTCAATTCAATAAACAATAACTGACAGGATTTTATGTAACGATGTAAAAATAGCCGAGGATAAAAAAATGGCTCGACTCTGTACCCATACTGAATCAGGACATTACCTGATGGCTCTTGACGCCGGTACCGGTAGCGTCAGAGCAGTAATTTTTGATCTACAAGGAAAGCAAATAGCTGTCGGTCAAGCGGAATGGCAGCATCTGGCCGTGCCGGATGTGCCTGGTTCGATGGAGTTTGATCTTGCCAAAAACTGGCAACTGGCTTGCCAGTGTATCCGTCAGGCACTACAGAAAGCCGCCATCCCTGCAACGGCTATCGCTGCCGTATCGGCCTGCTCGATGCGTGAAGGCATTGTTATTTATGACAGTAACGGCGAACCAATTTGGGCCTGCGCTAATGTTGACGCCCGCGCGGCGCACGAAGTCAGTGAATTAAAAGAGCTGCACGATAACACCTTTGAGGAGGAAGTTTATCGTTGCTCCGGGCAAACGCTGGCGCTCAGCGCTATTCCGCGTCTGCTCTGGCTTGCCCACCATCGTCCGGATATTTATCATCGCGCGTCAACCGTCACTATGATCAGCGACTGGATGGCCTTTATGCTCAGTGGTGAACTGGCGGTCGATCCCTCCAACGCAGGCACGACGGGGTTATTGGATCTGGTGACCCGCAACTGGAAACGTAGTCTGTTACAGATGGCGGGCCTGCGTTCTGACATTCTCTCGCCGGTAAAAGAAACCGGGACGCTGCTCGGTCACATTTCACAGAAAGCGGCTGAACAGTGCAACCTGCAAGCGGGTACGCCGGTCATCGTTGGCGGCGGCGATGTGCAGTTAGGCTGTCTGGGGCTGGGCGTCGTACGCCCGGCGCAAACGGCCGTGCTGGGCGGAACCTTCTGGCAACAGGTCGTCAATCTTCCCGCGCCGGTCACCGACCCAAACATGAACGTTCGCATCAATCCTCATGTGATCCCCGGTATGGTACAAACCGAGTCTATTAGCTTTTTTACTGGGTTAACGATGCGTTGGTTCCGCGACGCCTTTTGCGCCGAGGAAAAACTAATCGCTGAAAGGTTAGGTATTGATGCGTATTCCCTGCTGGAAGATATGGCCAGCCGGGTGCCTCCCGGCGCGCACGGTGTGATGCCCATCTTCTCTGACGTTATGCGTTTTAAACGCTGGTACCATGCCGCGCCGTCGTTTATCAATCTGTCTATCGATCCTGAAAAGTGTAATAAAGCGACCCTATTTCGCGCGCTGGAAGAGAATGCCGCCATTGTTTCCGCCTGCAATTTACAGCAAATTGCCGCGTTTTCCGGCGTACAGGCCGACTCGCTGGTTTTTGCCGGCGGAGGATCTAAAGGCAAATTATGGAGCCAAATCCTTGCCGACGTTACGGGACTCACCGTTCACGTACCTGTCGTCAAAGAAGCTACCGCGCTAGGGTGCGCTATTGCCGCAGGCGTTGGCGTGGGTATCTGGCCATCGCTGGCGGAAACGGGAGAAAAGCTAGTGCGCTGGGATCGGGAGCATAAACCTAATCCTGAAAATTTCGCTGTCTATCAGCAGGCCAGAGAAAAATGGCAGGCCGTTTATCAGGATCAACGCGCGCTGGTCGATGGTGGCTTAACGACATCCCTCTGGAAAGCGCCAGGCCTGTAACAGGAGAATAAGCATGCAAAAAACGAATGAGAAGAATCATGAATACCGCTTTGGCGATAATGGCCCTAAATACTTAATCCGTGGGCCGGGCTGCGATATGGGCGTCGTCATACTACAACCAGGGCAGTCATTCCCTAACCATCGCCATAATACCGCTTGTGAGGTTTTTTATACCCTAAGCGGTGAAGTGTGCCTGTATCTGGAAGGAACACCTCATATCCTGCAAACTGGAGATGTTTTACAGTGCGAACCTGGGGAGGCGCATTATCTCATTAATAACGGCGATAAACCCTGGAAAGGCGTGTTTATTAAATCGCCGCATCTGGAAAATGACAGCCACCCCGCAGATCCACCGGCCTGGTAACGCCCGCGCCATCGCCAGATTTTGCCGGATAGCGCCACGAGAGCCTTGTCCGGCCTCCAAACGGTATTCGTTAATGCAATATCAAGCTGTCATTTGATGACCTGTTGGTTCAAGATATCACACTGATGATCCTGAATTTCCTCGGCAGAAGCGCGATTGAAGATCAGTAAATTACGCTCGGTCGCCAGCAAGACAAAAGAGCCATCGCTTTGGCGTATCACCGCCAGCGCGATACATCACAGCATCCCCGCCCGCGCAGGAACTTTCCCTGGTCCCATCGCCACCACAGCAGCAAAAAATAGCAGTGCGGTCATAAACTCCGGCAGCAGCGAGGTCGCCCAGAGCAAAATGGTGATGCCAACGATGATAGAAGGAAGGAACAGAGGATGGGACAACCAGAGCGACATACCTGTCTCCTGACGATTTTTTCAGCAAGAATACGACGGACAGTCAGGCAGGTAAACGCCAGATATAGTGGGGTTATCGCAGGATTAAGCGGACAGATCAGTGATAATGAATTTCACCAAAGTATTCAGACAGCACGTAATAGCGGCAATACTCAAAAGGGCTGTCCTTCCCGGCCTGAAACGTCTGTCTGGCGACGGATAACAGCGGTTTATTGGCGGCGATTTGCAATTTTTCGCACAGGTCAGCGGAAGGTAAAATCGCCTCAACTTTTTCTATCGCCGAGTCGCTTGTGACGTTTAATAACGAATAAAGCGACGTATGCTCCAGCGCCTGCGGTGTGAGTTGCAGATCGGGAAAGAAGCTAAGATCGAGATAAATTTTCTCATGGTTAAATGGACGGTTATTCAGGCAACGAATACGCGAAATATAGAGATAGTGATGCTGTGCGGGCAGGCTCAAGCCGTCTGCCTGAGCGTCGCGCGCGCGGCGCGGCGCGATTTCCAGAATACGGTTCTCAATCGCCACGCTGGCGTCCTGGAGATCGCGGGTAATACCGCGAAACGTGTGCCCGTAGCTCACGCCTTCCGGCACCGAGCACACCACCGAACCACTCCCGCGCTGGGAGGAAATAATGCCCGCATTGATTAATTCGCTCCAGGCCTGTTTAACCACAATCAGCGAGACGTTGTAGGCTCTGGCGATCTCTTTTTGCGTCGGTAGTTGGCTACCCAAAGGCAAAGACCCGTTCTGGATCTGCTGACAGATGATAAAAAATAGTTGCTTATAAAGCGGAGTAAAGCTCGTTTTATCAACCTGCAAGCTGCGCACCTCACGTCTTCGCCAGCAGGGGACGTTTTACCGTCCCCGGCAGGGTGAAGTCGCTACCCTGCGATTTGCCTGGCCAGTTCTGCCAAATCGAAATGATTCATACGATCCAAAGTCGTTAAATAATCGGCGGGAAAAGCCTCCACGCCATGGAATGCGCCGGAAATCGCCCCAACCATGGTGGCGACAGTATCAGTATCATTGCCGATATTAACGCCGGAGATAATAGCATCTACGGCAGAATTCGGACAACACGCGAACAGGCCAAAGGCCGCCGGCACCGCTTCACTCACGTGCAGTCCGGAGCCAATAATATCAGCAAGTTCCACCACCGCCGTTTCCCAATGGCGATGACGTTTACCGATATCCACGGCCAGCTCAATGCGTCGGGCAACGGAAGGACCTGCCACCATCATCGCCCCTTGCTCCTGCGCCAGCAGATAGCCTCTTTGCGCGCCGTAAATACCGGCAGCAATAATGCTGTCTGCATTGGTCTGCGCTCTTAACGCCTCGCTGGTTGCCGCCGCCATCGCCGCTGCGCCGGACATCGCCAGCACGTTATTATGGGTAAAGCGGCAAATCTGTAGCGCGCAGTCAATCGCCGCGTCAATATCACCCGGATGCAGCACCGCCGCTGGCCAAATCTTCATAGCCGCGCCGTTCGTTGCCTCCGCGTTACCCTTATTAATAATCTGTACCGATTGTTTTTCGCCTTCCAGCTCGCCCTGCAAAGAGGCGCGATTATCATTAAATATCGCTTTCATTGCCGCACGCGTCGTCGGGCCGGTAAAGTTGGCGTAGTACGGGTAATCCAGCCACTGCTGAAAAGCCTCGCGCATCGCCTCGTCGCTGACCTGGCATTGATGGCGCAGCAGCGCATCCATGATGTACTTCGCCTGAATAAAATCATCCGTGCACATCCCCGCTTCGTTGCAGCGGCCAAACGTGTCTGCTGGCGGTTTTTGAAAGGTCGTCACCCAGCCGCCAAAATAGTCTTTTATTTGCTGCTGGGTGCGTACTTCCGTCGCGGCTCCCATCGCGTCCGCGGCGGCGGCGCCCACCAGGCATCCCAGTATTTTGTTTTGATCAACGTGCATGATGACTCCTTATTTCACGGTCATGGCTTGTGCCAGCGAATGGCTGGAAAGAAAAGTGTTTAGCTGCTCAGGAAACGGCAGAGCGGTCATTGCGCCTTTTGCCGTCACCGCCATAGCGCCGCAGGCGTTGGCATTGCTGATGGCTTCCGCCAGCAGGGCATGATCCCAGCAATTTGCGCGGGAAAGGGTGAACAGCAGGCCGCCGACAAAAGCATCGCCTGCCCCGGTGGTATCGACGACATCGACGCGTGGTGCGGGAAAATGGAACTCCCCCTCGGCGGTAATCAACAGCGCGCCATCGGCCCCCAGCGAAATGATGGTAGTGTCGCAGCCCAGATCGCGCAGGTAATAACGCGCATCCTGCCAGTGGCTGGCGCCGCTGAGCTGGCACAGCTCATCTGCCGAGACTTTGCAGATAGAAGCCAGCGCGGCGGACCGGGCGATCAGTTCAGGGATTTCATCAGTATTCCCCCACATTTTGCTGCGCAGATTGACGTCAAACAGTACGTAACCACCCGCTTCACGCATTCTTCTCGCTCCCTCAAGGCACGCCTCGCGAGCGGGCCTGTCGGTGAGGCCAATTGAGCTGAAGTAAAACCATTCGTGCTGCCTGAACGGCGGCAAATCCTGCGGCGAAACGTAGGTATCGGCACCTGGATGCACCAGATAGGTAAAACTACGCTCCCCATCAGCCGTCAGGTTAACGATCAGCACCGCGCTGGTCAGGGCCGCATCCAGCCTTAGAAACGTGACATCCACAGCGTTATCCTGGAAAACCTGGCGCAGGAAGCGACCGGCGTCATCGTCGCCAAGACAGCCAATAAAACCGCACTCTCCGCCCAGCCTGGCAACGCATACCCCCACGTTCGCCGACGCTCCGCCGGGGCATTTCAGATAGCTGTTCTGTTTTTCCGGCACCAGATCAACGGAGGCATCGCCGATAACCCAAACCTTATTCATGGCCTTCATTTGCGCCTCCTTATGCCTGTTTCTGCGCCAGGGCGAGCTGAATATCACGATAATATTCGTTGTTAATCAGATACTTTTTCATAAGCAGCCCAACCGCAAGGTGAAACAGAGCCGGAATGAGCGTCATCATCAGCGCAATACCGGTGAGCGAACGTGCGCTCTGTTCAACATCGGCCTGATAGCCAAAGTGGCTCAGCAGGAATCCGAGTATCCCGCCCGCGATCCCCATCCCAAACTTCTGGAAGAAGAGGATGCCGCCAAACGCCAACCCGGAAACGCGCAGACCGGTTTTCTTTTCTCCGTAATCCACCGCTTCGGCGATAGAGGACCAGAACACCGGCATTTGCATATCGCAGAAGAAATTAATAAGAAAATAGAACGCAAACGCCAGGATAAGATTTTCACGCCCAACGGAGAAATACATCAGCGCGCTCAGGATAAAGGTAATAATCTGGGTGTAGCGAAACATCTTAATTTTGTCCCAGAACTTGGTTATCCAGGTGGTAGCGATCATCGCTAAAATAGAGGCAACGACGCCGGTAGTCAGGAAGGGTGAAATCAGGCTATCTCCGCCGTTCAGATAATACTTGGCGTAATAAGCGGCAACGGAACCACGAATAACATAACCGCACATCAGCAGTAGAATAACAACGCCGAGAATAATCCACTGATCGTTGCGTAACAGATATTTAAACTGTTTCCCCACCGATAACGACGTAATTTCCGGCTCACTGCGTTCACGCGTGGTAAGAAAACAGAAGATAAACAGCAGCGCACCCATTGCCCCCATCAGCCCCATGGAAAACTGGTAACCCAGCGCCTTGTTGCCCTGCCCCAGCCAGACGGCAAGCATCGGTACGACGATAGTCACCAGAAAAGCGGCAATCTTGGTCATCACAAAACGATAGCCGTTGGCGCTTAACCGTTCGACGGGGTCGCTGGTAATGACGCCAATCATCGAAATATAGGGAATGGTGATCGCGGTATAGACCAGGGTCATAAGAATATAGGTGCCATAGGCCCATGCCAGCTTGGCCATATAAGCCATGTCAGGCGTAATAAACATCAAATACACGGCGAAACCAAAAGGAATGGCAAACCACAGCAGCCACGGGCGGTAACGCCCCCAGCGCGTGTTCAGTTTATCGGTCAGAATCCCCATGGCCGGATCGATAATGGCATCAATCATCCGCACAACCACAAACAGTACGCCAACATCAGCGGCGCTCAGGCCGTAGATATCGGTATAGAAATAGGCGAGGAGCAGCTGCATGGCGATAATCACAACGTTTATCGCCATATCTCCCGCGCCGAAGCCGATTTTTTCCACGATAGAAAGTTTCATGTTGATATTCCTTTACGCTTAACAGCGCAAATCTGGTGAACAATTAATGATGTCACTACATGAAATAAAAACGTTTTTATATAAGCCATCCACCAGACAATCTATGGAGGCTATGAAGAGAGTGTAACTAACCATCAAAAGATATAAAGGTATACCTTTATATCTTTTGATCGGTTTCACATATTTTTATAGACACGATCTTACCCCAGTTTTAAACCGGGATAAGAATCAATAAGATAATGAACAGGGGGTGTAACGAAAATCAGCGGGAAGACAAAATGGCGCAACTATGATCCTGAATCTCTTCCGCCGATGCGCGATTGAAGGTCAGTAAATTACGCTCGGTCGCCAGCAGGACAAAAGAGCCATCGCTTTGGCGTACCACCGCCAGCGCATAGCGTCCCATATGATCGCGCGCTTCCGGCACCTCTTCCGCCAGCATCATAAACGGACTACGCTGCGCCAGTTCGCTCTCGGTTACCCGGCGCGCCAGGTATTCATGCCCCATCAGGCCACCCGGCAGCGGAAGCCAGCGAGTGCTGATGCGCGTGAGATCGTTATCCAGTTGCTCCCGAACGTCAGGACGGATGCAAGAAATATGGATATGCAAATGGTCCTGTGAACGACCAAGCCGCGAATTAATCGCCAGCGAGACCGCGCTATCCGGAATATCATGCCCGTATTTTTTACTCATATAGCCGCGAGCCTGCCAGGCCAGCCAGAAAAAGTTGGGCGTAGCGGGTTCCAGCAATAGCGGGCTTTCTGTACCGTTGATACGGTAGGTGGGCATCAATAAATATTGCAACGGACCGTGACGATCTTTAAAGACGACATAGCCGGCGCGAGGTTTGACTTCCGCGCAAGGCGCTGGGTTTTGATGCTGTAACTGATCGGGCAGGCATTGTTCAAGCACGATTTCCCGTAATGCATCAGGGTTGCCGGAAAATTTCCAGTAACCGACGCCCGCCGCGGCGACAATCACTATCACCGCCAGTAAAAAGTAGCCTGTTTTTTTCATGATATGCGTTCCCTGTGACCCATAGACGGGGAAGAGTAACGCAAAATTGTGGCAAAGAAAAAACCCGGTAACATAATACGTTACCGGGTTTATAAACGGTTTAGCGTTTGCTGATTTGGTCGAACGTACCGCCATTAGCGAAGTGATCTTTTTGCGCCTTCGCCCAGCCGCCAAACACCTCGTCAATGGTGAACAGCTTCAGCTTCGGAAACGCATCGTCGTATTTTTTCGCCACGTCAGCATCGCGCGGACGGTAGAAGTTTTTCGCTGCTATCTCCTGCCCTTCCGGCGAGTAGAGATACTTCAGGTAGGCTTCCGCTACCGCTTTGGTGTCTTTCTTTTCCACCACTTTGTCGACCACGGAAACGGTCGGCTCTGCGAGAATAGATTCACTAGGGGTCACTATCTCGAATTTATCTTTACCCAGTTCATTCGTCGCCAGTAGCGCTTCGTTTTCCCAGGCAATCAGCACATCACCGATACCGCGTTCAACGAAAGTATTGGTTGAGCCACGCGCGCCGGAGTCCAGCACTTCAACGTTTTTAAACAGGGCTTTGACAAAGTCCTGCGCTTTGGCCTGATCGTTATTGTTGTGATGCAGGGCGTAGCCCCATGCCGCCAGATAGTTCCAGCGGGCGCCGCCGGAGCTTTTCGGGTTTGGCGTAATCACCGACACACCGGGTTTAATCAGATCGTTCCAGTCATGAATTTGTTTTGGATTGCCTTTACGGACCAGGAAAACGATGGTGGAGGTGTAAGGTGCTGAGTTATCCGGCAGACGCTTGATCCAGTTTTTATCGATACGACCACGTTCCGCAATAGCGTCCACATCGTAAGCCAGCGCCAGCGTCACGACATCGGCTTCAATGCCGTTAATAACGGAAGTCGCCTGTTTACCCGAACCGCCGTGCGATTGGCGGATCACGACGTTGTCGCCGGTTTCCTGCTTCCAGTGCGCGCTAAACGCTTTGTTGTACTGCTCGTACAGCTCACGCGTTGGATCGTACGATACGTTAAGTAACTGAATATCCTTTGCCAGAATGCTGGTTGACGCCAGCAATAATGTGACCCCCACGCCCCACTTTTTCATCGCCCGACTCGCTTATGTTGTGTTGTGATGAGCAAAGCGTGCCAGAAAGAGATCCAAACATTAAAGAATAAAAAAAGATTGGCTATAACTTCGAGGAATAAATCTGAGGGATTGCCGGATGGCGGCTAGCGCCTAATCCGGCCTACACGTTTCTGCAACCTGTAGGCCTGATAAGCGTAGCGCCATCAGGCGCGCAAAAACAATCAGTACAGTTTTTTCGCGCACTCCATCCAGTCGCTTTTGAACGGACGCTTCATGTTTTCAATTGCATCGATGATGTCATGATGAACAAGCTGCTCGTTCTGGATACCGACACAACGACCGCCATGGCCTTCCAGCAGCAGGTCAATAGCATACGCGCCCATACGGGAAGCCAGAATGCGATCGTAAGGTACCGGGGAACCACCGCGCTGAATGTGGCCGAGCACCGTCGCACGCGTTTCACGGCCCGTTTCTTTTTCAATAAAGTGCGCCAGCTCGTCAACATCACACATATGTTCGGTGATAGCGACGATAGCGTGTTTTTTCCCTTTCGCGATCCCGGCTTTGATTTCGGCCACCAGATCTTCGCGATTAAATTCAACTTCCGGCACCACGATAAACTCACAGCCGCCAGCAATAGCCGCCGCCAACGTCAGGTCGCCGCAATAACGGCCCATCACCTCAACGATAGAGATACGCTGGTGAGAAGAGGAGGTGTCACGCAGACGGTCAATCGCTTCCACTACAGTGCCGAGAGCAGTGAAGTAGCCGATAGTGTAGTCGGTGCCTTTGATGTCGTTATCGATAGTGCCTGGCAGACCGATGCACGGGAATCCCATTTCAGTCAGACGTTTTGCACCCATATAAGAACCGTCGCCGCCAATAACTACCAGCGCATCGATGCCGCGTTTTTTCAGGTTTTCGATCGCGACAGCGCGAATATTTTCGTCACGGAATTCCGGGAAACGGGCGGAACCGAGGAAAGTACCGCCACGGTTGATCATGTCAGATACGCTGTAACGGTCAAGCTGCACCATACGATCTTCATACAGGCCCAGATAGCCGTCATAAATGCCCATGACTTCCAGCCCTTCCGTCAACGCTGCGCGCACAACACCGCGGATTGCCGCGTTCATGCCCGGCGCATCACCGCCGCTTGTCAACACACCGATTTTCTTAATCATGACTACCTCTGAACTTTGGAATGCAAAATGAAATCTATTGCCGGAAGCCGATTTCGCACTTCGAAACGATCCAACGAATATACAGATAGTATAACAATCCCTTCCTGCTGAATTGATTCAGGTCAGGCCAAATGGCGGTAATTTATACACAAAATGCTGGCCTGGCTCACTTTTTAACAATCAATTATACAAGCTCGAACTTCCTGCCTTCCCTGGGGACGACTGAACAGGGATCCTGATGAATAATGACATCTGAACCCGGAAAACGCCGTAAAATCGCCTGCTCTACCTGGTCAGCCACAAAATGCGCCTGAACGAGCGGCAGATTATCTTCCATTTCCAAATGAATCTGAATAAAGCGAGTCGGCCCTGACTGCCGCGTGCGGAGATCGTGCGCGCCGCTGACTCCCGGCCATGACGTCACGATATCAATAATTTCCTGTCGTTCCGCATCGGGCAGCGCGCGATCCAATAATGACTGCACCGCCTCATACCCCATACGCAACGCGCTATACAAAATATAGATGCCGATACCTAACGCAAACAGGGCATCCGCACGATGCCAACCGTACCAGGATAACCCCAGCGCGATAAGAATCGCTCCGTTCATCATAACATCAGACTGATAATGAAGCATATCCGCCCGTACCGCCTGACTTTGGGTCTTGCGTACCACCCAGCGCTGAAACGTGACCAGTATAATAGTGCATATCAGAGCGATGACGGTAACGCCAATCCCCACGCCGGGGTCGTTCATTGGCGTCGGCTTAATCAGATTCTGGATACTGGTCAAAAACAGAAACAACGCCGAACCGGAAATAAACATACTTTGCGCCAGCGCCGCCAGCGACTCCGCTTTACCGTGCCCAAACGTGTGTTCATCATCTGCGGGTTGCAGCGAATAACGCACGACCAACAAATTCGTCAATGACGCGGCAATATCCACCAGCGAGTCCACCAACGCCGCCAGAATACTCACCGATCCCGTATACCACCACGCAAAAATTTTGATCAAAAGTAACGCTGATGCCATCGCCGTTGCCGCGATAGCCGCCCGGCTAACCAGCCGTCCATAGGTTTGATTCATAAATACTCCCGCTATCTTCTGCCGGTAGTATAACGGATGGTTTAAAACAGTAAGCTAATAACAGAATGACAAACTGGAGATAAAAAAAACCCCCACATCATGTGGGGGAAGACAGGGATGGTGTCTATGGCAAGGAAAACAGGGTTGTTACTGGGAACGTGAGTTGCTACTACTCAATAATTTCAACGATGAACTTTTTTGCCATTGCGCCACGTCGCGCAGTTGCTCCATTCGTTGCTGATGCTTTTCATTCAAAACCGCTTGCTGCTCCGGCGTTAACAGGCGATACATCTGGTTACGCACGCGGGCCATTTCGACCTGGCGGGCAACCTGCTCTTGCGCCATTTTTTCTGCCTGAGCGCGCACAGCGCTTTCATCAAATTTTTCTGCGGTGACAAGCCGATGCATTGTCTCCATTTCGCTAACATTAACAGGAGGCTGTTCGTGCCTTGCCTGTTGCATAAGATCTCGCATCTGCTGACGCTGATGTTCGGTTAAACTTATGCCGTCAAACATATGATTTTGCGCGCTACGCTGCGTGGCCCCGTCACCGGGGTGCCAGTTATCGCTTGTAACAACTTCAGCTGCGTGGCTTAAAAAACTGAATGCCAGCGTTGAGGCCATAACAGCAGCGGTAACTTTGCGCATCGCTTGCTCCCAAAATCTTTTCTGTCGCGATTCAACGAGAGACAGTTTACGATTCGGGCTGCAAACATGCGTCAGGGGGTGTAAAACAACGTAAAGTCATGGATTAGCGACGCCTGATGACGTAATTTCTGCCTCGGAGGTACGTAAACAATGAATAAAATCCTGTTAGTTGATGATGACCGAGAGCTGACTTCCCTGTTAAAAGAGCTCCTCGAAATGGAAGGTTTTAATGTCCTGGTGGCCCACGACGGCGAGCAGGCGCTTGAGCTTTTGGATGACAGCATCGATTTACTTTTGCTTGACGTCATGATGCCGAAGAAAAACGGTATCGATACGTTGAAAGCGCTTCGCCAGACACACCAGACGCCTGTCATTATGCTGACCGCGCGCGGCAGCGAGCTGGATCGCGTTCTCGGCCTTGAGCTGGGCGCGGACGACTATTTGCCCAAACCGTTTAACGACCGCGAGCTGGTAGCGCGCATCAGGGCTATTTTGCGCCGTTCCCACTGGAGCGAGCAGCAGCAGAGCAGCGACAACGGCTCGCCGACGCTGGAAGTCGATGCGCTAAGCCTTAATCCGGGCCGCCAGGAAGCCAGTTTCGATGGCCAAACGCTGGAGCTGACCGGTACGGAATTCACCCTGCTCTATTTGCTGGCGCAACACCTCGGCCAGGTGGTTTCCCGTGAACATTTAAGTCAGGAAGTGCTGGGTAAGCGCCTGACGCCGTTCGATCGCGCCATTGATATGCATATTTCTAACCTGCGCCGCAAACTGCCGGAACGCAAAGACGGTCACCCGTGGTTTAAAACATTGCGTGGTCGCGGCTATCTGATGGTTTCCGCTTCATGATAGGAAGTTTAACCGCGCGCATCTTCGCCATCTTCTGGTTGACGCTGGCGCTGGTGCTAATGCTGGTACTGATGTTGCCCAAGCTCGATTCACGCCAGATGACCGAGCTGCTGGACAGCGAACAGCGCCAGGGATTGATGATAGAGCAACATGTAGAAGCTGAACTTGCGAACGATCCGCCCAACGACCTGATGTGGTGGCGTCGCCTGTTCCGCGCGATCGATAAGTGGGCGCCGCCTGGACAGCGGTTATTACTGGTGACCTCTGAAGGACGCGTGATCGGCGCTGAACGCAGCGAAATGCAGATCATTCGTAACTTCATTGGTCAGGCGGATAACGCCGATCATCCGCAGAAGAAAAAATATGGCCGCGTAGAGATGGTGGGGCCGTTCTCCGTTCGCGACGGAGAGGATAATTACCAGCTTTACCTGATTCGGCCGGCCAGCAGTTCGCAATCCGATTTTATTAATCTGCTGTTTGACCGCCCGCTTCTGTTGCTCATTGTCACGATGCTGGTCAGTTCGCCGCTCTTGCTATGGCTGGCATGGAGTCTGGCGAAACCGGCGCGTAAGTTGAAAAACGCGGCTGATGAAGTGGCGCAAGGCAACCTGCGTCAGCATCCGGAGCTGGAGGCGGGTCCGCAGGAGTTCCTCGCCGCTGGCGCCAGTTTTAACCAGATGGTGACGGCGCTGGAACGGATGATGACCTCGCAGCAGCGTTTGCTGTCAGACATCTCCCATGAGCTGCGAACGCCCCTTACGCGCCTGCAACTGGGTACCGCGCTGCTGCGTCGTCGTGGCGGCGAAAGCAAAGAGCTGGAGCGTATTGAAACCGAAGCGCAGCGTCTGGACAGCATGATCAATGACCTGCTGGTGATGTCGCGTAACCAACAGAAAAACGCGCTGGTCAGCGAAACGATGAAAGCCAATCAACTATGGGGCGAAGTGCTGGATAACGCCGCCTTTGAAGCCGAACAGATGGGCAAGTCGTTAACGGTAAATTATCCGCCAGGGCCGTGGCCGCTCTATGGCAACCCAAACGCGCTGGAAAGCGCGCTGGAAAATATAGTTCGTAATGCGCTGCGCTATTCACATACGAAGATTGAAGTCGGCTTCTCGGTGGATAAAGACGGTATTACGATCACGGTCGATGACGACGGGCCGGGCGTCAGCCCTGAAGACCGCGAGCAGATCTTCCGTCCGTTCTATCGCACCGACGAGGCGCGCGACCGCGAGTCTGGCGGCACCGGACTGGGGCTGGCGATTGTCGAAAGCGCCATGCAGCAGCACCGCGGCTGGGTTAAGGCTGACGATAGCCCGCTGGGTGGGTTGCGGCTCACGCTGTGGCTACCGCTGTACAAGCGAACCTAATGTTATTCATGGCTCGGTAATACTTTCTCTTACCGAGCCTTAACCATTTAAAGCGTATCGAGGATGCTGTCCAATTCATCACCATTCACGCCATACTTTTCCGTTATGAACTTAAACTGTTGATACAACTCAGCTAAAAAATCCTCATCCAGAGACCGCTCCCAAAGCTCCTCGATAGATTTGAGGTGATACTCTTCGAATAAGATGTGCTTAACTTCTTCCGTACAAGCCTCGAGAATATGTGCGTCCATAATTTACATATCTTTTGTGAATAATTAATAGGTTACCAGCGGAATAAGGCAAACGCCGTCATCCGGCAATGTACAACTGACAGCCTGACGGCGCTACGCTTATCCGGCCTACGCACCACGCTATCGGGAGATTTCCGGCGCTAAAATCCACTCGGCGCTGTCATTCCACACGTCCATCCGGGTAATTTTGCCATCGCGCACTTCGAAGCGGTCGATAAAGCGGTTATCGGCAAACGGGCGACCGTCGGGCCATTCGCCATACAACGTACCGTTGGAATAAATCACAACGTAATCATCATGCTGCACCGCATCAAACTCGCCCAGCGCCTTCTTCACCCACTTGTAGCGAGCGCCGTTAAACTGCGCGATATCTGCCGCGCCCGCCATCACCCGGCCTCCGGTGAAGGTAATTTTCACCTCCGGGTGCATATACGTTGCGGCGCGTTCAGCATCGGGAATCATCGAGGCCACCAAAAATTCTTTTACGATCGCCACCGCATTTTCAGCTTCAGTCATAATCCTTCCTTTCATTTTGGCGGAGTTTTATCCCCCCACAGTCGTCTGGCGCTATCTTCAATTTTGCCGCTCAAACGACGCTTCTGCATGGTGCGGCTCCAGCTCGCCGACAGCCCGGCGGCGCTCAGCAGCCGGTGATATTGTTCGTCATCAAACGGCATAGACCAGGCGATAACACCCGCTTCATGAACCGAGACATCGCTCAGACGCGACGCCAGTTCCAACGGCGCATCGCTGGAGACCTTACCTGGCGCAATGACCCGATACAGCCAGCCGGTTTTTCCGCTGTTCTGCATAAGGAGGGCCATGTCGCTGATGGCAAAGTGGAAATTAAGTTTAAAGCATGGAGAGCGCGGCTGAGTGACCTGGATCAACGCCTCGCCCCAGCGGTAGATGTCGCCAATAAACACGTTGTGTTCGGTCATTCCGTCCGTCGACAGATTCTCGCCAAACGCCGGGGCGCAAAACAGCGTCGCCTGCTCGGGGAACTGGCGAATCCAATCAGCATAGTGTTCGCGGGGGTAATGGCATAGCGCGCGGTCGGGGCCGCCGTGGATTTTCTTTTCGGCCTGCTGATCGCCTGCCAGACCGAGCTCGGTCAGCATGAGTTCGCCGTCGATTTGCACCTTGGCGATAGCGCTCGGGCGGCTGCCGTCATAGTCACGAATTTTGCCAATAAACACGTCAACCGGATAATGCATCTGCTGCTCCTTACGCGGATACAAAAAAAGCGAGTCATCAGACTCGCTTCTACAGACGTGCAATGCAAATTATTTTTTAGCGGCGAAACGCGCTGCTGCTTCGTCCCAGTTCACCACGTTCCAGAACTCTTTGATGTAGTCCGGGCGGCGGTTCTGGAATTTCAGGTAGTAAGCGTGTTCCCACACGTCCAGACCCAGGATCGGGAAGCCGGAAGCGCCGGAAATGGCTTCACCCATCAGCGGGGAATCCTGGTTTGCGGTAGAAACCACAGCCAGTTTGTCACCTTTCAGCACCAGCCACGCCCAGCCGGAGCCGAAACGGGTTGCTGCTGCTTTTTCGAATTCAGCTTTGAAGTTGTCAACGGAACCGAAGTCACGCTCGATAGCCACTTTCAGATCGCCCTGCAGAGTGGTGCCTTTTTTCAGCCCTTTCCAGAACAGGCTGTGGTTAGCGTGGCCGCCGGCGTTGTTACGCAGCACGGTTTTTTTGTCCGCTGGCACCTGGTCCAGTTTAGTAATCAGTTCTTCAACCGGCAGGTCAGCAAACTCAGGCAGGTTTTCCAGCGCCGCGTTAGCGTTGTTGACATAGGTTTGATGGTGTTTGGTGTGGTGAATCTCCATCGTCTGCTTATCGAAGTGCGGTTCCAGTGCATCATAAGCGTACGGCAGGGATGGCAGTGTATAACTCATAATCATCTCCATTATTGTCGAGCGGCACAGTGTTAACGCCGCGTAAGCAGTTGGTTCATTATAGTTAATTAAATGATATTGAAAATGATTATCAATGCCGTACTTTTTCCAGGGTTATAAACGTTACGGCATCCGCTGAAAACAACCGATTTTTACGCCTCCAACCGAAACCGCCTGTTGATGAATTCCTGGAAATCATGAAATGTGAAACAGGGTTTCAAAATCTTTCTTTTGGTGCCAATTTTTGTTAGCGGTGGCAAAATCAAGAAGGTTATAATTTCACCATGCAATTACATTCCCGGTAAATTATTACAATTGCGAGGGAATTATGAAGCAACCTGGTTTTATACGTCTGGCTACGTTGGCCTTACTCTCCACACTCTCTTTCTTCTCCCACGGCGAAACCATTTTGCGCCTGGCCTACGCTGAAAATAGCCAGCCGGTAAAAGATGCGTTGCACTTCCTGGGGCAGCAAGTTGAAGAGAAAACGGGCGGCGATATCAAAGTACAGTACTTCCCGGACGGACAGCTTGGCGGCGAGCGCGAACTGGTGGAGTTGACGCAGGTCGGCGTCGTCGACATCACTAAAGTGTCGTCCGGGCTGATGGAGAGTTTTTCGCCTGAGTACGGCGTGTTCTCACTTCCCTACCTGTTTGCTACCGTCGAGGAATACTACCGCGTAATGGATAACCCACAGGTGATGGAGCCTGTTTATCAGTCCACCGCCGCACAGGGGTTTGTCGGCGTAGGCTGGTATGATTCCGGCGCGCGTAATTTTTATATGAGCAAAGCGCCGGTTAAACGCATTGAGGATTTACGCGGGAAGAAGATCCGCGTCATGCAGAGTGAGACGGCGATCCAAACTCTCAAACTGCTGGGCGCTTCGCCCATCGCCATGAGCCAGGCGGAGGTCTATACCTCGTTACAACAAGGCATTCTCGACGGCGCGGAAAACAATGAGTTCGCTCTCACCATCGCCCGCCACGGCGAAGTCGCCCGTTATTACACCTACGATATGCACACCCGCATTCCCGATATCCTGTTAATGAGTACCCTCACGCTGGAAAAGCTGACGCCGGAACAGCAGCGCATCGTCGAAGCCGCCATCAAGGCGTCGATCGAATTTGAGAAAGCCGCATGGGACAAGGAAATAGAGAAAACCAGGCTGGCGGCGGTAAAAGATTTCAACGTTGAATTCTACGAGATCGACAAAAAACCCTTCCAGAAGGCAGTACAGCCTATTTACGACGGCCTGAAAAACAAACCGCGGCTTTACGGGCTGTATCAACGTATCCAGACAGCAAAAAATTAATCTAATCAGGAAATTAAGATGAACACATTCAGAAAAGGACTTGATTTATTGCTGGGCGCTATCTGTTGCCTGGTGCTGGCGATAATGGTTGGCATCGCCTGCTGGCAGGTGGTGAGCCGCTACATTCTGGGCGTTCCCAGCACCCTTACCGAAGAGATGCTGCGATTTCTCCTGGTGTGGGTATCAATGCTGGGCATGGCTTTTGTCGCCGGTCAGAAACAGCATATCAGCCTGACTCTCTTACTGGATAAGGTGTCGCCGACGATTCGCGGCTGGTGGGATATTATTCTGCAGGTCATTTTTATCGCGTTTTCCATTTGGGTATTGATTATCGGCGGCTTAAAGATTTCTGCGATTTCTATGCTGCAAATCTCCCCTGCGCTGGGCATTCCGATGGGAAAAATTTATTACGCGCTCCCCTGCGCGGGCGTACTGATCATCCTCTATGGGCTGCTGAATATCGTTGACGCCCTGAAAGCTATCCATTCCGCCACGGATACCACTGAGCACACTCTGGAGAAATCACATGATTGACCCTATTTTTGCGTCCTGTACGCTAATTGCCGTCTTTGTTGTTTTACTGGCCATGGGCGCGCCTATCGGGATCTGCATCGTTATCGCCTCTTTTAGCACCATGATGCTGGTACTGCCTTTCGATATTTCGATGTTCGCCACCGCGCAAAAAATGTTCTCCAGCCTGGACAGTTTTGCCTTGCTGGCCGTGCCGTTCTTCGTTTTATCCGGGGTGATCATGAATAGCGGGGGAATTGCCGCCCGACTGGTCAATTTTGCCAAACTGTTTACTGGCAAACTGCCCGGCTCGCTCTCTTATACCAACATCGTCGGCAATATGATGTTCGGTGCAATTTCCGGATCGGCAATTGCCGCCTCAACCTCTATCGGCGGCGTGATGGTGCCGATGAGCGCGCGCGAAGGTTACGATCGCGGCTTTGCGGCCGCGGTGAATATCGCCTCCGCGCCGACGGGAATGTTAATTCCGCCCACCACGGCTTTTATCCTTTATGCGCTGGCAAGCGGGGGAACATCGATTGCCGCTCTGTTCGCCGGCGGTCTGGTCGCGGGAGTGCTGTGGGGCGTTGGCTGTATGCTGGTCACGCTGGTGGTCGCTAAGCGTCGAAATTATCGGGTTTTCTTCACCGTCCAAAAAGGCATGGCGCTAAAAGTTGCCGTTGAGGCCATTCCCAGCCTGCTGCTGATCGTGATTATCGTCGGCGGCATTGTGCAGGGCATTTTCACCGCCATTGAAGCCTCCGCGATTGCCGTGGTGTATACGTTATTGCTGACGATGGTGTTTTACCGCACGCTGAAAATTAAGGATTTGCCTTCGATTTTGCTCCAGACAGTGGTAATGACCGGGGTCATCATGTTCCTGCTGGCAACCTCTTCGGCGATGTCCTTCTCGATGTCGATCACCAATATTCCTGCGGCGCTGAGCGATATGATCCTCGGTATTTCCGCCAATAAACTGGTTATCCTGTTAGTCATTACCGTCTTTTTGTTGATTATCGGCGCATTTATGGATATCGGTCCGGCCATTCTGATTTTTACCCCGATTCTGCTGCCGATCATGGCTAAACTGGGCGTCGATCCGGTGCATTTCGGCATTATCATGATCTATAACCTGGCGATTGGCACCATTACGCCGCCAGTTGGCAGTGGTTTATATGTCGGGGCGAGCGTCGGTAAGGTCAAAGTTGAGGAAGTGATTAAACCGTTGCTGCCTTTTTACGGCGCGATTATCGGCGTTCTGTTATTAATTACCTACATTCCGGAAATCACACTGTTCTTACCCCGTCTACTGGGCATCATGTAAGCGCATAATTTCCTGCACATCTCGTTGCCGGATGGCGATTCGCGTCTTATCCGGCCAACGCACGATAATAATTATCCGCAGGTCATCACCAGGTAAAAAAAACCGGCTACCTATAAAGTAGCCGGAAAAGGGAATAAATAATAAACAGGGATAATGATTAGAATGTGTAGCCTATACCCACGCGGAAACGGGTTTGTCTTTCATCGCTGTTGCTATTGACGGAAACATTACCTACCTCAACGAATGGCGACCATTGATCAATAATATAGGCAGTTCTGAAGTTATATTCATAGTTATCTTTGCCGCCATCGTAAAGATCATATTTATCAGCTTTCTTATAAATTCCTTCGATTGTCCAGTCAAAGTTGTTCCATTTATAACCCGCCCAGACATCCATACGATTGATGGTATCATCATCACGGATATCAGAAGAACGGCGTACATATTCAAAACGATAGCGCGTACCAACCCACCAGCTTTCATTTAATGTCCACGTCGCGCGGAAGTAAGGCTTATAGGTAGAGTAACCGTTGCCTGTTTCCAACACGAAACCCGGTTGCCAGGCGACATCACCGGTTTTAAATTGGTAGCTTATCGTATATTCGTTGCCCTGTGTTTCCAGGTCATTAAACGCTTTATTGGTGTCATCCCCGCCTGATTTTGAGATAGCTTCTATCGCAAAACCAACACCATTCGCAAACCGATGAGAAATATACGCACGGTCATAGTTAGCTTTACTGTCATCAAGATATTCATGACGAACATCGACATATACTGCATGCGCATTTGTTACAACAAGAGGTAATAGTAAGAAAAGAGATTTTCTCATAACAGAATCCATTTAATTTAAAATTAAAACATTGTTTCATGTCAGACCATTACAACCATAATACGCAATGTGAATGGCGACAATATAGACAAAGACCTTTAATTTAAAATTGGGATAATGTTCAAAAAGCAAAATAAAATAAATGAAATTCATATTCGTCATATAAAATAAAAATCAAAGCACCATCAACAACGCCAATATAGGGATTTCCTTATATTTATATTTCATTGATTCCTAACGTTAATTTCAATATATTTAAATTGTAAATACAAATAAAACAACCAAATAATTACTGTATAACTACCCTTTTATCAAACGGTAAGTCAGACTATTCCCATTATGTGATCTCACGCAGCGTTTTCTTTGCATTGTTGCCAGCTAAGTCGTTTCGTGTCGTTATGATGAAGGTATTTTAGAAAACAAATATTACCCACTGATTTAAATAACATCCAGACGGTCACGATGCGCTCCGACTTTTTTAAAACGTGAAGTTAATCACTTCATTAACGTGCTGATTGCCAGAATACACCCAACGGCGGCAATCGTTATAAGGTTACCGGGCTGCGTAATTTTTAAACTCATGCAAACGGAAGGGGTATCCCGTCCATAAAAAATAATGAGGAACATGTCATGAGTAACGCGATTACGATGGGTATTTTCTGGCATTTGATAGGGGCGGCCAGTGCAGCCTGCTTCTATGCCCCGTTCAAGCAAGTGAAACAGTGGTCATGGGAAACCATGTGGTCAGTGGGCGGCATCGTCTCATGGCTTATTCTGCCGTGGACAATTAGCGCTCTGTTACTGCCTGATTTCTGGGCCTATTATGGGCAGTTTAACCTCTCCACCCTTTTACCGGTTTTTCTGTTCGGCGCCATGTGGGGCATCGGCAATATTAATTACGGTCTGACCATGCGTTATCTCGGGATGTCGATGGGTATCGGCATCGCTATCGGCATTACGCTTATCGTCGGCACGCTGATGACGCCTATCATCAACGGTAACTTCGATGTGTTAATCCATACCGAAGGGGGACGCATGACGCTACTTGGCGTTTTTGTCGCGCTGATCGGCGTCGGGATTGTGACGCGCGCCGGACAGTTAAAAGAACGCAAAATGGGCATTAAAGCGGAGGAGTTCAATCTGAAGAAAGGGCTTCTGCTGGCAGTGATGTGCGGTATTTTCTCGGCGGGGATGTCTTTTGCCATGAACGCCGCGAAACCGATGCATGAAGCTGCTGCCGCGCTTGGCGTTGACCCGCTCTATGTCGCGCTGCCGAGTTACGTGGTGATTATGGGCGGCGGCGCGCTGGTGAACCTCGGTTTCTGTTTTATCCGCCTGGCAAAAGTGCAAAATCTGTCGATAAAAGCCGACTTCTCGCTGGCAAGACCGTTGATTATCAGCAATATTCTGCTGTCCGCGCTTGGCGGTCTGATGTGGTATTTACAGTTCTTTTTCTATGCCTGGGGTCACGCGCGCATTCCAGCGCAATATGACTACATGAGCTGGATGCTGCACATGAGCTTCTATGTGCTGTGCGGGGGGCTTGTCGGTCTGGTGCTAAAAGAGTGGAAAAATGCTGGCCGCCGTCCCGTTGCCGTATTAAGCCTCGGCTGCGTGGTAATTATTATCGCGGCGAATATTGTCGGTTTAGGCATGGCCAGTTAATCGCTTTGATTACTGAGATGACGCCATTGGCTCGGCGTCATCCCGGTTTCCCGCGTGAACACCACTGAAAAATAATTACTATCTTCAAAACCGCACTGCATCGAAATCTCGCTAATCATCAGCGGGCTATGCTGAAGCAGATACTGCGCGTGGCAAATACGGACCTGGCGTAAATATTGATTAATCGTCATCCCGGTTTGGGCGCGAAACTGCTGCCGCAGCACCCGTTCGCTGCATTGTTCCTGCTGGCAAAACGCATCCAGCGCAAAGGGACACTCAAGGCTATTAGCCAAAGCGGTAATTAATTTATCCAACAGGGTTTCTCGGGAGGTTGCCGGAAGATCGTCGGTCGCGTAGCGATGCCGTTTTAACGTCATCACCAGTTGACCAAACAGCAATTCCGCCATCTCATTCGCCAGCGGATCGCGTCCATTACTCTCATGTTCAAGCTGGTTAATGACCTGCCGCGCCTGATTCATTCCCATACTGCCCAGCCGCCAGTGAGAATGCCACTGCGCGCCCTGAAAGCCGGGAATCATCGCCTGCCAGTTTATATTGAGTTTCAAACGCTCCGGGCAGTAAATGATATTTTGCAGCACCAGATCGTTAACGGAGGTATAGGAATGTTTGTCTTCAGCACGAATGTAAAACAGATCGCCGCGGGTAATTCTGTATGGGCGCTCATTAAGAACGTGTAGGCCATTGCCCCGCCAGACCATCACCAGTTCACAAAACTCATGCGTATGTTCCGCAAAAACATCCTGTGGATAGCGATCGGCAACCGTAACGGCCTGCTGCTCATCAGTAAAAAAATCTTTTTTCAAAAGGATTAACTGATTTGCCACCGCAGCACCTCATGTTGAATGCTTGCCGGATGGCACTACGCTTATTCTGTCTACCGCTCGCCGCCGTAGGCCAGGTAAGGCGCAGCCGCCATCCGGTATTAAAGGGTATAATTATCAGCATATTGGCGACGAAAACGTTGATAGCGTTCGCGTTACTGGATTATCGCATCGCGTCCCTGACGGATATCCCGCGGCGACCAGTTAAATTCTCGGCGAAACAGAGTCGAAAAGTGGTTACTGTCGCCAAAACCGCAGCGGTACGCGATTTCTGTCACGCTATGATCGCTATGGCGTAATAAATGCCGGGCTTTGATCAAACGCAGGCGATTAAGGTAACGTTGCGGCGTCAGCCCGGTATGCTGTTTAAGCTGACGATGCAGCGTGCGTAGCGACAGCGAAAACTGTTCGGCTACCGCCTCCCAGCAGACCTCCTCCGCAAAATGGTCTTCCAGCCATGCCATCAGTTGGTTGAGTTTGCCGTCGTTATTGGTCGCGCCTTCCATCAGGCTACTGCGGCGTAACAACACCAGTAGTTGCATAAACAAAATTTCGCGATTCGCCACGGCAGGCGCATCCATACCGTCTCCGGCGTGCTCCATCAGACCGACCAACTGGCGCACCTGCTGCAACACACTCTGATTCACCCGCCAGTGAGAAGGATAGTAACCATCCTGCTCCTGCGGCAGCAATTGATCCAACCCCGCCAGGAACTGGAAGGCGTCCGGTGAACGCCACAGTACATTCGTCAGGCATAGGTTGTCGGTATGTTCATATAAATGCCGGTCGTGATCGCGAACAAAACACACGGTACCGCCGCTGATGGTATACGGCTGCCCGTTGAATACATGAATGCCCGTACCGTGTTCCACAATCACGATTTCATGAAAATCATGATGATGTTCAGGGAAAGCGGCTTGCGGCAGACGAGGTTCAATCGCCACGGGCGCTTTACCTGATGGAAAAAAATCCACGCTATGCAGTACGGTCATGGTTGCTTCCTCCTGAATTCAACATGTCCGAATAGTAATTAAGGGTTATCGGCCTCACCTTAAATTTTTGACGCTAAAGCGCGCAAACATGGTCTTTTTTTCAAGAAAAGGCGGGAAAAAGCGGGAAATGCGGACGACATCACACCGGCCTATTAGTAGAAACTGTGAACGCTATCACGTTCATCTTTGCCTTGTTGCCAGCGGCTCATTTTCCTGTCAGTAACGAGAAGGTAGGTCTTTGAGGGCTTTTTTAGACTGTGCGCAATGACTCTAAGAAGGACCTGATTATGACTTTTCGCCATTGTGTCGCGGTTGATCTCGGCGCATCCAGCGGGCGCGTGATGCTGGCGCGTTACGACAGCAAACACCGTACCCTGACGCTACGTGAAATTCACCGTTTTGTGAACTGCCTACAAAAAACAGACGGGTTTGACACCTGGGACATCGACAGTCTGGAAAAGGATATCCGTCTTGGTCTGAAGAAAGTCTGCAATGAAGGCATTCTTATCGACAGCATCGGCATCGACACCTGGGGCGTCGATTATGTCCTGCTGGATAAACAAGGTCAGCGTGTCGGCCTGCCGGTCTCCTACCGCGATAACCGTACCACGGGCATCATGCCGCAAGCGCTGGTCCAGATCGGCAAAAGCGAAATCTATCGCCGCAGCGGGATTCAGTTTCTGCCGTTTAACACCATCTATCAGCTACGCGCGCTGACGAAACAACAGCCTGAGTTAACGGCGCAGGTCGCTCATGCGCTGCTGATGCCCGATTATTTCAGCTACCGCCTGACCGGTGAAATGAACTGGGAATACACCAACGCCACGACCACCCAGTTGGTCAATATCAATACCGATGACTGGGACGATACCCTGCTGGCGTGGACCGGCGCGAAAAAGAGCTGGTTCGGTCGCCCCTCGCACCCTGGCAATGTTATCGGCGACTGGATTTGCCCGCAGGGCAACCGTATTCCGGTGGTAGCCGTCGCCAGCCACGATACCGCCAGCGCCGTTATTGCCTCTCCGCTGGCAAATAAACATAGCGCTTACCTGTCTTCAGGCACCTGGTCGTTGATGGGTTTTGAAAGCAAAATGCCCTACACCACTGACGAGGCGCTGGCTGCCAATATCACCAACGAAGGCGGCGCGGAAGGGCGTTATCGGGTACTGAAAAACATTATGGGTTTGTGGCTGCTCCAGCGTGTGCTGAAAGAACGGCGCATTACCGATCTGCCTGCGCTTATCGCCCAAACAGAAGCGCTGCCGGCCTGCCGTTTCCTGATTAACCCGAATGACGATCGCTTTATCAATCCTGACGATATGCGCGCTGAAATCCAGGCCGCCTGTCGCGAGACCGACCAGCCCGTTCCCGTCAGCGATGCCGAACTGGCGCGCTGCATTTTCGACAGTCTGGCGCTGTTGTATGCCGACATTCTGCACGAACTGGCAAATCTGCGCGGCGAAAAATTTACCCAACTGCATATTGTCGGCGGCGGATGCCAAAACGCGCTACTCAACCAGTTGTGCGCCGATGCATGTGGCATTCGCGTGATGGCCGGGCCGGTTGAAGCCTCCACCCTTGGCAATATTGGTATTCAGCTTATGACCCTCGACGAATTAAACAACGTCGATGACTTCCGTCAGGTCGTCAGCGCTAACTACGACCTGACAACCTATATCCCTAATCCTGATAGTGAAATTGCCCGCCACGTTGCGCAGTTTCAACCCAAACGACAGACAAAGGAGCTTTGCGCATGACCACTCAACTGGAACAAGCCTGGGAACTGGCAAAACAACGTTTCGCCGCAGTAGGTATTGATGTCGAGGAGGCGCTGCGCCAGCTCGATCGCCTGCCGGTTTCCATGCACTGCTGGCAGGGCGACGATGTTGCCGGATTCGAGAACCCGGAAGGTTCGTTGACGGGCGGAATTCAGTCAACCGGCAACTATCCGGGCAAAGCGCGTAACGCCACCGAACTGCGCGCCGATCTGGAACAGGCGCTGCGTCTGATCCCAGGCCCAAAACGGCTGAACCTACACGCCATTTACCTTGAGTCGGATACGCCGGTTGCTCGCGACCAGATCAAACCGGAGCATTTTAAAAACTGGGTGGAGTGGGCGAAAGCGAACCGGCTGGGGCTGGATTTCAACCCCACCTGTTTTTCTCATCCACTGAGCGCTGACGGTTTTACCCTCTCTCATCCAGACGCGAAAATTCGCCAGTTCTGGATCGATCACTGCAAAGCCAGCCGCCGCGTCTCGGCATACTTTGGTGAGCAGCTCGGTACGCCGTCGGTGATGAACATCTGGATCCCGGACGGCATGAAAGACATCACCGTCGACCGTTTAACCCCGCGCCAGCGCCTGCTGGAAGCGCTGGATGAGGTCATTAGCGAGAAATTCGACCCGGCGCACCACATCGACGCCGTTGAGAGCAAACTGTTTGGCATCGGCGCGGAAAGCTACACCGTCGGCTCCAATGAGTTCTACATGGGCTACGCCACCAGCCGTCAGACCGCGCTGTGCCTGGATGCGGGCCACTTCCATCCCACTGAAGTGATTTCCGACAAAATTTCCGCCGCCATGCTCTACGTGCCACGGCTGCTGCTGCACGTCAGCCGCCCGGTACGCTGGGATAGCGACCACGTGGTGCTCCTGGACGATGAAACCCAGGCAATTGCCAGCGAGATCGTCCGTCATAACCTGTTCGACCGTGTGCATATCGGTCTGGATTTCTTCGACGCCTCTATCAACCGTGTCGCCGCGTGGGTTATCGGTACCCGCAACATGAAAAAAGCGTTACTGCGCGCTCTGCTGGAACCCACAGATCAACTGCGTCAGCTTGAGGCCAGCGGCGATTACACCGCGCGTCTGGCGCTGCTGGAAGAGCAGAAATCTCTGCCGTGGCAGGCCGTCTGGGAAATGTATTGCCAGCGTCACGACACGCCGACTGGCAGCCAGTGGCTGGACAGCGTTCGCACCTACGAAAAAGAGATCCTGAGCAAACGTAGCTGACAGCGACACCTGATCTGTAGGCCGGATAAGACGCCCGCGTCGCCATCCGGCAATAAATGAAACACGATTGCCGGATGGCGCTGCGCTTATCCGGCCTACGTAAGACCCGAATAACCTTCGGGCAATAAATGGGAACACGAACATGCAAAATATTACCGATTCCTGGTTTGTCCAGGGCATGATTAAAGCCACGTCTGATGCGTGGCTGAAAGGGTGGGACGAACGTAATGGCGGTAACCTGACGCTGCGTCTGGATGAAGCCGATATCGCGCCTTTTGCGACTAATTTCCACGAAAAACCACGCTATATCGCGCTAAGTCAACCCATGCCGCTGCTGGCGAATACGCCGTTTATCGTTACCGGTTCCGGCAAATTCTTTCGCAACGTGCAGCTCGATCCGGCAGCCAATTTAGGCGTGGTCAAAATCGACAGCGACGGCGCAGGCTACCACATTCTGTGGGGCTTAACCCACGACGCGGTACCCACCTCTGAACTCCCGGCGCATTTCCTCTCCCACTGCGAACGCATCAAAGCCACCCACGGCAAAGACCGCGTCATTATGCATTGCCATGCGACTAACCTGA
This sequence comes from Salmonella sp. SJTUF15581, assembly GCF_043356775.1. Classification (NCBI taxonomy): domain Bacteria; kingdom Pseudomonadati; phylum Pseudomonadota; class Gammaproteobacteria; order Enterobacterales; family Enterobacteriaceae; genus Salmonella; species Salmonella sp. SJTUF15581. Next base: position 60,332 of record NZ_JBEUJY010000012.1, on the reverse strand, counting down.
TCGCCCTCACCTACGTACTGGAAAACAACACTGCGCTGATCACCCGCAAACTGTGGGAAGGCAGCACCGAATGTCTGGTGGTATTCCCGGACGGTGTCGGCATTCTGCCGTGGATGGTGCCAGGCACCGATGAAATCGGCCAGGCCACCGCGCAAGAAATGCAGAAACATTCGCTGGTGCTGTGGCCGTTCCACGGCGTGTTCGGAAGCGGACCTACGCTGGATGAAACCTTCGGTTTGATAGATACCGCAGAGAAATCCGCTGAGGTATTAGTCAAAATCTATTCGATGGGCGGTATGAAGCAGACCATCACGCGCGAAGAACTGGTCGCACTCGGCAAACGTTTTGGCGTGACACCGCTGGCCAGCGCCGTAGCGCTGTACTGATACCTCCCAACTCAACGCCGGATGCGGCTTTGCCTTATCCGGCCTACAGGCCGGTGCGCATTTTACCGTAGGCCCGATAAGCGTAGCGCCATCGGGCAACAGGGAATTTTTTTAAGGAGAATAGTGATGAGCTTTATGTTGGCACTGCCAAAAATTAGCCTGCATGGCGCTGGAGCGATTGCCGATATGGTGAACCTCGTGGCGAATAAGCAATGGGGCAAAGCGCTGATCGTTACCGATGGTCAACTGGTAAAGCTGGGCCTGCTGGATAGCCTGTTTAGCGCACTGGATGAACATCAAATGTCTTACCACCTGTTTGATGAGGTGTTCCCAAACCCGACAGAAGAGCTGGTGCAGAAAGGTTTTGCGGCGTATCAGAGCGCAGAATGTGACTACATTATCGCCTTCGGCGGCGGCAGCCCGATCGATACCGCAAAAGCGGTGAAAATCCTCACCGCCAACCCTGGCCCTTCCACCGCCTACTCCGGCGTCGGCAAAGTGAAAAACGCCGGCGTACCGCTGGTAGCGATTAATACTACGGCAGGTACCGCGGCAGAGATGACCAGCAACGCGGTGATTATCGACTCTGCCCGTAAGGTCAAAGAGGTGATCATCGACCCGAATATCATCCCGGATATTGCCGTGGATGACGCCAGCGTTATGCTGGAAATCCCCGCTTCTGTGACCGCCGCAACCGGCATGGATGCCCTGACCCATGCGGTGGAAGCCTATGTCTCCGTTGGCGCGCATCCGCTCACCGACGCTAACGCGCTGGAAGCGATTCGCTTAATCAATTTGTGGCTACCGAAAGCGGTTGACGATGGCCATAACCTCGAAGCCCGTGAGCAAATGGCATTCGGCCAGTACCTGGCGGGTATGGCGTTCAACAGCGCCGGTTTGGGGCTGGTTCACGCGCTGGCGCACCAGCCGGGCGCAACCCACAATCTGCCGCACGGCGTCTGCAACGCTATCCTGCTGCCAATTGTCGAGAATTTTAACCGTCCGAACGCCGTCGCGCGTTTTGCCCGCATCGCACAGGCGATGGGCGTGGAGACGCGCGGTATGTCTGACGAAGCCGCAAGTCAGGAAGCGATTAACGCTATCCGTACGCTGAGCAAACGCGTCGGCATTCCAGAAGGTTTCAGCAAGCTGGGCGTCACAAAAGAAGATATCGAAGGCTGGCTGGATAAAGCCCTCGCCGACCCGTGCGCGCCGTGTAACCCGCGCACCGCCAGCCGCGATGAAGTTCGCGAGCTGTACCTGGAGGCGTTATGATCCGCAAAGCCTTTGTGATGCAGGTAAATGCCGACGCGCACGAGGAGTATCAGCGTCGTCATAACCCAATCTGGCCGGAGCTGGAAGCCGTATTAAAATCTCACGGCGCGCATCACTACGCGATTTATCTCGATCAGGAGCGCAATCTGCTGTTCGCCACCGTTGAGATTGAATCCGAGGAGCGCTGGAACGCCGTTGCCAGCACCGACGTTTGCCAGCGTTGGTGGAAACATATGCGTGACGTGATGCCCGCGAATCCGGATAACAGCCCGGTCAGCGCAGAGCTAAAAGAGGTGTTCTATCTGCAGTAAGTCGTGTGCCCGGTGGCGCAAGCTTACCGGGCCTACGGTTTTATTTTTTGTAGGCCGGATAAGGCGGTTACGCCGCCATCCGGCAATTTCAATTCTGCTCCGCTACCAGGATAGCCTGAGTATCCGGTTCCAGCGCTTTAAAGATATGCGCCTGGTCGCCGGGATAACAAATGTAATCGCCCTCCGCCAGCTCTTCCGGCGCCTCGGTTAAGCCGACGAGGGCTTTTCCCTGCGTAACAATAATATGTTCCACCGACCCCGGCGGATGCGGGTGAGAGATCCGGTCGGCCCCCGGCTGCGTCAACAGCAGATAGATATCACGCCGCGCGCCGGGCGGACACGCCGCCAGTAATATCGCCTGATAATGCGCCTGCTCCGCCACGACTTTGGTGCCCTCTCCGCGGCGAATCACCTGCGTTTTTTGTACCTGCGGCTCCAGCAGCCTGGCAAAGGGAATGTCGAGCGCGACGCATAGCGACCATAACGTCTCCAGGCTGGGGTTGCCGTTCCCTGCTTCCAGTTGTGAAAGCGTAGATTTAGCGATGCCTGCGCGCCGCGCAATCTCCGCCAGCGACAGTCCGGTTCGCTGGCGTTCGCGTACCAGACTTCTGGCAATGACGCTAATAGGTTGTGTCATAAAGCATCCAACGTTCACTATAACGAACGAAATGTTCGTCTTGTAAAGCAAATCTGTTCCGTTCATTATAATGAAAATTCGTTCGATATGACTAAAGAAGATGAAACACTATTTTTCCTGTCTCAAGGGAGACACGATAAAAGCGATATTTTTAGTGTGCCTGGCTGTGGGCGTCGTCGGCATGTCCTATGGCTCACTGGCGATGGCCTACGGTTTCCCACTGTGGGTGCCGTTTGTCCTCTCTATTTTTGTGCTGGCGGGCGCGTCCGAATTTATGTTTATCGGCATTGTTGCCAGCGGCGGCAATCCGTTAGCGGCGGCGGCGGCAGGACTACTGGTGAATGCGCGCCACGTGCCGTTTGGCGTAACGGTGCGCGATTTGGTTGGCACCCGCGCCGCCAGCTTTTTCGGCTGCCATATTATGAATGATGAGAGCGTGGTGTTCGGCCTGTCGCAAAAAACACCCGAACAACGTAAAGCCGCCTACTGGCTATGCGGTCTGGGCGTCGCCCTATTCTGGCCGATTGGCACACTGATTGGCGCAGGTGTCGGCAAACTGCTCCCGGCCCCAGAAACCATCGGTCTGGATGCCGTATTCCCGGCAATCTTACTGGCGCTGGTGATCCCGGCGTTTAAAAACCGCACCACATTGATTCGTGGTTGCAGCGGCGCCGCGCTGTCGCTTGCCGCCGTTCCCTTTGTGGCTGCCGGATTGCCGGTGTTGCTTTCGCTGCTTGGCCTACTGGCGAGGAAAAAATAATGGGCAATATGACGCTATTTATTATCGGTATTGCTCTTTTATCTGCGGGAACCTATTTGATGCGCCTCGGCGGCGCGAAACTTGGCAGCCGTCTGGCGCTGTCTGAGCGTTCACAGGCGCTGCTCTCGGATGCGGCAACGGTGCTGCTATTCTCCGTCGCGCTGGCGACCACCTTTTACGAAGGCGAACATTTTGCCGGAATGGCGCGCGTTCTTGGGGTTGGCTTCGCCGTATTTTTAGCCTGGCGTAAAATGCCGCTTATTGTGGTGATTATCGCCGCCGCGGTAGTGACCGCGTTATTACGAATGGCGGGTATTAATTAACGTCTTACAGAACAGTTGGACGTGACACCCTATAAGTGATGAAGGCTGGGCCGCCCTATGCTGAAGTGGCCCAGAACTTTCGCATCAGCGGGATAAATGCTTTCCATATAAATGCCGATCCTCAATGACACTACCAGTACCTTCCAGCGTGACGTCAACATCTTGTGATAGCTTCAGATTACTGGTTTTTCTAATAACTCTCTTTAGTTAATGTTTACGTCAGCTATTTTTACGGATATTGCCTGATGAAGAATACATGAACGAAAAAAGCGCCTGATCGGCGCTTTTTATTGGCGTTATAGCGTAATTTTATAGGCACTTGCGCCAGCCTGTGCGCAGTTAATGTGCCGTCACTCAACGCAGGCGGTTATAATCATCCACCATCTCGTTATAACTTCTCAACGACGCCGGATAAGAATCCGCAACCATCCATCCTGTTGCAGGGTCCTGCACCCGTTTCTTTTCAAAATCAGAATACTCAACATTGTCTCTGATGCGACGAATATATTTTTTAGCTTGTAGCTGATAATCAGCCGCAGAGCTGATGAAAGAAGAATTACGGCCATCAGTATTCACTTCTTTCAATTGCGCAATCATTGTTTCCAGTTCCGCGACTTTTTTCATCATCGCTTCGGCATCAAAGGTATCGGCAGAAATAACCTTGTTGATCTGCTTTGCCGAAATCATGACAGCCAGAGAATAATAGTTAAATGTTTTGCCTTCCGCTTCTTCTATTCTCTTCAACTGTGTCAATTGCCGCCTGTCATTTATTTCCTGAATAGCCTCATGATATTTTTCCGAGACGGGTTTAAAATCCTCGATATTCTTCAGTAATGTCTGATGCAGCGCCTTACCTTTAGCAAAGGCATCATCTTTATAGTTTTCCTGGGTATAATATTTTTCCATTTCGTTAATGGTATTACCCAGCGCGGCGGCGCTATCAATATAGCTAACGGCAACGCCATCAATAGGCTCAAGTAATGGCGTTAAGGCGGCCACCTGTTTCATCTCTTTCTGGCAATTCGTTATGTAAGACTCCGTAATACCATAAATGCCATAAACCAGGCTCTCTTTCCCTGTCGGACCTTTTTTAAAGTCTTTCACCCAATCCGCGTAACGCGCCAGACTGCGCTGAACGGGCAATTGAAGTTTATTAAAACAATCGATATAGACATCCATTTTTTCACTATAAACTTCTTCAGCGTCAACCTCCGGCTGAGCTGGCGTTTCTGGCTTCGCCGCCGGGGGCTGAGTTGCCGTTTCTGGCTTCGCTGCTGGGGGCTGCGCTGGACTTTCGTCAGATTGCGTTTCCGGCGTCTGAGAAGGCGCTGGCGTCGCAGGCTGACTGCTGGCGGCCGGCGTCGCCTCGGTTTTAACATTATTGTCATCACATCCTGTTGCGCCCAGGGTCATTAGCGCAATGATTATCGCTGAGGATAATAAATTCCTTTTCATTTAATTGCCTTTTGTATATTTACGTTGGGGTTCTCTTATTTTAACGAACACATTGATATTGATAATGTTAATTATAATGAAATATGGATTAAGTATTTTTCGTGTTGAATAAATCACATACCTATTTTCTTCATTAAAATGAATCTGTAAATTTCAATAATGTTATTTATAGGTTACTCTAATGAAAGAGAATTTGTTATCACCAATCTGGCCGGATCTCAAAAAATGCATAGAACTAAAACGGGTCTATTTACAGTAAGACTTGCCGAGACCCAACTCTCGCCCAGCGCCTACGGTGGCGGATGTTGAATGTTGGGTTTCGCTTCGCGCCACCCTGTCTACAAAGTCCGCAATATCAACATGTTGTAAAACGATCTCGCAAACCTTAAAGCTGCGCTCCATCAGGTACTGAGTTTGTCATCACAACAGACAGCGGGAGCATTTCCCGCTGTCTCAGATGATTGACAAGCCTTGCCTGAGTTTTGCCGGATGGCGGCGCTTGCGCCTTATCCGGCCTACAAACAACGCTAATTTCAACAAATTCCACTATTTCTGACAGTATTCGGGGAATATAGCCCCGCAGGTTACATCCCGTACCGTTCAGCAATGGCGCGGTGTTTCTCTTCATTTACGCCTGCGGCCTGCGCCAGTCGCCACCAGCATAGCGGATGCTCCCAGTCGGCGGTCAAACGCGTCAGCGTTTTATCGATATCCGCCTTCGTTACCGACTGCGGCGCGCTGATAACAAAGTAAAATCCTGGGAGGGGAGTCGCATCGTCGCCCTGATGGCTATCGGTTAAGGTGTAATCATCCGGGCTACTGCTCCAGTAATACCACCCCAGCTCCCTGATAGCATCGCGAAAAGCGTTGTACTGCGCTTCCTCCGGCATGACGCCGTCGCAAAACCAGGATTCGCCGTACTCTGTTGGAATCACCGTTTTCAGGCTGGCATATAAAGGCGTGAAGTTCTTCCGCTCTTCTTCGTCTTCCGGCGGCGTATTCAGTCGCTCGGCGTCAAAGACCACGATTTCACCGACATGCTGCGGGTAATCAGTACGATAAGTGGGTTCAACCACTCTTGCCGTCACCGGCCCAATGCGCTGGGCGAAATAGTATCGGTATTCGTAATCTTCGCGGAAACGCAGGTTTATTAGCCCCCAGTTTTCATCGATAAAACCTTCGCCTTCGGTGAGTTCAATCTCCAGCTCCGCCGCAAGCCTGCGCACGATATCCCATTTCTGCAAAATGCTGGCCGCCGCCATCATATCCCACTGGGTGTTGCGGGGATCTTCTTCGCGCCGTGTGAGCAGTGCCAGTAGCTGCTGTAAATATTCCAGTTGCCTGTCGTAGGCTTCCTGTTTTTGCGCCGCCCATGCGCACATCCGGTAAGCGCCAATCCACTCGCCGCCAATTTTAGTTTGCAGCAGTTTTTGCCCTGTCGCTTCCAGCTGCGCCCAGTCTTCCTGCGAGTCGAGAACCCGCGCACGGAACCACAGCGCCATATGCTCCTGCCCGGATGCGTCATACTGCCGGGCCAGTCGTTCAATCTCCTCCAGCTCGTCTTTCGCCAACAGCAGATCCAGCAGATCAAAAGGAAGGCCGTTGTCCTCTTGCAGATGGTTTTCAACATAATGACGCAAAAGCGCGATCGACTCGTCCCGCGCGTAACAGGCGTTCAGCGCATTGACCAGTCGGCCAAGTAACTCCGCATCCTCAGGTGACTGCATAAAGGCGCGGCGGAACTCTTCAACATCTTTTTCTGGATCGGCCTCTGCGTCTTCCGCCGTATTTTCAGTTTGTGGCATAACGGGGCGCGCCGACAGTTCTGCTTCTTTGGCGGCAATTTTCTCGCTGAGTTCCAGATACTCCCGGTCAACGCCCAACAGGGCGCGCAGTTTTGGCATATGCCGCTGGGCAAGTTTAAACGCCTGCTTCGCGACCCAGACGGATTCACGATCCAGCGCCAGGTTAATCTGCATTTTCGCCAGATCCACCAATTTACGGTGCGCCCCCACCTTAGAATAGTGTTCCAACATGTGCTGGAAAATTCTCGCCAGCCGCCAGTGGTTACGTTCCGGATAACGGGGAAGCAACACAATCAAAATATCCAGCCACAGATCCCAGGAGTAAGGCGTAAGGTCCGACCAGGCGGGTAACGCTTCCCAGACCGCCTCGTCCTGCCCGCCGCTCAGCGCCATGATGTACAGCTTTTTCAGCGGATAACCAATGCGATCGCGCCCCCAGTAGTCATTTTCGTCGATCAAATGTTCAACCAGCTCACGCGCCTCTTCATAGCGTTGCAGCGCGATCAGGATATCGACTCGCGTCGAGAGCAATGCCTCAACGTATTCCTCTCCCGAATCCTTCACCGCCGCAATCTGTTTATCCAAATATGCTAACGCTTCTTCGTGCCGATGGGTGTCCATCAGGGCGCTGGCATATTCCGTGGACAAACACTGAAAACAGTTCCAGGTGGGGTCGATGCGCGCAATCGTCTCTTCGCAGACCGCCATTCGCTCTGCCGCCCAGCCAGGGCCATCTATGTTTTCATAGCAGGCGGATAAATCCTGGGTGACGCAGATGGATTGCGGACAATCTTTCGCTTCTTCCCGGTGCGCTTTTTCAAACAGGGCGACAACGTCAGGCAGGACCTTTTCGCCTTCGCTATAATTCGTCAGGCGGTGACGCATCTCCCAGTGCCCGATAAATATCTCCAGCCACGGATTTTTGGCGACCTGATTCAGGGCTTTCATTTCTGGCAACAGCGCATCACACTTTTCCAATTGTAAATTTAGCGCGCCTTCAGAAAAGTCATCAATTATCTGGGGAATATATCCCTGCCCGGCATCCCGCAACTCTTTACTGTAGTTGTTGTACCACTCCCATGTATCCATTCTTACATTCCTTGCTTAATTAATGAGGGGATAATCTGCGTGAAATCTTCCAGTGCCTGATGCAAATCCCATTGCTGTTCTTTATTCCCATTACTACATAAAATAACTTTCAGGGATTTTAATAACCGCAGCGCCGCCACCGGTTGCTGATGATTTTGCAATGCCGTAACTAATTGTTTGACGCAGGCGTTATTCAAATTGAGATATAAGCTGGAGGTTTTGGTTTGTTTAATCTGCGAAGTAAACTGGCGCGCCAGCATTAATGCGGCGGTACTCATTCGCTTGTCCGCATCGTCCTGTTCAAGGATTTGTTTTAATTCGGCTTCACGATCGAGGGTCACCACCAGCGGCAAAACATCCGGGTCAAAGCGGGAGATAATTAATTGCTCGCCGTCGCATAAATGCGCTTCCAGATAATCGACCTGTTCCGCCGGTAAATCGGCGAGCGTAAAGAGTTGCTCGTTGCCGCTTTGCGTGCCGACTTCAATAATCCGACAATGGTATAACAGCGCCCAGCGTCGTAAAAACGGGACCACAGCATAGCGATCGCCTCTGGCGACGGGCCGTTGCAGAATATGGAATAGCATCTCTTCAAAGCCGCCATCAGCGCCCAACAAAATATGGATGCTGTTATTAATGCGGAGTTCCTTCGCCAGCACCGCGCCTTTCGACGTGGGCACCTGCAACCGATCCTTCAGCAGATCAAAAAGACGATCGTCACACAGCGCCGCGCCCAGCAGCGCTTCGTTATGACGCATTAAAACGCGTCGCCATATCTCCGGCTGGTTTTGCGCGAGATCCGACAAACCGGTAATCAGCGCTTCTTTCAATGCCTCCTGTACCGCAACCCAGGTTTCGTCCCGCTGCAAATCTTCCCGGCTTGCCGTCGGCGTGAGTTTCGACGATTCAATCACGCCGCCAATAAACCCCGCCCACGGCGGCAGGAGTTCACGCGCTTCGTCATCAAGCAGCATTCCGCGTAAAAAGAGGGATAGATTACGGTTGTCGCTGGTGCCGTAAGTCGCGCCGTCCTGAATCCACAGAATGCCCACGGCATCGCTGCCCCCCTGCGGAACCACCGGCAGGGTGCAGATAGGTTCGAAGGACGATTCAAACTGCGCCGCGAACGCGAGGTTTTTACGCTGGACCAACGCACGGTGCATCGTCACGCCTTCCGGCGTCGATTCGCGCCAGGGCGGCTGGAGTTTATTTACCGGTTCGGTCGCATCGCCGACAAAAACTGGCTCATGCAACAAAATGCAGTACCTTGAGAGTACGCGATTAAGCAGATTATTACTGGCAAGATGGCTGTATTCTTCTTTCAGCGTCAGGATCACCTGGGTTCCCGGCGCGACGGCGTCAGAAGGCGTAACGGTATAGCGCTGCCCATCAACAGAGTGATATTTCCAGCCCTGGTCCGGCGTTTGCCAGGACGTAGTCAGCACGGTGACATCTTTCGCCAGCACAAACGCCGACAAAAAGCCCAGCCCGAACATGCCGATTAACCCTGTGTCATCATCCTGCTGGCGCAGCATCCGGGTATAGCCCACCCCGACGGTCGCCAGAAAACCATGAATTTCGCTTTCCGTCAGGCCCGCGCCGGTGTCAGATATCGTTATAGTCGATTTTGCCACATCCGCCACAACGCGGATGTGGTTATCCTGCGGGGCATCGGGCTGTTCGATTCGTCTGCGGACAATCGCATCGTGCCCGTTCTGCACCAGCTCCCTTATCGCAACAACGGGCGTTGAATAAAGATGCTTACTGAGAACTTCTATTAATCCATTTAAATTGACTTCAGTAGAAAAAGAACTGTCGGATAGCTGCAATGCACTCATTTTTCAACACTCATAATCCATCACCTGCTGTTGAAAAGTTTTATTTTTACAGTCGGTGCGTAATTTTCGGTTTAACACGCAATCATCGCATCCAGCTCATATTCATTATTGATACGATGATTGTTTCTTGGCTATACATTTCATCCTTCAAGCTGCCTCTGCGTTGGCTGCGCTCATTCACCCCAGTCACGTACTTATGTACGCTCCAGGGGATTCATTCCCTTGCTGCCTTGATGCAACTTGAATGATTTCGTGTATATGTAAAAATCGGACAAATAATTAATGTTACCGTCATGATGCTAAAGCATCATGACGAGGCGCAATGAGTATATACATAATCGGGAATAGTTACGATATTAACGATTGTATTAATAATGTAAAAATTATTGTAACTTATTCAACATAATTATATTTTCAAAAAAATAAACAATATAAATCACATGAATATCATTAACAAATTTCAATAAAAAATAAAATCGTTCATTAACCAAGCCGTGCGGAAATGCTGATATTGTCACAATAACCAAATAATATTTAATGTTTTTTAGTCGCTGGTACATTCCGTTCTATTTACGAGGTTAACGGACCATCAGACGTTTATCACGTTGCTTAAGTAATTCTTCCCAATAAAAACACTTTACCTGAAAGTTTAATCATTCAGTTCATTAAATTAAACCTTGTCACTAAATCATTATAACCTCTGATTACCTTATCAAAAGAACCCTCAGCCCATGCCGGATTCTCTTTATCGCTGTCGGTCAAAGGGATGTGATCTCGTTCACGACGAACTCGCGTTTTTACAGCCAGCACATATTTGTCTGCAGCCTCAAGAAACTGCTCGCGCTGAAAAGAACCACTTTTGGTGTCATTTTGTTTGGCTTTCAGTTGCGCAACATGCTCATTCAACGCCTGTACTTGCTTCATCGCGTCATCCACATTAAATCCGTCATTTTGCAAAAGCTGATTGGTTTTCTTATTTTAACGAACACATTGATATTGATAATGTTAATTATAATGAAATATGGATTAAGTATTTTTTGTGTTGAATAAATCACATACCTGTTTTTTTTCATTAAAATGAATCTGTAAATTTCAATGATATTATTTATAGGTTATTCTAATGAAAAAGGATTTGTTATCATCAATTATTATCGCTATGCTGATGACTGCCGGGCTAAGCGCTTGTGATGAAAAAAAAGCGGACGAACAACCTGTAGCTCAGAGTGCGGATTCATCAGCGAGCAATACACAATCCACATCAGCGGAAAGCGCAGATGCGAACGATGTTCTTAACCAAAAGCTGAATGTTTACATTGATTGTTATAATAATCTCCAGGCAGATATTTACCGTGCTGTAAATCGTTATGCTAACACATTCGACGATTTCCGCACCGGTCCTACCGGTAAGGAAGACGATCCCTCTCCGCTGGTTCCTGTGTATCCTGCATTTATCCAGGACTGCCGGAAAGACATCAAGGCGGCGGCTGAATTAAAGCCGGCGTTTGCCTCTCTGGATAGTGCTGCTCTGGCATTTATTAATGCGGCTGGGCCACTAGCTGAAACAATCAATAGTATGAATAAATACTATGATCAAGATAACTTCAAGGATGATGCCTTTGCTGGCGCTAAAGCGTTTCATAAAACGTTTATAAAACAGTTCGATGAGTTTGATCCCATTGCGAAGAAATATATCGCCGAGATTACCATTATGAGTAAGCAGCATGCGGCTAATGAAATTAAGGCGACCGAGAAGAAAGAAGGTAAATCCATTAAGTACTATACGCTTTTGACGATGCAGGAAGCCGAGACGCTTAATGACGCTGTAGCTGATGCTTCTTTTGATGTGGCGGCAGTAAGCAAACAGCTCGCTGATTTTGAAGAGCATACTCAGAAGCTAAACGAGAAGATCAACGTTGATATAGATAAACATCGTAGCTTCCCTGGCTTTATTTCTGAGCTGGAAAAATTCCAGGGCAAGGTGAAAAAACGCATTCGGCGCGTGCGCGATAACGTGGCGTATACCTCGCATGAGCAGGACTACCTCAATAGCGGCAGCGGCGATATGGTAGATGGTTCTTATGAGGCTGTGGTTAAAGCTTATAACGAACTCATCGATACCTATAATGGCTATCATCTTGAGCGTGAGTTCTAAGCTTTTCACGCTGCAAATCGCGTGCATATAACCGCTAAACTGAGCAAATAAGTCGTTAGCGACTGTCGAAAGAGCGCCCCAGAGGCGCTTTTTTCGTTCGAAGTATTACCGGGTAGCAAGCGCCTCGTGAATGGCTGGAATAAGCTGCGGCCCAGCATAAAAACGATTAAAACCTGTATGGCCTCGCCACTATACGTGATTCCGTTATCAAGAGAGGCTGTAAAATTGAGAAAATATATATTTTACGCAAATGTAGAGGGTACTATTTTAGTCTGCGATTAACCGCTGCGGATGGGTATAAATCGTCGCCCGACCCGGCTTACAGAACCCCACCAGCGTAAGATTACACCGTTCAGCGACGTCAACCGCGAGCGTGGTGGCAGCAGAAACCGCAAACAAAATCTCCACACCGCACATCGCCGACTTCTGCACCATTTCGTAACTCGCACGACTGGAAACCAGCGCCGCGCCTTGCCGCCATTCCTCACCTTCCGTAGCGCGGCGGCCGAGCAGTTTATCCAGCGCAACGTGGCGTCCGACATCTTCATGGCCCCCCGCCAGTTCACCCGACGGCATGACCCACGCCGCAGCGTGCGTACAACCCGTCAGCTTACCCGTCGGTTGAAAATCATTCAGATGTTTTAACGCGCGATCAAGGTTACCGAGATTAAACGTTTGGCTAAACGGCAGCGGTTGCACCGGCTTACCAATGTCATTGAGCTGTTCCACGCCACACACGCCGCAACCGGTGCGTCCGGCCAGCGCGCGACGACGCGCTTTCAGCCCCATAAATCGACGGCTGGAAAGATCAATCTGCACTTCAAGTCCGTTACAGGACGGCACAACGTCCATGCCATAGATTTCACGCGGGCTGTCAATGATCCCTTCCGACAGAGAAAACCCTATTGCGAAATTCGTCAGATCTTTCGGAGAGGCCATCATAACGACATGCGAAATGCCGTTATACACCAGTGCCACTGGCACTTCCTCGGCAACATCATCAAGTTGGGGGGACTGCAAATCCTCGCGTTTCCAGAGAGTCAACTGGCGTGAGGTTGTGAAATCAGTCACATTTAGGACTTCTTCAGACAGTATATTGTTCACTTTCTTTTAACCATATAAGAACACACACACCAACATTATGGTATTCTGTTACAACTCCTCCCGGATGGAGGAAAATTTATCCAATTCTGAACCTTTGCGGGCCCGTCCGCAAAGAAAAATAACAACCACTCCCTGAGCGTTTCAGATAGAGAAATGTGAAAGAGAAGTGACAATGTCGAAACAAGGAGCAAACCATGCAGGTCAGCAGAAGGCAGTTCTTTAAGATCTGCGCTGGCGGTATGGCAGGCACCACGGCGGCGGCACTGGGCTTCGCGCCCGGCGTAGCGCTAGCGGAAACACGGCAATATAAACTGCTGCGCACCCGCGAAACCCGTAACACCTGCACCTACTGTTCCGTTGGCTGCGGGCTGTTGATGTACAGCCTCGGCGACGGTGCGAAAAACGCCAAAGCATCTATTTTCCATATCGAAGGGGACCCGGATCATCCGGTAAGCCGTGGCGCGCTGTGCCCGAAAGGGGCCGGTCTGGTGGACTTTATCCACTCTGAAAGCCGCCTGAAATTCCCGCAATACCGCGCGCCGGGTTCAGATAAGTGGCAACAGATCAGTTGGGAAGAAGCGTTTGACCGCATCGCTAAACTGATGAAGGAAGATCGCGACGCCAACTATCAGGCGCAGAACGCCGAAGGCGTTACCGTTAACCGCTGGCTCACCACCGGGATGCTGTGCGCTTCCGCATCCAGTAACGAGACGGGTTATTTAACGCAAAAATTCTCCCGCGCGCTGGGTATGCTCGCGGTCGACAACCAGGCGCGTGTCTGACACGGACCAACGGTAGCAAGTCTTGCTCCAACATTTGGTCGCGGTGCGATGACCAACCACTGGGTCGACATCAAGAACGCCAACCTCGTCGTGGTGATGGGCGGTAACGCCGCAGAAGCTCACCCGGTCGGGTTCCGCTGGGCGATGGAAGCCAAAATTCACAACGGCGCGAAGCTGATTGTGATCGATCCGCGCTTTACGCGTACCGCGTCGGTGGCCGATTTCTATGCGCCAATACGCTCTGGTACTGACATTGCCTTCTTGTCAGGCGTGATGCTGTATCTGCTGACTAACGAAAAATACAACCGTGAATACACCGAGGCCTATACCAATGCCAGCCTGATCGTGCGTGAAGATTTTGGCTTCGATGATGGTCTGTTCACCGGCTATGACGCAGACAAGCGGCAGTACGATAAAACCAGTTGGCACTATGAGCTGGACGAAAACGGTTTTGCCAAACGCGATACGACACTGCAACACCCGCGCTGTGTCTGGAATCTGTTGAAACAGCATGTCTCACGCTATACGCCGGACGTGGTAGAAAATATCTGCGGTACGCCGAAAGCGGACTTCCTGAAAGTGTGCGAGTACATTGCAGAAACCAGCGCAAAAGATAAAACCGCGTCGTTCCTGTACGCGCTGGGCTGGACGCAGCATTCCATCGGCGCGCAGAACATCCGTACTATGGCGATGATCCAGCTTCTGCTCGGTAACATGGGGATGGCGGGCGGCGGCGTTAACGCCCTGCGCGGTCACTCCAACATTCAGGGACTGACCGACTTAGGACTACTGTCGCAAAGTCTGCCGGGCTACCTGACGCTGCCGAGCGAAAAACAGACCGATTTGCAAACCTATCTGGCTGCCAATACGCCGAAGCCATTGTTGAAGGATCAGGTCAACTACTGGGGCAACTATCCGAAATTCTTCGTCTCGATGATGAAGGCCTTCTTTGGTGATAAAGCGACAGCGGAAAATAGCTGGGGCTTCGACTGGCTACCGAAGTGGGACAAAGGGTACGATGTACTGCAGTACTTCGAGATGATGAAACAGGGCAAGGTCAACGGCTATATCTGCCAGGGCTTTAACCCGGTGGCCTCATTCCCGAACAAAAACAAAGTGGTCGCGTCGCTTTCCAAACTGAAGTACCTGGTGACTATCGATCCGCTCAACACCGAAACGTCCACCTTCTGGCAAAACCACGGTGAGTCGAACGACGTTGATCCCGCAAAAATCCAGACCGAAGTGTTCCGTCTGCCTTCCACCTGTTTTGCCGAGGAAAATGGTTCCATCGTTAACTCCGGTCGTTGGTTACAGTGGCACTGGAAGGGCGCGGACGCCCCGGGAATTGCCATGACCGACGGCGAAATCCTCGCCGGTATCTTCTTACGCCTGCGTAAGATGTACTCTGAACAGGGTGGCGCCAACCCGGAACAGGTGCTGAATATGACCTGGAACTACACCAAACCATACGAACCCGCCTCTGAAGAAGTGGCGATGGAAAGTAACGGTAAAGCGCTGGCCGATCTTATCGATCCGGCAACCGGCGCGGTGGTGGTGAAGAAAGGCCAACAACTCAGTTCGTTCGCGCAACTGCGCGATGACGGTACGACGTCCAGCGGCTGCTGGATTTTCGCCGGTAGCTGGACGCCGGAAGGCAACATGATGGCGCGTCGTGATAACGCCGACCCGTCTGGTCTCGGCAACACGCTGGGCTGGGCATGGGCATGGCCGCTTAACCGCCGCATCCTCTATAACCGCGCCTCCGCCGATCCGCAGGGTAACCCCTGGGACCCGAAACGTCAGCTACTGAAATGGGAAGGCGGAAAATGGGCCGGATGGGATATTCCGGACTACAGCGCCGCCGCGCCAGGCAGCGACGTCGGACCGTTTATCATGCAGCCGGAAGGGATGGGTCGCCTGTTTGCCATCGATAAGATGGCGGAAGGGCCGTTCCCGGAACACTACGAACCGTTTGAAACGCCGCTGGGCACTAACCCGCTGCACCCGAACGTTATCTCTAACCCTGCCGCCCGTATCTTTAAAGACGATGCCGACGCGCTGGGTAAAGCGGATAAGTTCCCGTATGTCGGAACCACTTACCGTCTGACCGAGCACTTCCACTACTGGACCAAGCACGCGTTGCTTAACGCTATCGCCCAGCCGGAACAGTTTGTGGAAATTGGCGAGAAGCTGGCGAATAAGCTCGGCATCGCGCATGGCGATACCGTGAAGGTCTCCTCAAACCGCGGCTATATCAAAGCCAAAGCGGTGGTGACCAAGCGTATTCGCACGCTGAAAGCGGACGGCAAGGATATCGATACCATCGGTATTCCTATTCACTGGGGCTACGAAGGCGTGGCGAAAAAAGGCTTTATCGCCAATACGTTAACGCCTTTCGTCGGTGATGCGAACACGCAAACGCCGGAGTTTAAATCCTTCCTTGTGAACGTGGAAAAGGTGTAACGGAGACGACCTATGGCTTATCAATCGCAAGACATCATTCGTCGTTCCGCCACTAACGGTTTCACCCCCGCGCCCCAGGCGCGGGACCACCAGGAAGAGGTGGCGAAACTCATCGACGTCACCACCTGTATCGGCTGTAAAGCGTGTCAGGTGGCGTGCTCCGAGTGGAACGACATCCGTGATGAAGTGGGCAATAACGTCGGGGTGTATGACAACCCGGCTGATTTGACCGCGAAATCCTGGACGGTGATGCGCTTCTCGGAAGTGGAACAGAACGACAAACTGGAGTGGCTGATCCGTAAGGATGGCTGTATGCACTGCGCCGATCCCGGCTGCCTGAAGGCATGTCCGGCGGAAGGGGCGATCATTCAGTACGCTAACGGTATTGTCGACTTCCAGTCCGAGCAGTGTATCGGCTGCGGCTACTGTATCGCTGGCTGCCCGTTCAACGTGCCGCGCCTCAACCCGGAAGACAACCGCGTCTATAAATGTACGCTGTGCGTTGACCGCGTGACCGTGGGGCAAGAACCGGCCTGCGTGAAGACCTGTCCAACCGGCGCCATTCATTTTGGCTCGAAAGAGGATATGAAAACGCTGGCGGGCGAGCGTGTGGCGGAACTAAAAACCCGTGGTTATGACAACGCGGGTCTGTACGATCCGGCGGGCGTAGGCGGTACGCATGTCATGTACGTGCTGCATCATGCCGACAAGCCGAATCTGTATCACGGTCTGCCGGAAAACCCGGAAATCAGCGAAACCGTTAAGTTCTGGAAAGGCGTCTGGAAACCGCTCGCCGCGTTCGGTTTTGCCGCGACCTTTGCCGCCAGCGTCTTCCACTATGTCGGCGTCGGCCCGAACCGTGCGGAAGAGGAAGATGACAACCTGCATGAAGAGAAAGACGAGGTGCGCAAATGAAACGACGTGACACCATCGTGCGCTATACGGCGCCGGAACGCATCAACCACTGGATCGTCGCCTTCTGCTTCGTGCTGGCGGCGGTGAGCGGGCTGGGCTTTTTATTCCCATCCTTCAACTGGTTGATGCATATCCTGGGCACCCCACAACTGGCGCGAATTCTGCACCCGTTTGTGGGCGTGGTTATGTTTGCCTCGTTCATCATCATGTTTTTCCGTTATTGGCACCACAATCTAATCAATCGGGATGATATCTTTTGGGCGAAGAATATTCGTAAGATCGTCGTCAACGAGGAAGTGGGTGACACCGGGCGTTATAACTTCGGTCAGAAATGCGTATTCTGGGCGGCGATTATCTTCCTGGTGCTGCTGCTGGTGAGCGGGGTAATTATCTGGCGTCCGTACTTTGCGCCTGCTTTCTCAATCCCGGTGATCCGATTCGCGTTAATGTTGCATTCTTTTGCCGCAGTAGCGTTAATTGTGGTTATCATGGTGCATATCTACGCCGCCCTTTGGGTGAAAGGCACCATTACCGCGATGGTGGAAGGCTGGGTAACCCGGTCGTGGGCGAAGAAACATCACCCGCGCTGGTACCGAGAAGTCCGCAAGACAACGGAAAAAGAAACTGAATGAGTATTCGCATAATCCCGCAAGATGAGCTGGGGTCGAGCGAGAAACGTACGGCGGATATGATTCCGCCGTTATTGTTCCCCCGACTCAAAAACGTCTACAACCGCCGCGCCGAACGTTTACGCGAGCTGGCTGAAAATAACCCGCTGGGCGATTACCTGCGCTTTGCCGCGCTTATCGCGCACGCGCAGGAAGTGGTGCTGTACGACCATCCGCTGGAGATGGATCTGACCGCACGCATTAAAGAAGCGAACAACCAGGGCAAGCCGCCGCTGGATATCCACGTGCTGCCGCGTGATAAGCACTGGCAAAAACTGCTGCATTCGTTGATTGCCGAGCTAAAACCCGAGATGAGCGGCCCCGCGCTGGCGGTGATTGAGAACCTGGAGAAAGCCTCAGAGCAGGAGCTGGAGCAGATGGCCAGCGCGCTGTTTGCCTCGGATTTTGCCTCCGTCAGCAGCGATAAAGCCCCGTTTATCTGGGCCGCGCTCTCCCTTTACTGGGCGCAAATGGCCAGCTTGATTCCAGGCAAAGCCCGCGCGGAATACGGTGAAGCGCGCCAGTATTGCCCGGTGTGCGGTTCGATGCCGGTCTCCAGCATGGTGCAGATCGGCACCACGCAGGGGCTGCGTTATCTGCACTGTAACCTGTGCGAAACCGAATGGCATGTCGTGCGCGTAAAATGCAGTAACTGCGAACAGAGCCGCGACTTACACTACTGGTCGCTGGAAAATGAGCAGGCTGCGGTGAAAGCCGAAAGCTGCGGCGATTGCGGGACTTACCTGAAGATTCTCTATCAGGAAAAAGACCCGAAAGTGGAAGCAGTGGCCGACGACCTCGCCTCGCTGGTGCTGGACGCGCGCATGGAACAGGAGGGCTTCGCCCGCAGTTCCATCAACCCGTTCCTGTTCCCGGGGGAAGGGGAATAAGTTCTCTGGTATACCGGCTAGCAATCTACGTTAGCCGGATCATTGCTCAATAACGCAATGCTTGTATAACGTTTCTCGGGTCGTTGGCAATGGCGCGAAGTAACGCTTTGGCTGGCCCTGTCGGTGAACGTCTTCCTTGCTCCCAGTTGCGCAGCGTATCCACGTTGACCGAAATCAGCTCTGCAAACTTAGATTGCGACAACCCAGATGCCTGCCGTATTTCTTTAATCTTCATTGCATCAATATGAAAGGTACGAGAAGGTTCACGGGTCCCTTCAATGATTTCATTCATTTGAGACATACTTTGAGTTAATCGCTCAAATAACACTTTATCCATCTACCACCTCTCATTCAGCATACGAAGCACCGCTTTTTCCTGCGGCGTGAGATCATCTTTAATGCCTTTTTGATAAATCAGAAGCAAGCGAATCTCATACCGTTGACTACGGTGAAAATAGATAATTCGCACGCCACTACGCTTTCCTTTGCCTCGCGATCCCCAGCGCATTTTTCTCAGGCCGCCCGTTTCCTGAATGACATCACCACAATCTGGATGCTGAGCCATAAAAACCTGAAGCTTATGGTATTCATCCTCATCGAGCAGTTTTTTAACATCTTCAGTAAAGAGTTCCGTTTCTATGAATTGCATATTCCATACGCCATTGGCTTATAGTAGTGAAAACAATCTATACGTCAATGGCGTATAGCATCATCGTTTCACAGTACAAAAATTAAAAACCCAGCGCCAACCGCATTCCATTTTTTGCGAACCTCTATCCAGAATCATCATCCCCTCGTTTCACCACTTTCCATCCCCAACGAACCAGGTTATAAACTGTACATACATACAGCTTAAGGAGCCTTATATGCCACTGGAAAAAGGAATTGCCGAACTGGTCGCCGGGTTTATCGCTGCGGGCCGCCCTTCTTCACGAGAGCAGAATATTGATGATCGGAGAGCGGGTTATATTGCCAGCACGTCGCTGGCGGGTGAGAAAGAAATTCGGGTGAGTTCGGAAGATATCGTGCTGGAAGGGATGACATTTCGCGTCGTTTCGCCGCCAAACGCATCCGGTTCTCTACCCTGTATCCTCTACTATCACGGCGGCTGTTTTGTTAGCGGCGGCTTTCTGACTCATGACCCCCAGCTACGGCAACTGGCCTGGAAAAGCGGCTATAAGGTGATTGCCATTCAGTATCGTCTTGCGCCAGAACACACCTTCCCTGCGGCTCATGACGACGCTGAACGCGGGGCCAATATCGTCCATCAATACGCGGAGCAGTTAGGCATCGATCGTGAACGTATCACGCTTGCTGGCGACAGCGCAGGCGGGCACCTGGCATTGGTCAGCGCGCTACGCCTGAAATCCACCGCCCACTGGTCTCCGGCGAAGCTGCTGTTGATCTACCCGATGCTTGACGCTACTGCCAGTTTCCCCAGCTATGCCAGCAACGGGCAAGACTACATCATCACCCGCGATACGCTGTTATCGGGTTTCGAAATGTATCTCCAGGGTACCGACCTCCGCCACCCGGAAGCCAGTCCGATATGGCGTGAAGATTTTGCCGGTTTACCGCCGGTGCATATCCTCACCGCAGAGTTCGACCCACTGCGTGATGAAGGCGAAGCGCTATATCACCGTCTGAACGACCAGGGCGTGGCGTGTACTTGCCAGCGCTATCTCGGTGTTATCCACGGGTTTTTCCAATTGGGCGGCGTGAGCAAGACGGCGCGGGACGCAATACGCGACGTGGCCTGGCGCGCGGCCACTCGTGAATAAATAGCATCAGGAGTGCGGGCTCACACTACTCCTCCTCATTCCCGCCCTCTTCATACGGGCCGAACGGTTTCGCAGGTAGTACGATATAAATGCCTTCGAAAATTGCCCCTGCGGTCTCACCGCCCAACAGTTCAACCTGCAACTGGACACGCGCTTTTTTACCCCGCGCCAGCCTGTCCAAATCACCGCTTAGCGACCCCAAATCAGCCACGGCGTTTGGCTTTCCGCTAATGGGTTTACTGTAGCGAATATGGGCGTCAGCAAGAATAATCGTCCCGCCCAGGTGGCGTTCACGGAGCATCAGCCAGATAAGTCCCCATCCAGTCAACGTCGCCAGGGAAAACAGGCTGCCGGCAAACACCGTGTGATGCGGATTTTGATTACCGGTTTCCGGCATCGTGGTGATAAATTTTTGCCCGGTGTACTGCTGAATGCGCACCCCCATCTTTTCACTCAATGGAATGTGCTCATACCAGGCCTGCTGAAGCTGCCCGCACCAGTCGCCGCGATGCAGGATATCATCCAGCGATGCTACCGGTTTAATCATCAGAAAATGGCGGATTGGCGTGGTTGTGGGCGTAGTAATCTCCCCCTGATTGACAAATCCGAGTTTGGCAAAGAACTCAACCGCATCTTCGCGCGCGCTGCAGGTGACGCGCTTAACGCCTTCCTGGCGGGCGACAGACTCCAGGGTCATCGCCATTAATGTCCCCAGCCCTTTATCCTGTACCGAGGGATGTACAGCCATAAAACGGATAGACGCCTCGTTATCTGCATTGATATACAGGCGGCCCACTGCAACTAAATTTCCTTCTTCGTCCACCACCATTTGATGGTGCGCCAACGCATCCCAGCCATCCCGTTCCGACCCTTTCGGCTGGTGCAGCGGTTTACGCAGCATCTCCCAGCGAAACTGGTAGTAACGTTCTAATTCTTCTTCTGTTTGCGGAACTCGAAGGTGATACATAGCCGTACTCTCTCTTGTTATCCGCGGCCACGCCGGAAGCTGACTCATACCTGGAGCCAGAATGTCACGGGACCGTCATTAACCAGCTCAACCTGCATATCGGCAGCGAAGCGTCCGGTTTGCGTGTTTATCGCCTGCTGGCGGCAGCGTTCGACAAAATATTCATAAAGCGCCTGCGCGCGATCCGGCGCAGCCCCGCCAGAAAAGCTTGGTCGCATACCGCGCTCGGTATCTGCCGCCAGCGTAAACTGCGATACCACCAGCACGCTGCCGCCAGCCTGTTGTACATTCAGATTCATCTTGCCGTCAGCATCGCTGAAGATACGGTATCCCAGCACGCGCTCGCACAGACGATTCGCTTTTTGTTCGTCATCTTCTTTTTCGACACCCAATAACACCAAAAGTCCTGGGCCGATTTCACCCGTCACCTCGTCCTCCACGGTGACGCTGGCACGGGTTACGCGTTGAATTAATGCAATCATGGTTGGTCAGCTTCTTCTTGTTCTGCGGCTTGTTTGAGTTTTCGGTATTCCCCGAGAGTGACAGTTATTTCTGCGCCAAGCAAGACTATACACCAGGTCCAGTATACCCAGACAAACAGGATAGGGATCACTGCAAGTACGCCATAAATGAGCTGATATGACGGGAACATGGTGATATAAAGCGCGAAACCTTTCTTTCCGGCCTCGAACAGCAACGCTGCGACAAACGCGCCGACAAGGGCGTCACGGTTCGGTACGCGAGTTGTTGGGACAATACTGTAAAGTAACCAGAATGAGATCCACGAGAGCAGCAGCGGAAGGATGCGCAATACATTGTCGATGACCGTATTCAGATCGCTGGCCCAGCGTAAAGAAAGCAGGTAGGAGCTGATCGCCAGGCTGGCACCGGCGAGAAGCGGGCCGAGCGTGAGGATCATCCAGTACACCGCAAAAGAGTACACTTTTGGCCGTGTGCGTTTGCTGCGCCAGATAGTGTTTAAGGCGCTATCAATGGCGTACATCAACAGCAATGCCGTCACAATCAGTCCACAGGCGCCCACCGCCGTCATTTTGTTGGAATTAGCGACAAACTGCTCAATATAGCGCTGAATCACGTCTCCGGTGGCTGGCATAAAGTTAGCAAAAATAAAATGGCGTAACTGAATGCTGACATCAGAAAACATCGGAAAAGCAGCGAAAAGGGCAAAAACGACGGCAATAAGCGGTACTAAGGAGAGTAATGAGACATAGGCGAGGTTTCCCGCCAAAGTCGTCATATTATCCTCATCGATACGCTGCCATAATAGCTTGAGCCAGGCCCGAACAGGGCGCGTATGGCGTCCAGCTTTTTGGTGAACGGTTTTTAGCATAACAGCTTCGCGAAATAGTCAGGGATGGTGGCTTTATCCTTCACCAGAATGCTGGTGATCCCCAACTGGTTGGCCCCTTCTATATTATCGGCATTGTCGTCGAAAAAGACCGCATCGGCAGCGGAAAAACCTTCTTTCTGCAGGACGTGCTGATAAATACGCGCTTCCGGCTTACGCATTCCCAAGTCCTGCGATAAATAGATATGGTCGGCGGCAGCGCGCACCTCCGGGTATTCCTCCGGCCAGAAGTGGGTATGCAGTCGGTTAGTATTGGATAACACCACCACGCGATGCCCCTGCTCGCGCAGTTTATGCATGATAGCAATCACTTCGGGCCGTAATCCGACAAATACCGCCTGCCAGCCGTGCGCGAATTGTTCATAACTGAGCGATAACGCCATTTCATGACAGAAAGCTTCAGCAAACGCTTCGTCCGTTATCTCACCGCGTTCATGTTGGTGAAAAGTCTCGCCCATCGTAAATTTTTGCTTCAGCGAAGCCAGCGGTACTCGACTCAGATCGCTCCACACACCTAATACGCGGTTAAAGTCGATGTCGACAATCACATTACCTAAATCAAAGATGTAGAGCATGTCATTCTCCTTGCTAACCGGGGATGAATAACTGTAGCGGGAAAGGAGAAGTTTGACTATGTATCCCTTTATAAATCAATTAACAAAAAGACAATAGAAACGCAGACGATGCCCAATATCGCCTGCATCACAGCGCCGTTTTATTGGCCGGATAAAGCACTGACGCGACCATCCGGCGCAAGGACGCTTGTCACGCTGAAACGGCGTCGTCCAGCGAAGGACTCACCTGAACCACTTCGATTTGCTGGGATTGAAGTAAATTCTGTAATGCCGGACCGGGATACTCGTCCGTAAACAGAGCGGTAATCTGTGACACATTGCCGATCTCAACCGCCGCAGAAGCATGGTATTTCGTATGATCGGCGGCCAGCAAAATATGTCGCGAGTGGGCCATCATGGTTTTCACTACGCTGGCTTCGTTGACATCAAACTCCAGTAACGCGCCATCGCTCTCTATCGCGCCTACGCTGGTGACGAGATAGTCCGCCCGGAACCCCGCGACAAACGCCGCCGCGGATGGCCCGATAATGCCGCTATTATGCGGGCGCAGCGTGCCGCCAGGCACCATCACTTCAAAGCGAGGGTTATTATAAAGAATGTGCGCGACGCGCAGGCTATTGGTGATAATGCGCAGATGATTATGGTTGAGCAGCGCGCGCGCCACCTGCTCAACCGTCGTTCCAATCGTGATAAATATCGTGGAGCCATCTGGAATATAGTCAGCCACGGCTTCCGCAATGGCTTTTTTCTCTTGCGTCCAGGAGACCTCTCGCTGCTCAAAGGCGGTATTGACCACACTGGACGCTCTGCCAGCGCCGCCGTGATGACGCGTAATCAGCCCCTGCTCGCTTAATTTACGAATATCGCGGCGAACCGTCTGGGTAGAGACCTCCAACAAACTGGCTAACTCATCGATATTCATATAGCCGCGCTCATCAATTAGCATTATCAGCCGATCGTGTCGCGGATTACCGGTCAGTTCGGTAAGACTCATGAGCATTCCTCTAAAAGCTTCCTACTGCTCATATTATACAAAAAGTGACAAGAAAGATCGGGTTTGCTCACAATCAGGGATACCCGCCCGGCCACCCGGGCGCGTACACTTCAGCGCGGCAACGCCGCTGGCGAATCTGACAGCCTCTTCGATGGCGTATCCGCTTGCCAGGCCAAATGCCAGTGCGCCATGAAAAACATCGCCCGCGCCGGTAGTATCCACCACCTCCACGATAAAACCCGGTTGGTGGCGTACCGCCGCTTTTTCCAACCAGTTGCAGCCTTCACTGCCTCGCGTGACATAGACATGTCCATTTGTGAGCATTTGTGCTTTTTTTAGCGCATCAATGGCTTCGCTCATCCCCGTCAGGCGTGCCAGCCCTGGCTCGGAGAAGGCGGCGTGGTCGCTTAATGCCACCAGCTCGCTAATATCCTGCGGCGTAATATCGCCATCAAGAACAGTCATGACGCCAGCCTGACGCGCCAGCGTAAACGCCTGTTTTGCGCCGTCATGCCAGCGCACATCCGCCAACACCACATCCCACTGCGAAAAATCGATGTCGTTAAGCCAGTCGGCGTCAGGTAATAAATCCGGGCTGGGATAATTAACGATAATCCGCTCTCCTTTGGCATCCACCATAATCGCTGACTGCGACGACATGGCCTGCGTGTAGCGGCGGGTATAGCGGGTATTTACCCCCAGGGATTCCAGTTCCGCCAGCAGGCTGTTTCCGGTGTCGTCATCGCCCACACGGCCAATAAAGTCCACCTGCGCGCCCAATTTCGCCGCAGCCACGGCAGCGGTCGCCGCAGGCCCGCCGCCCACTTCCGTATAGCGCTTCGCCACATATTTACCCCCTTCTGTCGGTAATCCTTCCACGTAATAGATGCGATCCATCACGGTAATACCTACACAAGCAATACGAACCATGGTCATTCCTCAAGCATTTTCGATGTGCTCATTTTAATTTCACGAAATGTTTAAAAAGTGACGGCTGTCAATTTTTTGACTATAAATTACAAATACGATCACAAACAGACATAAAAAGGCTCATTAATGACAAAAAATGACACCACCGTGTTCAGGAGAACGATATGGCAGTTATAGCATTTATCGGGTTGGGACAGATGGGCTCCCCTATGGCGAGCAATCTGCTAAAGCAGGGCCATCAACTCAGCGTCTTCGATGTTAATCCCGACGCCGTACAGCGTCTGGTAGACAAAGGCGCGCAACCTGCAAGCAGCCCGGCTCAGGCAACCATCGGCGCTGAATTTGTTATCACCATGCTCCCGAACGGCGATCTGGTTCGTTCCGTTTTGTTTGGCGAGCAAGGCGTTTGTGAAACTCTTTCCCGTGAAGCGCTGGTCATTGATATGTCCACTATTCATCCGTTGCAAACCGATAAGCTGATTGCCGACATGCAGAGCAAAGGGTTCAGCATGATGGATGTGCCGGTAGGCCGGACATCCGACAACGCGATTACCGGCACATTGTTGCTGCTGGCAGGCGGTACGGCGGAGCAAGTAGAGCGTGCTACCCCTGTTCTGATGGCGATGGGTAATGAGCTGGTCAACACCGGCGGCCCGGGAATGGGTATTCGCGTAAAACTGATCAACAACTACATGAGTATTGCGCTAAATGCGCTCTCCGCCGAAGCCGCCGTGCTGTGTGAAGCGCTGGGGCTTTCCTTCGACGTGGCTTTAAAAGTGATGAGCGGCACTGCCGCAGGCAAAGGGCATTTCACCACCACCTGGCCGAATAAAGTGATGAAAGGAGATCTGTCTCCCGCCTTCATGATCGATCTGGCGCACAAAGATCTTGGCATCGCGTTGGATGTCGCCAATCAACTGCACGTACCGATGCCGCTCGGCGCCGCCTCCCGTGAAGTTTATAACCTGGCGCGGGCCGCAGGCCGCGGTCGGGAAGACTGGAGCGCCATCCTGGAACAGGTGCGCATCAGCGCCGGGCTGACCGCCAACGTAAAAAAGTAACGACTGTATAAAGGAAAATTGAATGAACAACTACACCATCAAAGACATTACGCGAGCGTCCGGCGGGTTTGCCATGCTGGCTGTCGATCAGCGCGAGGCGATGCGTTTAATGTTTGCTGCTGCTGGTGCGAAAACACCCGTTGCCGATAGCGTGCTGACGGATTTCAAAGTGAATGCGGCGAAAATTCTTTCCCCGTATGCCTCTGCCGTTCTGCTGGATCAGCAGTTCTGTTATCGCCAGGCCGTAGAACAAAACGCGGTCGCTAAAAGCTGCGCCATGATCGTCGCGGCGGATGATTTCATCCCGGGCAACGGTATTCCCGTTGATAACGTGGTCATTGATAAAAAAATTAATGCGCAGGCGGTAAAACGGGATGGCGCGAAAGCCTTAAAACTGTTGGTGCTGTGGCGCAGCGACGAAGACGCGCAGCAGCGTCTGGATATGGTCAAAGAATTCAATGAATTATGCCACTCCAATGGTTTGCTGAGCATTATCGAACCGGTTGTACGTCCGCCGCGCTGCGGCGACAAGTTCGATCGCGAGCAGGCGATTATCGATGCGGCCAAAGAGCTGGGCGACAGCGGCGCTGATCTTTACAAAGTTGAAATGCCGCTCTACGGCAAAGGCGCGCGTTCCGATCTTCTTACCGCCTCACAACGCCTGAATGGGCATATCAATATGCCGTGGGTCATCCTCTCTTCCGGTGTGGACGAAAAACTGTTCCCTCGCGCAGTCAGGGTCGCCATGGAAGCTGGCGCATCCGGGTTCCTGGCGGGACGCGCGGTCTGGTCATCAGTGATTGGTCTACCGGATACCGAGCTGATGCTACGTGATGTTTCCGCGCCTAAATTGCAACGTTTAGGTGACATTGTCGATGAAATGATGGCTTGTCGCCGCTAATACGAGGATGAAAGAATGAAATGGTTTAACACATTGAGCCACAACCGCTGGCTGGAGCAGGAAACCGACCGCATCTTTAATTTCGGTAAAAACGCCGTGGTGCCGACAGGCTTCGGCTGGCTGGGAAATAAAGGGCAAATTAAAGAAGAGATGGGCACCCATCTTTGGATCACGGCGCGTATGTTGCACGTTTATTCCGTGGCGGCGTCGATGGGCCGACCGGGCGCTTATGATCTGGTTGATCACGGCATCAAAGCCATGAACGGCGCGCTGCGCGATAAAAAATACGGCGGCTGGTATGCCTGCGTTAACGATCAGGGCGTGGTGGATGCCTCTAAACAGGGTTATCAACACTTCTTCGCCTTGCTGGGCGCGGCCAGCGCCGTCACGACCGGGCACCCTGAAGCCAGGAAATTGCTGGATTACACCATAGAAGTGATTGAGAAATACTTCTGGAGTGAAGAAGAGCAGATGTGCCTGGAGTCCTGGGACGAAGCCTTTAGCAAAACCGAAGATTACCGTGGCGGTAACGCCAATATGCACGCCGTCGAAGCGTTCCTGATTGTTTATGACGTTACCCATGACAAAAAATGGCTGGATCGCGCTATCAGAATCGCATCAGTCATTATTCATGATGTAGCCAGAAATAATCATTACCGTGTTAATGAACATTTCGATTCACAGTGGAATCCTATCCGCGACTATAACAAAGAAAATCCAGCACACCGTTTCCGTGCATTTGGCGGTACTCCAGGTCATTGGATCGAATGGGGTCGCTTAATGCTGCATATCCACGCAGCACTGGAAGCCAGATGCGAACAACCCCCTGCATGGCTGCTGGAAGACGCGAAAGGTTTGTTCCACGCTACGGTACGTGATGCCTGGGCTCCAGATGGAGCAGACGGCATTGTGTATACCGTTGATTGGGAAGGGAAACCCGTTGTACGTGAACGTGTACGCTGGCCAATTGTAGAAGCGATGGGGACAGCCTATGCCCTCTATACCGTAACAGGGGATCGTCAATACGAAACCTGGTATCAAACATGGTGGGATTACTGCATTAAATACCTGATGGACTATGAAAATGGTTCCTGGTGGCAAGAATTGGATGCTGACAACAAGGTGACCACTAAAGTCTGGGACGGTAAGCAGGATATATACCATCTTCTGCACTGTCTGGTAATTCCACGCATCCCGCTCGCTCCAGGGCTGGCACCAGCCGTAGCAGCAGGTTTGTTAGATATCAATGCGAAATAAATAAGCCTGGTAACGACGGCATATCAGCAAATGAACATTGCATATGCCGTTGTTTAGTAAGGGTATCTAATATTAAGGTGATATGTATGCATAGTGGTGGGAATACGATATTACTCGCTGCAGGTGATTACCGGGCGCAAATAGTTTCAGTGGGTGCCGGTCTTGCCGAATTAACCTGGCAGGGCAAGCATCTGGTTATACCTCATAAACCAGAAGAGATGCCTCTTGCTCATCTTGGTAAGGTATTAATCCCTTGGCCAAATCGTATTGCCAATGGTATCTATCAGCATGATGGGCATGAGTATCAGTTGCCGATTAATGAACATGGCTCTAACGCCGCTATTCACGGCTTGCTTGCATGGAGAGACTGGCAAGTTGATGAATTAACAGCCACAAAAGCCTCGTTCTCCATATTTTTACCGCCAAGCTATGGCTACCCATTCGCATTGATTTCGCAGGTTATTTACTCACTGGACGCAACAACAGGGCTGTCCGTTGAAATAATTAGCCAAAATATCGGCGATAAACCAGCACCTTATGGCGTCGGTGTTCACCCCTATTTAACCTGTGACTTAGCACCTGTTGATGATTATACGCTGCAACTTCCTGCAAAAGAGGTTTTTGCTTTCGATACACAGTCTAACTCATCAACGTTACTACGCGTCGATGAGCTGAATCTGGACTATTCCATCCAACAAAAAATTGGTGATAAACGGATTGATCATACTTTCAAAACTTACAGCGAGCGATGGGAGGCGAAAATTATTAACCATCAACAGGAACTGGCTGTTAGTTTATGTTCCGATCAACCGTGGCTTCAGGTCTATAGTGGCGAAAAGTTGAATCGCCGGGGATTAGCTATCGAACCGATGAGTTGTCCGCCGAATGCCTTTAATTCTGGGATCGACTTACTATTACTTAAACCAAAACAACAGCATATATTGTTTTTTAATATTTGTGGTGAATGCATATAGTTCATGTATTTATTTGTGCAGGATACCTATTACCCTGACTTAAAACAGTCAAAGTAATATTTTAGAATTTGATAATGAAGGAATTATAATGGATTTCTTTAATTTATTTACACCTGATGGCGTGATGTTGGAACCTGGTGTTATATACACCGTTATCGCCTTAATGTTTCTTTATACATTCGTAGGAATATGTGCTGGCTTTGGTGGTGGATTGACTACCATGCCGCTCATAACCCTAATGCTACCTGTAAAAATGGCAACACCACTTTCTGTTATTGTCGGAACAGCGACCGCCATTTATGCCACATGGTTATCTCGTAAAGAAACGGACTGGCGATCGGCTGCCGTTCTTATCGGCTTCTCTTTTCTTGGCATTCCGGTAGGTTTATATGCACTTTCCTATCTACCTGATCACATAATGAAAATAGGATTGGGTGGTTTTCTTATTCTCTACTCATTCTACAGTATGTTTATTCCCCGTCTACCCATCTATGACAGACGTTGGATTGCTGCACCGTTAGGGGCGATAGCTGGGGCGCTAGGAGCGGCCTTTTCCACAAATGGACCGCCAGTTGTGATGTATGGAATGCTACGTAACCTTGGCCCAGCCGCTTTTCGCGGTACGCTGAATGCATTCTTTACGGCAAACAACATTGCAGTTGTCGGCGGCCTGGCAACCAGTGGAATATTAACAATTTCAACATTTAAACTGGTTATTTTCTGTATCCCTACCATGATACTCGGTTCCTTAGTCGGGCAATATGTTCATAAGCGTATTTCGGTAAAAGTATTCCGCGTTTTAGTATTTTTATTATTAATTGCTTCGGGTGCAATGTTAATAAAAGGTGCATTAGGTGTTTCAGCGGCTACTGCGCTTCTACCACCATTTGTACTGTTGGCAATATTACAAATACTTTTAGGCAAAAAAATTGCTGAGATTCGTAAAGTGGATGCCAGCAAATAATAAGTGCTTGCTTTGTTCAGGCGCTACTTCAAGAGTAGCGCATAACTATTTAAGGCTAATGAATAATAACGAATCATAAACAATCAGTATGCTCGCGTTCCTCAATTTCATGGAGAATATTTTATGAGCACGCAAAGTAAGCATTTATCCTCTGTCCTGATAGAAAAGAACATTGAGGGCTTTACGCTGACGTACCACCAGCGCCTGATTTTACGCCACAGCGCCGAAAACCCCTGTCTGTGGATTGGCGCGGGCGTTGCCGACATTGATATGTTCCGCGGCAACTTCAGCATCAAAGACAAACTTAACGAGAAGATTGCATTAACAGAGGCCACGGTCAGCGAGCTACCCGACGGCTGGCTGGTACAATTCAGCCGTGGCGCAACAATTAGCGCCACCCTCCGCATCTCCGCCGATGAGGCGGGACGCCTGACGTTGGATCTGCAAAACGACGACCTGCACCATAACCGTATCTGGTTACGCCTCGCGGCTAATCCAGACGACCATATCTACGGCTGCGGCGAACAGTTCTCTTATTTCGATTTGCGCGGCAAGCCGTTCCCGCTGTGGACCAGCGAACAGGGCGTTGGCCGTAATAAAACCAGCTATGTCACCTGGCAGGCAGACTGTAAAGAGAACGCCGGCGGCGACTATTACTGGACCTTCTTCCCCCAGCCAACCTTTGTCAGCACTCAGAAGTATTACTGCCACGTCGATAATAGCTGCTATATGAATTTCGACTTCAGCGCGCCGGAGTATCACGAACTGGCGCTGTGGGAAGATAAAACTACGCTGCGTTTTGAGTGTGCCGACACCTACATCGCCCTGCTGGAAAAACTGACTGCGCTGTTAGGCCGCCAGCCGGAGCTGCCGGACTGGGTTTATGACGGCGTCACGCTAGGCATTCAGGGCGGTACGGAAGTTTGCCAGCAAAAACTGGATACCATGCGCAACGCAGGCGTAAAAGTGAACGGTATTTGGGCGCAGGACTGGTCCGGTATCCGCATGACCTCCTTTGGCAAGCGCGTGATGTGGAACTGGAAGTGGAATAGCGACAACTATCCACAGCTGGATAGCCGGATCAAACAGTGGAAAGAAGAAGGCGTACAGTTCCTCTCTTATATCAACCCATACGTCGCCAGTGATAAAGACCTCTGCGCTGAGGCGGCGAAACACGGCTATCTGGCGAAAGACGCCACGGGCGGCGACTATCTGGTCGAGTTTGGCGAATTCTATGGCGGCGTGGTCGATCTGACCAATCCTGAAGCTTACGACTGGTTCAAAGACGTCATCAAAAAGAACATGATCGCGCTCGGCTGCAGCGGCTGGATGGCGGATTTCGGCGAATATCTGCCGACCGACACGTATCTGCACAACGGCGTCAGCGCCGAGATCATGCATAACGCCTGGCCTGCGCTGTGGGCGAAATGTAACTACGAAGCGCTACAGGAGACCGGCAAACTCGGCGAGATCCTGTTCTTTATGCGTGCGGGTTACACCGGCAGTCAGAAATATTCCACCATGATGTGGGCAGGCGACCAGAACGTTGACTGGAGCCTTGATGATGGTCTGGCCTCTGTAGTGCCTGCGGCATTGTCGCTGGCGATGACCGGCCATGGTCTGCATCACAGCGATATCGGCGGCTACACCACCCTGTTTGACATGAAACGCAGCAAAGAGTTGCTGCTGCGCTGGTGCGATTTCAGCGCCTTTACGCCGATGATGCGCACCCATGAAGGCAACCGCCCCGGCGATAACTGGCAGTTCGACGGCGACGCGGAAACTATTGCCCACTTTGCCCGCATGACCACCGTCTTTACCACCCTGAAACCGTATCTCAAGCAGGCGGTGGCGCAAAACGCGGCTACCGGTCTGCCGGTCATGCGTCCGCTATTCCTGCACTACGAGAACGATGCCACAACCTACACCCTGAAATATCAATATCTGCTCGGTCAGGATCTGCTGGTCGCGCCGGTTCACGAGCAGGGGCGTTGCGACTGGACGCTGTACCTGCCGGAAGATCACTGGGTGAATATCTGGACCGGCGAAGCTCACCACGGCGGTGAAATTACCGTGGATGCGCCCATTGGCAAGCCGCCGGTCTTCTATCGCGCGAAGAGCGAGTGGGCTTCACTTTTTGCTTCTTTACGGAATATCTAATACGGCTCGCCCGCAGGGAAACCTGCGGGCAGATGGAGAAAAATAATGAGTCAGACCTCTGCTGATCCGGCAACGCTACGCCTGCCGCTTAAAGAAAAAATAGCTTATGGCATAGGCGATCTGGGTTCCAATATTCTGCTGGATATTGGCACACTCTATTTGTTGAAATTCTACACAGATGTCCTCGGTCTTCCGGGAACCTATGGTGGGATTATTTTCTTAATCGCTAAATTCTTTACCGCATTTGCCGATATGGGCACTGGTATTGTGCTCGACTCGCGGCGAAAAATAGGACCGAAAGGTAAATTTCGCCCGTTCGTTCTGTATGGCTCATTCCCAGTAGCACTGCTGGCTACAGCCAACTTTATAGGAACACCGTTAGAAATTACGGGCAAAACGGTCGTCGCAACGCTGCTGTTTATGCTGTATGGATTATGCTACAGCCTAATGAACTGCTCTTATGGCGCGATGGTGCCAGCTATAACCAAAAATCCAAATGAACGTGCCTCGCTGGCAGCCTGGCGCCAGGGCGGATCCACCTTAGGCCTTCTCATTGGCACCGTTGCTTTTGTACCAGTAATGAATTTGATTGAAGGCAATCAACAATTGCAATATGGCGTAACCGCTGCTCTTTTCTCGTTATGCGGGCTGCTATTTATGTGGCTTTGCTATGCGGGTGTCAAAGAGCGTTATGTCGAGGTCAAACAGGCTGATTCCGCACAAAAAGCAGGAATTTTGCAATCCTTTCGCGCCATCGCCGGTAACCGCCCGTTGTTTATTCTGTGCGTCGCCAACCTTTGCACCCTTGCGGCATTTAATGTCAAACTGGCGATTCAGGTCTACTACACCCAGTACGTGCTGAACGATCCGATTCTGTTGTCCTATATGGGATTCTTCAGTATGGGTTGTATCTTCATCGGCGTATTTTTAATGCCTACCGCTGTACGCCGTTTTGGTAAGAAAAAAGTCTATATCGGCGGACTGCTAATTTGGGCCGTGGGTGATTTGCTTAACTACAGCTTCGGCGACAGTTCGGTGAGCTTCGTGGCCTTCTCCTGTCTGGCATTCTTTGGTTCAGCATTCGTCAACAGCCTGAACTGGGCGCTAGTCTCGGACACAGTGGAATATGGTGAATGGCGTACAGGTGTTCGTTCCGAAGGGACCGTTTATACCGGGCTCACCTTCTTTCGCAAAATGTCCCAAGCGTTGGCTGGATTTTTTCCCGGATGGATGCTTACTCAAATTGGCTACATACCCAACGTGGTGCAATCAACCAGCACTGTTGAAGGATTACGTCAGTTGATCTTCATATATCCTTGTGCCCTCGCAGTGTTGGCCATGATTAC
This sequence comes from Salmonella sp. SJTUF15581, assembly GCF_043356775.1. Taxonomy (NCBI): domain Bacteria; kingdom Pseudomonadati; phylum Pseudomonadota; class Gammaproteobacteria; order Enterobacterales; family Enterobacteriaceae; genus Salmonella; species Salmonella sp. SJTUF15581. The sequence continues at coordinate 26,200 of NZ_JBEUJY010000012.1, read as the reverse complement.
AATGGGTTGTTTTTACAACCTCAACGAGAAAATGTACATACGTATCGTTGAGGAAATAGAAGTACGTAAACGTACTGCTTAACAATAATAATGACTGATGCCCTTCGGGGCGTTGTAAGGAGTGGTTATGCCTGACCATGATCCGCTAACGCTAAAACTAAGCTTGAGAGAAAAACTCGCTTACGGTGCGGGTGATATTGGCTCTAATCTAATGCTAAGCATTGGCACATTATATTTGCTCAAGTTTTACACAGATGAGCTAGGAATGCCTGCATATTATGGCGGGGTTATTTTCCTCATAGCAAAATTCTTTACTGCATTTACAGATATGCTAACCGGATTTCTTCTCGATTCTCAAAAAAACATTGGAATCAGAGGGAAATTTAGACCTTTCATTCTGTATGCAGCAGTACCATCAGCAATTATTGCGACAGTTCAGTTTATTGCTACAACATTTAGTCTGCCGATAAAGACCGCTATTGCTACCGGTCTATTTATGTTATTCGGACTGTTTTACAGTCTAATGAACTGTTCATATGGCGCTATGATCCCAGCAATAACAAAAAATCCAAATGAACGCGCACAACTGGCAGCTTTCCGGCAGGGAGGGGCAACAATAGGATTATTAATCTGTACGGTTGCTTTTATTCCACTTCAATCTTTATTCTCTACAACTACCATTGGTTATGGTTATGCAGCCTTAACTTTCTCTATCTTTGGTTTCATTTTTATTATGTTATGTTATAAAGGAACCAAAGAACATTACATTGAACCCCCATCGCCGGGACATAAGGCAAGCATCATCAAATCATTTTGTGCAATTTTTCACAACCCACCACTATTAGTTCTATGCATTGCAAATTTGTGTACACTAGCAGCATTTAATATCAAGCTCGCTATTCAGGTTTATTATACCCAATATGTACTAAATGACATTAACCTATTATCCTGGATGGGTTTTTTTAGTATGGGCTGTGTAATTATTGGTGTTTTGTTAGTTCCCTGGACCGTAAAATGCTTTGGCAAGAAACGCGTGTATTTAGCAGGTATGCTTTTATGGGCCGCGGGCGATGTTTTAAATTATTTTTGGGGTTATAACTCCTTTTATTTTGTCATTTTCTCTTGTATCGCCTTCTTCGGTACCGCTTTCGTCAACAGCCTGAACTGGGCGCTGGTTCCGGATACGGTTGACTACGGTGAATGGAAAACGGGTATTCGCGCTGAAGGCTCGGTGTATACGGGTTATACCTTTTCCCGCAAAATTTCCGCTGCGCTTGCTGGCTTTTTGCCAGGTATTATGCTGACGCAAATCGGTTATATCCCCAACATAGCTCAAAGTGACACCACGTTGCTTGGTTTGCGTCAGCTCATTTTTTTATGGCCTTGCGGTCTTGCCATTATCGCAGCACTAACGATGGGCTTTTTTTATAAGCTCAATGAACAACGTTTCGCTTTTATTATCGAGGAAATTGCCCAACGAAAGAAAACAGGTAATCAAATTGTCGCGACTAATAATAAACAAAGTATTTCTACTGTAAATAATTAAACGACGCTTGCCGCTTTATCCATCCCAATGGATGGCGGCTTCCCTATATTTGAAAAATGGATTTATTATGAAATCTCTGAATACTCTAGTGATATTAACTTCAGTAATATCCACCTCTGTTTTTGCTGGCGCTTATGTAGAAAACCGTGAGGCCTATAACCTGGCGTCTGACCAAATGGAGTTTATGCTGCGCGTCGGCTATAACTCCGATATGGGGGCCGGAATTATGTTGACCAATACCTATACGCTACAGCGTGATGATGAATTAAAGCACGGTTATAATGAGATTGAGGGCTGGTATCCGTTATTTAAACCTACAGATAAATTAACCATCCAGCCTGGCGGGTTAATAAACGACAAAAGCATTGGTTCCGGCGGCGCCGTCTATCTGGATGTTAACTATAAATTTACCCCGTGGTTTAATCTTACGGTACGTAACCGATATAATCACAATAATTATAGTTCAACCGATTTGAATGGCGAACTGGATAATAATGACAGCTATGAAATCGGTAACTATTGGAATTTCATCATTACCGATAAATTTTCTTATACCTTTGAACCACACTATTTTTATAATATTAATGATTTTAATAGTAGTAATGGTACGAAGCATCATTGGGAAATCACCAATACCTTCCGTTATCGTATCAATGAACACTGGTTGCCCTATTTTGAATTACGCTGGTTAGATCGTAACGTGGGCCCCTACCATAGAGAGCAAAACCAGATTCGTATCGGTGCGAAGTATTTCTTCTGATATTATCGCCTCTATTTTCCGAATCTGCATCACAGCGGGTAGTTGTTCTGCCCGCTCATTCATCCTGAATCAGACTCCCGATATCCCGCCTCTAAGCGCCATGATAATATTCACAAAGCGTTTTACCATATTCATGCTTATAGAGAAGGGAAACAAATGAATAAGCGATTTAATATTGATTGGGACAATGAATTAACCCAGGAACAGCTCATTAATTTGATTTTAACCGATGAAGATCTGCCAAAGCTTCGCTCACTGACCATTGGTAACTGGGGTGATTGTTGGGAAGACGAAACCTGCCAGCCTATTATTGATATGATTGTGGATAACGCCCCCCGCTTTTCTCACCTGGAATCACTGTTTATCGGTGATATGGAGAGCGAAGACTGCGAGATCTCCTGGATTAAACAAGGTGACTATTCCAGGCTCTATGCGGCGTTACCCAATCTGAAAGAACTGATTATTAAAGGCGCGTCGGATCTGCGACTGGGCGCTATACATCATGAGAAACTGGAGCACCTGGAAATCATTTCCGGCGGCATCCCTTCTAACGTACTTGCCGAACTACAAAATGCGCAGCTCCCTGCATTAAAAACGCTGAAGCTCTTCCTGGGCGTAGAGGGATACGGTTTTGACGGTTCGCTGGATGACGTGATGGCGCTGGCATCGAAAGATCTTTTCCCTCAGCTCACCCATCTGGGGTTGATGAACAGCGAAGAGCAGGATGATATCGCCCGCCGGGTGCTGGAAAGTAATATCCTGCCGCAGCTTAACGTGCTGGAACTCTCATGCGGTACCTTAACGGACAACGGCGCAGAGGCGCTGCTGGAGCATAAAGACCGAATTGCGCATCTGGAAACACTCGATCTCCACCACCACTATTTGACGCCGGAGATGCAGGAAAAGCTAAAAGCCACACTGCCGATAAACCTGAATCTTTCAGAAGCTCTGGAGCCTGATGATTACGATGGCGATATTTATATGAATGCGATGTACACCGAGTGATTGTGTAGGGGAATGTGCACATTCCCCTACTCAACGATAAAGGGATTTATTGTGATTACGCTCATTGGCCCCCATCAGAGCAAGCGCACGCATTATTTTATGCAGGCTGCCGCCGTACTTGGGGAATCCGTCACGGCGCTGACTCATCCGCAAGCGCTGGACGCTTCGCTGACCTCTGGCATCGTTAAAATCGACCCGCCAGTACACAGTGAAACTGACATCCGCAAAATAAACGCGATCGGTCTGGACTATATCCATTTTTTGCAGAACATGGCGGCGCGTCCTGGCGTCACCTGGCTTAACCATCCGGCGGGCCTCATTCACCTGTTGGATAAAAAACGCTGCAAGCGGCGCTTACTGGAACACGGCATCCCCACGCCGCCGTTGGTAGCGGAAGACGTAAAAAGTTTTGCACAGCTCACCGCCATCATGGAGGAAAAAAGGGTCGCCAGCGTGTTCATTAAGCCCTCGCTGGGTTCTGGCGCGGCGGGCGTTATCGCTTTGCGCCGCCACCCTGATGGCATAAAGCAGGTGCTTTACAGCGCGATTGCCATATCAGGACAACAGCTATTTAACAGCAAAAAAATCCAACAGTATCGTCAGAAAGAAGATATCCAGCTCATTATTGATGGCGTTCTTCAGCAGGAAAACCTCGTCGAACAGTGGCTGCCCAAAGCCAGCGTAAAGCATAAAACCTATGATTTACGCATCGTCTGCCTGGATGGCGAAATTATCTGGCGAGTGGTCAGAACCTCCTCGCAGCCCATTACTAACTTACATCTGCAAAACCAGGCTTACTGCTTCGAAAGTCTGGAGTTATCTGCCGCAAAAGCGACTGAGATCGATACGCTCTGTCAAAATGCCATGCGGCTTTTTCCTGGCATTCGCTTAGCGGGTATTGATGTTTTACTTACTACCAGCCTGACGCCGTATATTATTGAAATTAATGGCCAGGGTGATTTGATTTATCAGGATGCGCAGCAGAATAATCTAATTTATCAGGCGCAAATCCGGGCCATGAGGAAGCAAAATGTATAATTCAATGGATGAAGTCCCCGTCTCGCTACACGCGTCGATTGACACAGGCGATGGCGAATTCGATATGAATACGCTAATTAGTAATAACGCTCATATTCTTTTTATTGTGCTGGACTCGTTACGCTACGATATTGCGCTTCAGGAACAAACCGCCGGAAATACGCCAAACCTTAATCATTATGGACAATGGACGAAATGCGAGGCGGCCGGTAATTTTACCTGGCCTTCGCATCACGCCATGTTTTCAGGTTTTATGCCAAAACCTATTGATGATACCGTTAATCAGACCATGCTGTTTTTCCCAAAAGATATCGGACTTGGTCGTAAAGGGCCGAAAAATGCATTTGCCTTTGATGACGCAACATGGATAAAAAGTCTGGAAAATAAAGGCTACCAGACCATCTGTATTGGCGGCGTCTCTTTCTTTAATAACCGCTCCGGCATGGGAAAAGTGTTCCCGTCGATGTTTAAAGAGAGTTACTGGCATCCACGCTTTGCCTGTACGGTTAAAGAGAGTATGGATAACCAGATCCATTATATCCAGAAAATCATGGCCGAACGTGTTGGCAGCCAACCGGTCATGATGTATATCAATATCGACACGATTCATTACCCTAACCATTTTTACGTTGAGGGCGCGGCCCCTGGCGATACCGTTGAGACCCATGCCGCCGCGCTACGCTATATCGACGCCCGCATCGACGGATTACTGAACATTTTCCGCCAAACCGGCGGCGAAACGTTCGTTATTATCTGTTCCGATCACGGTACCTGCTATGGCGAAGACGGGAAATATTTCCATAGTTTTAATCATCCGATCGTTAATACCGTTCCCTATATGCATTTCTTGCTGAGCTGTAATCATTAATATGAATAACAATGATATTTATCGTCAGTATATGTACAGTTATCCGCATAAGACGACTTATCGGGAGCTGGAGAACGTCAGCTTTAGCGAAGTAAAACAGCGCATTTACGAGCACGACACACATCTGTATGTTCATATGCCGTTTTGTCAAAGTCGCTGCGGGTTCTGTAATTTATTTACCTGTACAGGCGCAGATAATACGTTCATTGATAGCTATATCGACGCGATTATTACCCAGGGCCGACAAATGGCGCTGGCGCCCGTCCACTGGGCAAGCTTTACCGTAGGCGGCGGCACACCTCTGCTATTAAACATTGCGCAATTAGAGAAGTTATTTTTTTCCGTCTTTGATGTGCTCAATGTTGACTGGAATATTTATAAAACAATTGAAACTTCCCCTACGGATACCACGGCAGAAAAAGTAGCGCTATTAAACGCCTTTTCCGTTAATCGTGTCAGTATTGGCGTACAAAGTTTTCATGATAGCGAGTTACATACGCTGCATCGCCGCCACAATGCCGCCAGCGCGCACCAGGCGCTGGAGTGGCTAAAGGCGGGTCATTTTCCATCACTCAATATTGATATTATTTACGGCATTCCCGGCCAGACTCACGCAAGCCTGACGGAATCGTTACATCAGGCGCTCGTTTATCAACCGGAAGAGCTGTTTCTTTATCCGCTTTATAATATGCCTCGCCAGGAAAATATGCATGGCTACTACGTTTTAGCCCGCGATCTTTTACGCAACGCGGGCTATACCCAAACGTCCATGCGCCGTTTCGTCCTTAATCCAGCGCCATCCGCCGCGGCGGAAAGCTGCGGATTTGAAAACTCACTGGCGCTCGGCGCGGGCGGCAGAAGTTATCTTGGCAATCTGCATTACTGTTCGCCGTGGTCGTCGAACCTGCAGACATCACGAAAAATCATTCAGGCGTTTATCGACAGCCCGGATAAAACCGTCATTAATCACGGTTATCTGCTCCCCCCTGATGAAATGAAACGCCGCTTTATCATTAAAAATCTATTTTTCTGGCAGGGACTTTCTCTTAGCGATTATCAGCAATATTTTGCCAGCGATGCGCTAAGGGATTTCCCCGACCTGGAACGCTTTATACGGCAAGGCTACTGTTATCAGAATGGCAGTCGCCTCCGGCTAACGGAGACCGGTATGGCATTATCCGATTGCCTTGCTCCTGTGTTCGTTTCGCCTGAGGTGATGCTACGGGAGAATCGGCAGAGATGAGCGCCCCCGCCCTACGCGATATTCACACGCTGTTTTATCGCGGCTATCTTAAATCGTGTAATTATCATTGCGGCTATTGCCCGTTCCATAAACACGCCCGTAACGATAAAAAACGCGACGAAGCCGCGTTATGGCGCATGGTTGACCATTTGCCTCTTTTAGGTACGCCGTTGAATGTGATGATTACGCCTTATGGCGAGGCGCTACGCTTGCGTTATTACATGGCGGCGCTGGCAGAAATTAGCCGCTATCCTCATGTTCAGGCGTTAGGCATACAAACTAACGCCTCTTTTTCGTTAATGTCATTGCTGGAGTCATTTCGTGCCGGCAGCGGAGATATCTCAAAGCTTCGGTTATGGTGTTCTTTTCATCCCTCACAAATTACCGCTGAGCGCTTTCTCCAGCAGTGTTTAGCGCTCTCTGCCGCCGGAATAACCTGGTGCGCGGGGGCTGTCGCCAGTATGAAAGATATCGACCAGTTTCGTTGGCTACGCCAGCGGTTGCCTGACCAGAATTATTTTTGGTTTAACGCCAACGAGTGTGCCAATACCCGGCATACCGTTGAGGAAACCATCGCCTTCGGCGAACTCGATCCGCTGTATGTGGTTGAAACGCAGCAGTGGCCAGCGCAGCTGGATATCTGTACCGCAGGAAGAAAAAGTATTTTTATGAATGCAGAAGGCGATCTTTTTGCTTGTCATATCAGCAAAATTAAAATGGGTAATTTATATCAGCAACGGCTTAATTCTCCCGCCTGCCAGGCAAAACAATGCCACTGTTTTCTCGCTTATCAGCACCGTCTCGATATTCCATTGCTGAATCACCTGGATGCCTCACGCTGTTTTAGGATCGGACGCTCATGCGATATCGTTTAATCGCTTTTGATCTTGATGGAACGCTGCTAAACCGTAATAAACAAATTCTGCCAGAGTCGCTAACCGCTATCCGTCAGATTCAGGACATGGGCTGCCGAATAATGCTTGTCACCGGCCGCTCTCATCGTGAAGCCTATGCGTATTATCAAACGCTGGCGCTCACCGAACCGATGATCTGTTGTAACGGAAGCTATATTTATCAACCGGCTCAACAGCAGATCCTTGATCCGCTGCCGCTGACGCACTTACAAACGGAAAAAATACTGGCGCGGGTATATCCGCTTAAACCGACAATTCGTGCTGATGATAAAATAATCTTTCAGGCTGATGAGCTAAGCAGTAGGGAGAATATTTGGCAAATCAGCGTCGTTCATCGGCACATAAAACAACTACAAAATATTGCTGAGTTTATACAGCATGAATTACAGCTAAGCTGTACCTGGTCCTGGCATCATCAACTGGATATTCTCCAGAAGGGGTGTAGCAAAGGGCAAAGCCTCGCCAGATATGCACAGCAACAGCATATCGCAATGCGCGAAGTGATGGCGTTTGGCGATAATGATAACGATGCGGAAATGCTACGTTTGGCCGGATTGGGCGTCGCGATGGGGAATGCCAGCGCTCGGGCAAAGATGTATGCGGATAGCGTCATTGGTCGGCATAATACGCCAGCGATTGCTGATTTTTTGGCAACCTTATCCCTTTCTCAACGTGAATAAAAAAACCCCGCCGAGTTTTCATTTCGGCAGGGTTTTTATCCGTAAGAGCGTTAATTACTCTTCTTTCTGACCACGGTTCGCACGGCGGCGATCGTTTTCCGTCAGGTGACGTTTACGGATACGGATAGAGGTGGGGGTGACTTCTACCAGTTCGTCGTCATCAATGAACTCCAGCGCTTGCTCAAGGCTCATTTTAATTGGCGGAACCAGAATCACCGCTTCATCCGTACCGGACGCACGCATGTTGGTCAGTTTCTTACCGGTCAGGCAGTTTACCGTCAGGTCGTTGGAGCGACTGTGAATACCAATAATCTGGCCTTCATAAACTTCCGCGCCGTGACCCAGGAACAGCTTACCGCGATCCTGCAAACCGAACAGCGCAAACGCCACCGCTTTACCCTGACCGTTGGAGATCAGTACGCCGTTCTGACGCTGGCCCACTTCACCCGGACGAATATCGTCGTAATGGCTGAAGGTGGAGTACAGCAGACCCGTACCGGAAGTCATGGTCATGAATTCTGAACGGAAACCAATCAGCCCACGGCTTGGGATCACGTAGTCGAGACGTACGCGGCCTTTACCGTCCGGATTCATGTTTTTCAGGTCGCCTTTACGCTCGCCCAGCGCCTGCATGACAGACCCCTGGTGCTGCTCTTCGACGTCCAGCGTCACGTTTTCGTACGGCTCTTGTTTACGACCGTCGATTTCACGGAAGATAACTTTCGGACGGGAAACCGCCAGTTCGAAACCTTCACGACGCATATTTTCAATCAGCACGGACAGGTGCAGTTCGCCACGACCGGATACACGGAACGCATCCGCATCTTCGGTTTCTTCAACGCGCAGCGCCACGTTATGCACCAGCTCTTTGTTCAGACGGTCAAGAATCTGACGAGAAGTCACAAACTTACCTTCTTTACCGCAGAACGGCGAGGTGTTAACGCAGAAGAACATAGACACGGTCGGCTCATCAACGGACAGCGCCGGCAGCGCTTCAACGTTCTGCGGGTCGCAGATGGTGTCGGAAATGTTCAGCTCGCCCAGACCGGTGATCGCAATGATATCGCCCGCTTCGGCGATATCGCTGTCGATACGCTCCAGACCCAGATGCGTCAGCACTTTACCTACTTTCGCGTTACGGGTTTTCCCTTCACTATCGATGATAGTGACCTGCTGGTTCGGCTTCACTTTGCCGCGTTTGATACGGCCAATGCCGATAACGCCAACGTAGTTGTTGTAGTCCAGCTGGGAGATCTGCATCTGCAACGGACCATCGAGGTCAACGTCCGGCGCCGGAACATGATCAATGATCGCCTGATACAGCGGGGTCATGTCTTCCGCCATATCTTCGTGGTCCAGACCCGCGATACCGTTCAGCGCCGAAGCGTAGATGATCGGGAAGTCCAGCTGTTCGTCGGTCGCGTCGAGGTTAACAAACAGGTCGAATACCTGGTCAACAACCCAGTCAGGGCGCGCGCCAGGACGGTCAACCTTGTTGATAACCACAATAGGTTTCAGGCCATGAGCAAAGGCTTTTTTGGTCACGAAGCGCGTTTGCGGCATCGGGCCGTCAAATGCGTCAACCACCAGCAGCACAGAGTCAACCATGGACATGACGCGCTCTACTTCACCACCGAAGTCAGCGTGCCCGGGAGTATCAACGATGTTGATACGGTAATCATTCCATTTAATAGCGGTGTTTTTAGCGAGGATAGTAATACCACGCTCTTTCTCCAAATCGTTGGAGTCCATCACTCGCTCTTGAGTTTCGGCACGCGCGTCGAACGTACCGGATTGCTGGAGCAGCTTATCAACCAGGGTAGTTTTACCATGGTCAACGTGCGCGATGATGGCGATGTTACGCAAATTTTCGATCACAACTTTGCCTCAGGCATTAGAAATAGCGCGTTATTGTACACGGATTAATCGCACTACAAAACAGGATCACAAACATCCTCCGCAAACAAGTATTGCAGAGTCTCTTTGTGATCGCTTTCACGGAGCGTTAAAAGGGTGGCTTGCGTTCTATTGCACCAATGTGGTGCTCAATGTTCACATTAAAGCACTATTTTGGTGCAACATAGTCACCGTGGTGCAGCCCTTTTGCACGATGGTACGCATGATAACGCCTTTTGGGGGCAATGTGAAAGTTGGCACAGATTTCGCTTTATATTTTTACGGCGACACGGCCAGCAGAATTGAAGATCTCGTTACCACGACGACCGACCATGACCAATCCGGGAGAGTACAAGTATGTCCGCTGAACACGTTTTGACGATGCTGAACGAGCACGAAGTGAAGTTTGTCGATCTGCGCTTCACCGATACCAAAGGCAAAGAACAGCACGTCACGATTCCTGCTCATCAGGTAAATGCCGAATTCTTTGAAGAAGGCAAAATGTTTGACGGCTCCTCTATCGGCGGCTGGAAAGGCATTAACGAATCCGACATGGTGCTGATGCCAGACGCATCCACCGCAGTGATTGACCCGTTCTTCGCGGACTCTACCCTGATTATCCGTTGCGACATCCTGGAGCCTGGCACTCTGCAAGGTTATGACCGTGACCCACGTTCCATCGCAAAACGTGCGGAAGACTACCTGCGCGCGACCGGTATCGCCGATACCGTCCTGTTTGGGCCGGAACCTGAATTCTTCCTGTTCGACGACATCCGCTTCGGCGCATCTATCTCCGGCTCACATGTGGCGATTGACGATATTGAAGGCGCCTGGAACTCCTCTACCAAATATGAAGGCGGCAACAAAGGCCATCGTCCGGGCGTGAAAGGCGGTTATTTCCCGGTTCCGCCAGTTGACTCCGCGCAGGATATCCGTTCTGAAATGTGTCTGGTCATGGAGCAGATGGGCCTGGTCGTTGAAGCGCACCACCACGAAGTAGCGACCGCAGGTCAGAACGAAGTGGCGACCCGCTTTAACACCATGACCAAAAAAGCCGACGAAATTCAGATTTACAAATATGTCGTGCATAACGTGGCTCACCGCTTCGGTAAGACCGCGACCTTTATGCCAAAACCGATGTTCGGCGATAACGGTTCCGGTATGCACTGCCACATGTCGCTGGCGAAGAACGGCACCAACCTGTTCTCTGGCGACAAATATGCCGGCCTGTCTGAACAAGCACTGTACTACATCGGCGGCGTCATCAAACACGCCAAAGCCATCAACGCCCTGGCGAACCCGACCACCAACTCCTACAAGCGTCTGGTCCCGGGTTACGAAGCGCCGGTGATGCTGGCCTACTCCGCCCGTAACCGTTCCGCCTCCATCCGTATTCCGGTGGTGGCGTCTCCGAAAGCGCGCCGTATCGAAGTTCGCTTCCCGGACCCGGCGGCTAACCCGTATCTGTGCTTTGCCGCCCTGCTGATGGCCGGTCTGGACGGGATTAAGAATAAGATTCACCCGGGCGAAGCCATGGACAAAAACCTGTATGACCTGCCGCCGGAAGAAGCGAAAGAGATCCCACAGGTAGCGGGTTCTCTGGAAGAAGCGCTGAACGCGCTGGACCTGGACCGCGAGTTCCTGAAAGCAGGCGGCGTGTTCACGGATGAAGCGATCGATGCGTATATTGCGCTGCGTCGCGAAGAAGATGACCGCGTGCGTATGACCCCGCACCCGGTAGAGTTTGAGCTGTACTACAGCGTTTAATCGTATATTAAAAATCCGACAAATTTCGCGTTGCTGCAAGGCAGCAACTGAGCACATCCCCAGGAGCATAGATAGCGATGTGACTGGGGTAAGCGAAGGCAGCCAACGCAGCAGCAGCGTGAAAGGCGTCAGGAGTTTTTGAGTTGCCGTGGAAACTTTCAGCCCATCCCAGGATGGGCTTTTTTCTCCACCAACAATCTGATCTCACGCGCTTTTTAGTAGTAAAAAGCTATAATGCACTAAAATGGTGCAACCTTTTCCAGGAGACTGCTGAATGGCAAGCGGCATACAGCCCGATGCTGGGCAGATCCTCAATTCGTTAATCAACAGCGTGCTGGTGGTCGACGACGCGCTGGCAATCCATTACGCCAACCCTGCCGCGCAGCAGTTGCTCGCGCAAAGCTCACGCAAACTGTTCGGGACGCCGTTACCTGAACTGTTGAGCTATTTTTCGTTAAACATTGACCTGATGCGCGAAAGTTTAGCGGCAGGGCAAGGCTTTACCGATAACGAAGTGACGCTGGTGATTGATAGTCGCTCGCACATTCTCTCTTTGACCGCCCAACGTCTGCCCGACGATTTTATACTGCTCGAAATGGCGCCGATGGATAACCAGCGTCGTCTGAGTCAGGAGCAGTTGCAGCACGCGCAGCAAATCGCCGCCCGCGATCTGGTGCGCGGTCTGGCGCACGAAATCAAAAATCCGCTCGGCGGCCTGCGCGGCGCGGCGCAGCTACTCAGCAAGGCGCTGCCCGACCCGGCGCTAATGGAATATACCAAAGTCATCATTGAACAGGCCGACAGGCTACGCAACCTTGTCGATCGTTTGCTGGGGCCGCAGCACCCGGGAATGCACATTACCGAGAGCATACATAAAGTCGCGGAGCGCGTGGTGGCGCTGGTGTCGATGGAACTGCCGGATAATGTCCGGCTTATCCGCGATTATGACCCCAGTCTGCCAGAGCTGCCGCACGACCCGGAACAAATTGAGCAAGTACTGCTGAATATTGTCCGCAATGCCTTGCAGGCGCTGGGGCCGGAAGGCGGCGAAATTACGCTGCGTACGCGTACCGCCTTCCAGTTAACGCTGCATGGCGAACGCTATCGCCTGGCGGCGCGTATAGACGTTGAAGACAATGGGCCGGGCATTCCTCCCCATTTACAGGATACGCTGTTCTACCCGATGGTCAGCGGTCGCGAAGGCGGCACCGGGCTTGGGTTATCTATCGCCCGCAATCTTATCGATCAACACGCCGGCAAAATTGAATTTACCAGTTGGCCGGGGCATACCGAGTTTTCGGTTTACCTGCCGATTCGGAAATAGAGGTGTTTATGCAACGAGGAATAGTCTGGGTCGTCGATGATGATAGTTCCATCCGTTGGGTGCTTGAACGTGCTCTCGCCGGGGCAGGGTTGACCTGTACCACCTTTGAGAATGGTAATGAAGTACTGGCTGCGCTGGCCAGTAAAACGCCGGACGTCTTGCTGTCGGATATCCGAATGCCGGGAATGGACGGGCTGGCGCTATTAAAGCAGATTAAACAGCGTCACCCGATGCTTCCGGTCATCATTATGACCGCGCATTCCGATTTAGATGCCGCCGTGAGCGCCTATCAGCAGGGTGCGTTTGATTATCTGCCTAAACCGTTTGATATTGATGAAGCCGTCGCTCTGGTCGAGCGCGCGATTAGCCACTATCAGGAGCAGCAGCAGCCGCGTAATATCGAGGTTAACGGCCCGACAACAGACATGATAGGCGAAGCGCCCGCCATGCAGGATGTGTTTCGCATTATTGGTCGGCTGTCGCGTTCTTCGATTAGCGTGCTGATTAACGGCGAATCAGGGACCGGTAAAGAACTGGTCGCCCATGCGCTTCACCGCCATAGCCCACGCGCCAAAGCGCCGTTTATCGCGCTCAATATGGCGGCCATCCCGAAAGATTTGATTGAATCCGAACTGTTTGGCCATGAGAAAGGCGCTTTTACCGGGGCGAATACCATCCGGCAGGGCCGTTTCGAGCAGGCTGACGGCGGCACGCTGTTTCTGGACGAAATTGGCGATATGCCGCTGGATGTCCAGACTCGTCTGTTACGCGTGCTGGCTGACGGACAGTTCTACCGCGTGGGCGGGTACGCGCCGGTAAAAGTGGATGTGCGCATTATCGCCGCCACCCACCAGAACCTCGAACGACGCGTTCAGGAAGGGAAATTCCGCGAAGACCTGTTCCACCGCCTGAACGTGATTCGTATCCATCTTCCGCCGTTGCGCGAGCGCCGTGAGGATATTCCGCGCCTGGCGCGCCATTTTTTGCAGGTCGCCGCCCGTGAATTAGGCGTGGAAGCCAAATTATTACATCCGGAAACCGAAACGGCGTTAACGCGCCTGGCATGGCCTGGTAACGTGCGTCAGTTAGAAAATACCTGCCGCTGGCTCACCGTCATGGCCGCCGGACAGGAGGTGTTGATCCAGGATTTACCGGGCGAACTGTTTGAAGCCTCGGCGCCGGATAGCCCGTCCCACCTTCCGCCGGATAGCTGGGCGACATTACTGGCGCAATGGGCGGACCGCGCCTTGCGATCCGGTCATCAAAACCTGCTTTCTGAAGCGCAGCCAGAACTGGAAAGAACGCTACTGACCACGGCGTTACGCCATACGCAGGGTCATAAACAGGAAGCCGCCAGGCTGCTCGGTTGGGGGCGAAACACCCTAACGCGGAAGTTGAAAGAGCTGGGAATGGAGTAAACATTACCCGCGAGTGTAAAGATTAATAATTGAGCGCAAAACGCTGCTATTTTGCGCTTTACTGTTCCGATGAGTTCAGTATGATCATGCCCGGCAAACGGGGGGATTCATTATGTTAGAATCTATTATTAATCTGGTATCGAGTGGAGCGGTCGACAGCCACACGCCACAAACTGCGCTAGCCGCCGTGTTGTGTGCCGCGCTGGTAGGACTGTTCAGCTGACAATGTGCCGGATGGCGCTAATGCTTATCCGGCCTACAGGTTGTCGCAACGTGTAGGCCCGGTAAGCGCAGCGCCACCGGGCAACCCGGCTAAATGACGCGTGAGAACTGCTGCATCCGCGCTTTCTGGCGCAGATACGCGTCAAAGCACATGCAGATATTGCGAATCAGCAAACGACCTTTCGCCGTCACCTGAATTCCCTTCTCGCTAATATCCACCAGCCCATCTTTCGCCAGCGGCGACAGTAACTGCAAATCTTCGGCAAAATATTCAGCGAAATGCAAACCCCACTGCTGTTCGACAGCGTTAAAATCCAGGCGGAAGTTACAAATCAGCGCCTTGATAACATCGCGACGAATGCAATCATCACGGGTCAGCGTAATACCACGCCATAGCGCATTGCCCCGCTCATCCACTTGCTGGTAATAACGCTTCAGCTCTTTCTGGTTCTGCATGTAGCCATCGCCAATCATGCTGATAGCAGAAACCCCCATCCCCAGCAGATCGGTATCGCCCTGGGTCGTATAGCCCTGAAAATTACGGTGCAGCACGCCTTCGCGCTGCGCGACGGCCAGTTCGTCGTCCGGACGGGCAAAATGGTCCATCCCGATAAACTGATAACCGGCCTGAGTAAGCGATACGATCGTCTCCTGCAAAATATCCAGTTTCTGCTGCGCGCTGGGTAAATCGGCATCTTTAATTTTACGCTGGGCGGCAAAAAGCGTTGGCAGATGCGCATAGTTAAAGACGCTCAAACGATCGGGGTTCAGTTCCGTCACACGCTTCAGCGTGAAAGCGAAGCTTTCCGGCGTCTGTTTCGGTAGACCGTAGATCAAGTCGATATTGGTCGAGGTAAAGCCGATATCGCGGGCGTGATTAAGCAACGCAAAGATGAATTCTTCATCCTGCTCGCGGTTAACCAGGCGCTGCACCTCTTTATTAAAGTCCTGCACGCCCATACTCAGGCGGTTAAAACCTTCCGCACGTAAATGATCGAGCACATCCAGCTCAATTTCACGGGGATCGACTTCGATCGAGATTTCCGCGTCGGTATTAAAGTGGAAATTTTCACGTAACAGCGTCATTAAGCGGCTGATTTGCGCTTTATTCAGGTAAGTAGGCGTACCGCCGCCCCAGTGAAGCTGGCTGACATGACGGTCTGCAAACAGCGGCGCGCGATGGCGAATTTCCTGCTCAAGCGCGTCAAGATACTGGTCAGCTTTATGCTGTTGGCGGGTGACAATCTTGTTGCAGCCGCAGAAATAACACAACTTGTGACAAAACGGGATATGCACATACAGCGAGAGCGGACGTTCAGGATAACGCGCCACAGCCTGCAAGAATGCGGCGTCCTCGAAGTCTTCAGAAAACTCCAGCGCGGTTGGGTACGAGGTATATCGTGGCCCGGAATAGTTATATTTCTGGATCAGGGCCAGATCCCAGTCTATTTGCTGTTCAGACATGCTCACTCCTTCCGATGGCGTCTCTGGCGGGTACGGCGTACCGGCTTCACGCCATGACGGGCGGCAAGCCGGCTGCGCAGCCATTTCTGTCGCCGCGACAATCGCTGTAGTTTAACGAATAACCACACCAGATAACATATAACCGGAAGGGTTATAAGCAGGACGGGCAAGCCCACGGTGTAAACCCGTTAGTTGCCGCCTCTTAGCAGGCGCATCATATCTTCCTGCTTCTCGTCCTCTTCGTCGTCTTCTTCGTCGTCATCGTAAGACAGACCAAGCTTCTGCATCAGTTCATCAATACGATCCAGTTTGGCATCTACCCAGGCTTGATCTTCCGCACTCAGGGTTTCGCCCGCTTCCAGACGTTCTAACAGCGCATCCAGGCGCTCATCCGTTTCCAGTAAATCCAACTCCGCCTGCGGTGAAAGCATAGGTTTCTCACTTTTCGGTTTATGCTGTTGGGTCACTTTTTCAGTCACGCCCAATGGAACAGGTGTTTTACTGCCAATACGTGGATCTTTTTGTTGATTCTGATTGCCGCCGCCCGAAGCGGAATTGCCGCCCGCCGCGCGACTTCCCGGCGCATGACCGCGATGTTTTTTCAGGCGTTTACGGTCGCGCGCCTCCTGGTTTAACTCTTCACGCGTTTTACGACGCTGTTTGCCAAAGGCTTTACTGCGCGGTGCAGAGGTTGTTTTTTTCATGATGTCAGATCTTTAAGCCGTTTTATTCAGTATAGAATTGAGGCGGAATCTAGCAGAAAGCAAGCAAAGAAAAAAGGCGACAGAGTAATCTGCCGCCTTTTTTCTTGACTCACGACCCTTAACGGGTTCCACCATCCCTGTTGGCTATCAACACGCCCTGTTTTTCCCTTAGCCTGGAACATTCCATGTTGTTTCCATTTCCTTTTACTAACGTCTCCGGACGTTTGTCTTCCTGACAATCCTGTGTCTTCGCCTCCTGGCGCTCCTGACCCTCATCCTGAGTCGTTGATCCTGTTAGCGTCCTCGCTATGTGCATTACTTTACTCTTTTGGGGTAAACTCACAAGATACCGACACGGCAAATCCCTTTTTTTCAGACAATTACCTTTCTATAAATTCATGATTTAACTATATTAACTGGCTTTGAGCCTGACAACGACTCTGTCATGTCGCATAAGTGCAATGGACAATGTCTCACAAAGCGTATGGCTTTTGCTTACAGCACCGACGCGCCGAAAAATCCGTCTTTTGCTGGCGTTCAGGTATAATCGCCACAATGCTTTGACTGACGGAGACGACCGCTTTGACTAACCTGAATTATCAACAGACGCATTTTGTGATGAGTGCGCCTGATATTCGCCATTTACCTTCCGATCGCGGAATTGAAGTGGCTTTTGCTGGCCGTTCCAATGCAGGCAAATCCAGCGCCCTGAACACATTGACCAACCAAAAAAGCCTGGCGCGCACCTCTAAAACGCCGGGCCGTACCCAATTGATTAACCTGTTTGAAGTCGTAGAGGGCAAACGGTTGGTCGACCTGCCGGGCTATGGCTATGCGGAAGTCCCGGAAGAGATGAAACGCAAGTGGCAACGCGCGCTGGGGGAATATCTGGAGAAACGTCAAAGCCTACAGGGCTTAGTCGTTTTAATGGATATCCGCCATCCGTTGAAAGACCTCGACCAACAGATGATCCAGTGGGCTGTAGAGAGCAATATCCAGGTTCTGGTTCTGCTGACCAAAGCGGACAAACTGGCCAGCGGCGCGCGCAAGGCGCAGTTGAATATGGTACGTGAAGCCGTGCTGGCTTTTAATGGCGATGTGCAGGTAGAAGCGTTTTCCTCGCTGAAAAAGCAGGGCGTGGATAAGTTACGTCAGAAGCTGGATAGCTGGTTTAGTGAACTGGCACCGGTCGAAGAGATTCAGGACGGGGAATAATCACCCGCTATGCCGGATGGCGCCGCTGCGCGTCTTATCCGGCCTACGGTGTGAGCGAAACTTTTCTTGCGCACAATAAAAAACGCCCCAGTCATAAACTGACTGGGGCGGCTAAAATATTCAGCCAAATCCGATTACGTGAAGTAAAAGGTCTGAAAGATAGAACATCTTACCTCTGTACCCTACGTGAATAACTTTACTCTTTTTTGAGCAACACAGAAAGACCTTTTCGTAATTTTTTTTCATTCTTTACATAGGGAATTCTAATACCCATCACAAAACCCCCGTGCTTATGTTGCTTAATTACGAAAAAAGCGCGTTATTCCTTAAATGCTTAGTGCGCTTGATCCCAATTTTCCCCGCTACCGACTTCTACCAGCAACGGCACATCAATACGCGTGCAGTTTTCCATCAACTGATGGATACGTTTTGCTACCGCATCTAAGTCGTCTTTATGCACCTCGAACACTAATTCATCGTGTACCTGCATAATCATCCGCACGCGTGGCTGCTCGGCCTGTAGCCAGGCATCGACGGCAATCATGGCGCGCTTGATGATATCGGCAGCCGTTCCTTGCATGGGAGCATTGATCGCCGCGCGTTCCGCCCCCGCGCGCCGCGCCGCGTTGCTGGATTTAATATCCGGCAGGTAAAGGCGGCGTCCCTCCAGCGTTTCCACATAGCCTTGTTCTTTTGCCTGAGCGCGGGTGCGCTCCATATATTCCAGCACGCCAGGATAGCGTTCGAAGTAGAGATCCATATACTTCTGCGCCTCTTTACGCGGAATATTAAGCTGGCGAGAAAGACCGAAGGCGCTCATCCCGTAAATCAGGCCAAAGTTAATGGCTTTCGCACTTCGGCGCTGTTCCCCGGTCACGCTATCCAGCGGCAAGCCAAAGACTTCCGCCGCCGTTGCACGGTGAATATCTTTCCCTTCGGCGAACGCCGTGAGCAGCCCTTTATCACGGGAAAGATGCGCCATAATACGCAGCTCAATCTGTGAATAGTCCGCAGATACGATGAGATAATCCTCAGGCGCAATAAATGCCTGACGAATGCGGCGGCCCTCTTCATTGCGCACCGGAATATTTTGCAGGTTCGGATCGGTGGACGATAAACGTCCCGTCGCCGTTACCGCCTGATGATAGGACGTATGGACGCGCCCGGTTTTCGGGTTAATCATCAGCGGCAGCTTATCGGTATAGGTGGATTTTAGCTTCGCCAGACCACGATACTCCAGAATCACTTTCGGCAGCGGATAGTCCAGCGCCAGCTCTTCCAGTACCTCTTCCGACGTTGACGGCGCGCCGCCAGGCGTTTTCTTCAACGGCTTAATACCCTGCTTTTCAAACAGGATAGTCTGCAACTGCTTCGTTGAGGACAGGTTGAACGCCTCGCCCGCAATGTCATGCGCTTTCTTTTCCAGTTCCGCCAGACGTAGCGTGATTTCTTCCGAATGTTTGTGCAGGACGGCAGGATCGATTTTTACGCCATTGCGCTCAACGCGTGACAGTACAGGCACCAACGGCATTTCGATGTTTTCGAAAACATTCAGCGGGCCTTTGTGCTGCTGGAGCTCAGGCCACATTTTGAGATGCAACTGTAACGTGACATCCGCATCTTCTGCCGCATAGCGCCCCGCTTCCTCCAGTGCGATCTGGTTAAAGGTGAGCTGGTTTTTACCTTTACCGGCAATGTCTTCAAAGGTGATAGTTTTGTGCTTCAGCCAACGATCGGACAAACTGTCCATATCATGGCGTCCGGCGACGCTGTTCAGAATGTAAGACTCAAGCATGGTATCGAAGGCGATACCGCGCAGCTCAATACCGTAATTTTGCAAGACGCCGCGATCGTACTTGAGGTTTTGCCCCACTTTGCGCACTTTTTCATCTTCCAGCAGCGGCTTCAGCAGTTCCAGAGCACGCTGGCGGGAGATTTGATCCGGAGCGTGCAGATAATCATGCGCGACAGGTACATACGCGGCAACGCCAGGTTCGATAGCAAACGAGAGACCCACCAGGTTGGCGGCGATATTATCCAGACTGTCGGTCTCCGTGTCGAAAGCAAAAACTGGCGCTTTTTTCAGCTTTTCAATCCAGCTTTCCAGCGTAACGTCGTCCAGAATCGTGACATAATTTTCATAAGAGAGCGCCGCTGCCGGTTCGCTGGGCGATTCATCAATAACGACCGTTTCCTGCGGTTTGGCCGCCGGTTTCGCGCCCTTTGCCTGTAGCCACTTGCCTGACTCAACGTCCGCCGTCCAGCGCTTAAACTCATATTTTTTAAACAGGCCCAGCAGTTCATCCGCAATCGGCTGCTGCACTTCAAGCTGTTCGCAGGTCAGCTCCAGCTCAACATCCGTTTTAATGGTGGCGAGTTTATAAGACAGGTACGCTACGTCTTTATTCTGCGCTAATTTACCGGCCATCGTTTTGGCGCCGCGGAAAGTGAGACCGGCAATTTTTTCCGGCTCGGCGTACAGCGTATCCAGGCCGCCCAATCCCTGAAGCAAGGCTTGCGCCGTCTTCTCACCCACGCCTGGTACGCCTGGAATATTATCCGAGGAGTCCCCCATCAGCGCCAGAAAGTCGATAATCAGCTCAGGCGGCACGCCGTACTTATTAACGACTTCATCCGGGCCGAGGATGGTGTTAGTCATGGTGTTGATCAGCGTAATATTCGGCGTCACCAACTGTGCCATATCTTTATCGCCGGTGCTGATTAATACCGGACGCCCCACCTTCTCCGCTTCTCGCGCCAGTGTACCGATAACGTCATCCGCTTCTACGCCAGAGACCGCCAACAGAGGTAACCCCATGGCTTTAACCATGGCATGTAACGGCTCTATTTGCGCTCGCAGATCATCCGGCATCGGAGGACGATGCGATTTGTAGTGTTCAAAGAGCTCATCACGGAAGGTTTTTCCTTTGGCGTCAAACACCACCGCAGCATGTGTCGGCTGATACTGCATGATCAGGCTGCGCAACATGTTGAGGACACCATACATTGCGCCCGTAGGTTCTCCCGCGCTGTTGGTTAACGGCGGAAACGCATGATAGGCGCGATAGAGATAGGATGAGCCATCTACGAGAATAAGTGGGTTTTCTGGGATCTGAACCATAATGTCCGTGCCTGTTTAACAGATTATGGTTAAAGGATGCCACATACAGGAGGAAAACTTGAGTTTTTCGCCGCATTTGCGGAAAAGTTTTGTCGATCTTCAGGATCGCTCGCAAAACAACCTGTGGATAACTTTGTGTGTAAATTCTTACCATTACTTTAAAATCAGCGCGATAGTCTTCTCGTCTTAATAATTAACCATTATTTTCAATGAGTTGTTAACATCACGTTTTTCTGATTATCTGATTCATGCCGTTATCATAATGTGGATAGTTGTTACGAGTGTTTCTATTTCACTCAGCGCCATCATTAGCATCGTTTTCTGATAGAATCAGCCTCTTGCGCCCTTTTCGCGCACCGTTTATGGCTAACTTTTGAATAATTTATTATGACGAGAATACTCGCGGCTATCACGCTCCCATTGAGTATCGTATTGACCATCCTGGTCACTATTGTTTGCTCAGTACCGATCATCGTTGCCGGTATGGTAAAGCTTCTTTTGCCTGTTCCCGGTATCTGGCGCAAGGTCTCCATTTTCTGCAATTTCATGATGTATTGCTGGTGTGCTGGTCTTGCAGCGCTGTTACGCCTTAATCCGCACTTGCAATGGGATGTAGAAGGGTTAGAAGGGCTGAGCAAGAAAAATTGGTATTTACTGATTTGTAATCATCGCAGCTGGGCCGATATCGTTGTGCTTTGCGTTCTGTTCCGCAAGCATATCCCAATGAATAAGTACTTTCTTAAACAGCAATTGGCCTGGGTGCCGTTCATCGGCCTGGCGTGCTGGGCATTAGATATGCCGTTTATGAAGCGCTACTCCCGTAGCTACCTGCTCCGACACCCCGATCGACGCGGCAAAGATGTTGAAACAACTCGTCGCTCTTGCGAAAAGTTTCGTCGGTATCCCACCACTATCGTTAACTTTGTTGAAGGCTCGCGATTTACGCATGAGAAACGTCAGCAAACGCATTCACCTTATCAACATCTGTTGCCGCCAAAAGCAGCCGGTATTGCAATGGCGATTAATGTTTTAGGCTCACAGTTCGATAAGCTGCTTAATATTACGTTGTGTTACCCAAACAACGATCGTCACCCCTTCTACGATATGCTAAGCGGTAGGCTGACGCGTATTGTTGTTCGGGTGCAACTGGAACCCATAAATGAAGAACTGCACGGCGATTACGTGAACGACAAAACATTCAAACGCCGTTTTCAACGTTGGCTTAATACGCTGTGGGATAAGAAAGATATACAGATAGAAGAGATTAAAACATCTTATAAAAACGCCGGTCAGTGACCGGCGTTCTTTTTATTTTTTATCAACCAAATATTTCACAGTATCAGCATACTGCTGAACAAAAACATCCATGCTGCTGGTATCCATGCCTTGTGGGTTAATCTGGTATTTGCCATTGACGAACATCGCCGGAACGCCCTGCAGTTGCAGGTCAGCCGCGGCTTTCTCCTGTTGCGCAACCAGTGATTTCACCACGAAGCTGTTCCATGCCGCATCGTAATCTTCGCCTTTGACGCCCGCATCAACGAACACTTTACGGATATCCGCGGCAGATTGTACTGTCTGGGTTTTCTGTACGGCTTCAAACAGCGGGACCGTGACTTTATCTTCTACACCCAACGCCATCGCCACCGCCCATGCCTGGGTGAGCTCCTTGCCCAACGGCCCCAGGAACTCAACGTGGTACTTGGTCATTTTGGTGCCTTCCGGCAGCTTTTTCTTCACATTGTCAGACACATGAAGCACTTCTTCAAACTGATAACAATGTGGGCAGTAGAAGGAGAAAAACTCCAGTACCTGGGGTTCGCCAGCGACCGGTTTATCCAGCGTGATATACTGTTTACCGTCGCTGATCTGTGCTGCCGAGGCGCTAAAAGCTAAAACCATACCAGCCAGCGCCAGCCAAATCTTTTTCATGATCAACTCTCTCCGATTAATACATTGGCGTTAATTGTAAAGGGGGTTCGTGCAAAATTTTAGTCTGCTCAATAAAAGTCGTTGTCTGTCGCTGCCAGTAATCTTCCCCTGTTAACCAGGGAAAGTTTTTTGGAAACGCAGGATCGCCCCAACGACGAATCAACCAGGCAAGATAATAAACTAAACGCATGGCGCGTAAAGGTTCAATGAGACCAATTTCAGCCGTATCGAACTCACTAACTTCTTCATAAGCTTCAATAATGGTTTCAAGCTGCATTCGCTGTTCGGCTTTGTCGCCGTTCAGCAGCATCCATAAATCCTGTATCGCCGGACCGTTACGGGCATCATCTAAATCGACAAACAGCGGTCCATCACGCCATAGAATGTTGCCGGCATGACAATCGCCGTGCAATCGCAGCGTGGCGAAATCGGTGCGCCAGCATTCGGTAACTGCAGACAGTAGAGTATCAGTGGCTTTCAGGAAAGCCGCTTTTTGCCCGGAGGGAATCAGTGCGGCATCTTCGAATACCTGGCGAGGTTCAAAAAGATACTCTGCAAGCCCAATGTCAGGCCGGAAAGTGAAAGGACGTTTTCGCCCCGTCTGATGCAATCGGCCAAGATAACGCCCTACCGCCTCCATCTGATCGATATTATCTGCTTCAAACTGACGACCGCCTACGCTGGGGAAAATGGCATAATGATAGCCCTGATGCGCTAACAGCGTCTGGCCATTAAACGCGAGCGGAGCGGCAACCGGAACCTCATCCTTCACCAGTTCAAGCGCGAATTGGTGTTCTTCCCGAATTTGATCAACAGACCAGCGTTCAGGACGATAAAACTTAACGACAAAACGTCGACGGTCTTCATCCTGAAACTGATAGACGCGGTTTTCATAACTGTTTAGTGGAGTCAGCCCGGAATCCACCCTGATCCCCTGTTCAAACAGCGCATCCATGATGGTTTCCGGGTGTAGCGTCTGGAAAGTAAAAGCGTTGTCGTTCATCCCATCATCCGGAAAATACTACGAATGATTCAGGATATCATTTCGTGACGATTTCGGTGGCGCCGCTTACAAGGTTTTACTCTTTAATAACGCCGCGGGCGCGTAAAAGCGCCGTTTTAAAGTCCTCTTCATAGTCTTTTTGAATCCCTGGAATGGCGGCGTCTTTGGCGGAATCGCGCATTTTCAGATGGTAGATCAGGATATCATCAGTTAAATCTTCCAGTTTGCCGTCAAAACCTGACTCTTTCGCCAGTTTCTGCAAAAATTGCGTCAGATTAAGATCAGGCTCTTTCTGCCAGGCTGGCTGGAGGAGTTCAATGACTTCATTCAGGCGTTTACATTTCATAGCTGTGCTCCTTATTCTTGATACAGACACGGTAGCAGGGTCAATCCCACAATAAAAGAGGCGATATCGGTGAATCTGGATGAAGTAATAACCGGCGTGGTGCTGGCAGGCGGTAAAGCCAGGCGGATGGGAGGTGCGGATAAAGGTCTGCTTGAACTGGACGGGAAACCGCTCTGGCGGCACGTTGCCGATGCGCTCGCGCCGCAACTGGCTACGGTCGTCATTAGTGCTAATCGCCATCTGGATATCTACCAGGCCAGCGGCCTGAAAGTCATTCCGGATTCAATCGCTGACTTTCCCGGTCCGCTGGCGGGTATGCTTTCCGTTTTTCAGCAGGTAGCAGGCGACTGGTTTCTGTTTTGTCCCTGTGACAATCCCTGTATCCCCCACAACCTGGTCGATCGTTTAGCAGCGCAGCGTCATAGTGCACCCGTGGTTTGGGTTCATGATGGAGAGCGCGATCATCCAACGATCGCGTTGATTAATCGTGCCGTTGAGCCCCAGTTGACAGCTTATTTGCAAGCAGGCGAGCGGCGGGTAATGATTTTTATGCGCCAGGTAGGCGGACACGCCGTTGATTTCAGCGATTGTAAAGAGGCATTTGTGAACGTCAACACGCCGGAGGAACTCGCGCAATGGCAAAAGAGACCATGATACCGCTACTCGCCATTGCCGCGTGGAGCGGCACGGGAAAAACAACACTGCTGAAAAAACTGATCCCAGCACTTTGTGCGCACGGTATTCGGCCAGGGCTGATTAAGCATACCCATCATGATATGGATGTTGATAAACCGGGTAAAGATAGCTACGAATTACGTAAGGCCGGGGCGGCACAAACGCTGGTTGCCAGTCAGCAGCGCTGGGCGTTAATGACTGAAACGCCGGGGCAAGAAGAGTTGGATCTGGCATGGCTGGTGAGCCGGATGGATGCATCAAAGCTGGATATGGTGCTGGTAGAAGGGTTTAAACACGAGGCAGTTGCGAAGATCTTACTTTTTCGTCAGGGATGTGGGCACAGCGAGGAGGAATTGATTCTTGATGAGCATGTTATTGCGGTTGCCAGTGATCTTCCACTTGCCGTAGCGGTACCCGTTTTGGATCTTAATGATGTATCGCAGATTTCTGCCTTCATTTTGCGGTGGTTAGAGAAAGCACGTTCCTTGTAGGCCGGATAAGGCGAAGCTGCCATCCGGCGGTGCCGGTTGCCTGATGGCGCTGCGCTTATCAGGCCTACATTTTTACAGTTACCACACACGCAAAGAAGCCCGTCCAGACGGACGGGCTTCTTCACTTGTCTGATGCCTGGCAGTTTATGGCGGGCGTCCTGCCCGCCACCCTACGGGCCGTTGCTGCGCAACGTTCAAATCCGCTCCCGGCGGATTTCTCCTCCTCAGGAGAGTGCTCACCGACAGACCACAGATAAAACAAAAGGCCCAGTCTTTCGACTGAGCCTTTCATTCTATTTGATGCCTGGCAGTTCCCTACTCTCGCATGGGGAGACCCCACACTACCATCGGCGCTACGGCGTTTCACTTCTGAGTTCGGCATGGGGTCAGGTGGGACCACCGCGCTAGTGCCGCCAGGCAAATTCTTTGTGCTCTGTCCTTTGTCTTTTACACTGATACGGCGTTGGCTGCTCTTGCGAGCGTCAGTCACATACTTCTGTATGCTCCTTCCGTCGCTGCGTTTGCCGCCTTGTCTCAGCGTAAAATCCTTCGGACTCTGAATCTGAGC
>NZ_JBEUJY010000011.1:0-158349 GCF_043356775.1 Salmonella sp. SJTUF15581 | reverse complement strand
TGCAGGAGGGGAAGAGCCGCCAGGAAATCATCGATTACATGGTGGCGCGCTACGGCAACTTTGTCACCTACGACCCGCCGCTGACCCCGCTGACGGTGCTGCTGTGGGTGCTGCCGCTGGCCGCCATTGTGGCGGGCGGGTGGATAATCGTCGCCCGCACGCGCCGGCGGGTGCGCCTGCGCCGGGAGCCGCTGCCGGCGGACACCCCGGTTTGCGGCGCGCGCGCCGGGTGGGGCGTTTACGTGCCGGGGGCCGTCATTGCGCTGGCGGTCGGTGCCGGCAGCTACGCCCTGACCGGCAGCTATCAGCAGGTCAGGGCCTGGCAGCAGGCAACGGCGCAGACGCCGGGGCTGCTGGCGCGGGCGCTGGACCCGCAGGCGCAGCCGCTGAATGAAGAGGAGATGGCGCGGCTGGCGCTGGGGCTGCGCACCCGCCTGCAGAATGATGCCGGCAATGTTGAGGGCTGGCTCATGCTGGGGCGCACCGGTATGGTACTGGGTAATGCCGGTACCGCCACCGGGGCGTATGCGAACGCTTACCGCCTGGACCCGGAAAACCGCGATGCGGCGCTGGGCTACGCGGAGGCGCTGACGCGCTCGTCCGACCCGGAGGATAACCGCCGCGGCGGGGAGCTGCTGCGCCGGCTGGTGAGCCGCGACCACACGGATATCCGGGTGTTAAGCCTGTATGCGTTCAGCGCCTTTGAGCAGCAGCGCTTTGGCGAGGCGGTGGCGGCCTGGGAGATGATGCTGAAGCTGCTGCCGGCGGGTGACGCCCGGCGGGCGGTGATAGAGCGCAGTATCCGGCTGGCGCAGGAGAAATAAGACCCTGACGGCCCGGTGGCGTGGCGCCACCGGGCCTGGCTTGTTACTGCATTCCGCGTGTTTGTAAAAATAGAATGGTCGCCGCGACGCGCGAGCGCACGTTTAGCTTGCGAAGTAGATTACGAATGTGCACCTTAACCGTCTGCTCAGAAATATTCAGTACTGACGCAATCTGTTTGTTAGAAAGCCCCTGCGCCAGCTCATGCAAGACATCTAACTCTCGTTCGGTCAGGATACTAAAGGGATCTTCCTGCGCGCCAAACCGTTTGCGCTCACGCAGATATTCATTGACCCGATCGCTAAAGACTTTACCGCCGTTAGCGCCTTTGCGAATGGCCTCCAGCAGCACTTCCGGATCGCTATCTTTGAGCAGATAACCGTCGGCGCCGGCGTCGATCAGCGCGTAGATGTCGCTGGCGGAATCCGAGACGGTAAGAATAATAATTTGCGCCGTCACACCATCCCGGCGTAGCGCGTTCAGGGTATCTAACCCGCTCAGACCTTTCATATTCAGATCCAGCAGGATCAGATCGGGCTCAATGCGATTCGCCAGATCGATCGCACTCGCCCCGTCACCCGCTTCGGCAACGACATAAAAAGCCGGGTCCAGTTCCAGTAATTGACGAATACCTCGCCGCATAAGTGGATGGTCGTCCACAATAAGCACCTGAAAAGGTGTTACTTCAGGCATGCTATATCTCCTGAGTTTTATTAGAATGATTATTGTTTTCAGCGCGGAAATCGTCCAGATTTGCCACATTGTCAAGCGCGTAAATTTTACCCTAATTAGTGCATGGGTAAGTAGTAAAACCTGTGACAGGCGAGTCATTAGCTGAACGATAGAAAGGATAAAACAACCCGTTGTGAGAGAAAACAGAATACTCTCTGAAGTTGAATACTGGTCTGGACGCTTTTTTCGGACAATGTGACATAACAGAAGTGTGGCATATGTAGCTGCGCCCTTGCACCCGTAAGTCCAGACTATCTTTACTGGCAGGAAATTCCTTATTAAAAGTCATAACGTCTAAAGCTTTTCATTATTAAAAAATTATTTTAATTGAATTTATTTATGGTTTTATTAATGCCAATGAAATACATCTGAGCAGAACGAATAAACCGCGACATCTGTTAAATTAAATATTAAGTCAATAGCAGAGGTATTTTTATGCGATAAAGAGATTCTGACGATATTCTTATCATAAATGAAAATGTGGTCAGGAATGAGAGTCATTCACTTATAACTTATCCTGGATGTGCCTGAACAACACTCGCGGCGTTTTGAGCACCCGTTGGGGCGACTCAAGGGGAGAACGTAGTGTGGATGCTATATCAGCCGTTTCTGTGAGCGTAAGCGTGGCGTAGAAAATTTTAAATATGTTAGCCGGTTAAAAATAACTATTGACATTGAAATGGTGGTGGAGTGTATATGAAGAGAATATTTATATATATATTATTACTTTGTGCATTCGCATGTTCTGCTAATGATAATGTTTTTTTTGGCAAGGGCAACAAGCATCAGATCTCTTTTGCTGCGGGAGAAAGTATAAGAAGAGGAGGGGTTGAGCACTTATATACGGCTTTTCTGACATACAGTGAACCCAGCGATTTTTTCTTTTTACAGGCAAGAAATAATCTGGAGTTAGGAGGATTTAAGGCTAAGGGTAGCGATGATTGCAGTAAACATTCTGGCAGCGTTCCCTGCAATAAATATAACCAGGGCGTATTGGGTATCTCGAAGGATGTGGCGCTGGTTCATTTCGCTGGTATCTATACCGGTATTGGTCTGGGAGCTTATATAAAATCTAAGTCGCGAGATGATATGCGTGTCAATTCTGCATTTACCTTTGGAGAAAAAGCGTTTCTTGGCTGGAACTTTGGGGCTTTTTCTACAGAAGCTTATATCCGGCATTTCTCGAATGGATCACTCACGGATAAAAATTCAGGGCATAATTTTGTAGGTGCTTCAATTAGTTATAATTTCTGAAGTTGAATAACAATTAGCGAGTTGCTGGCTGAAGGAGTAATTCATCACCGTACGTTGTCTACAAAAACGTGTTGTGACTAGCCGATCGTTATCGACCCTATGGCGACAGGGAGGCTAATTGTTAGTGACAAAGAAGTGGTAGGCCGTTTACCTTACCAGAACGTTTTATTATTGCTGCGACAGATTGCTTACTCATTTACCTGCCACTGCAAACATTTCTTCCAGCATAGGGTGTAGATGCGCTTTTTCTGTTTTAGTACAAACATGGTTTACGTTATTTGCCTGCATTGACTTTACGTTGACCACTGCACGGGAAAGGTGTCCGATCAGTTTATGCAAAATCAGTTCATGCAAAATAACGTCTCTGGCATCAGCTAACTTTTTAATTGCAGGCATAAAAAAACCAGCCCTGAGAGGCTGGTTTTTAAGGGGAATTTTGGTCGGCACGAGAGGATTTGAACCTCCGACCCCCGACACCCCATGACGGTGCGCTACCAGGCTGCGCTACGTGCCGACTTGTGGGTGCTAATACTACCTCTTTCCAACGCGAATGCAAGGGGAAACGGTGCTAACTGATTTATAATTAATCAGTTAGCGATAAAACGTTTCTCTTCTGTTAGCACTTGCAGCAGCAGACTGAGCTGCGGCTTCTGATCTTTGATCTTCTCGCCGTGTAAGTCATAGGTCTGATAATGACCGTTATTATTGAGCACCAGGGTCATTTGCGGCGTCGTGATTGCCAGCGTACTGCCGTCTGCCGCCGTTACCCAGTTATGGCGACGTGGAACGGTAAAGATGTCCTGGCCCTGTGAATATTCGTTCGCTGGCGTGCTGACATGTAACAGGCGTTGCATCAACGTGGTCATCACATCGGTATGATCGGTAAGCACATTAATACGCTGCGCAGGCGTCCCCGGCCAGTGGATCACCAGCGGTACTTGCAGATGACCTTGCGACCAGTCGAAGCGATTTTCTTCCGGCGTCAACGGTATGCCGCGTCCTGCGGTAATGATCACGACGGTATTGTCGAATTTACCGGCCTCTCGCAGCGCGTTCAGAACCCGATTGATTTGCGCATCCACGTCGCTGGCGGCGCTGGCGTAACGCTTAACAAAATTCTTCTGATTACTGTCATCAATGTTAGTACCGTTAAACGATACCCATGAGAACCAGCGGTTATCTTCCTGTGCGTAGCGCCCAAGCCAGTCTATCCACTGGCTGGCCGTTTGCGCATCAGACTGCGTCTGCGCTGTCGGCATCGAGAAATCGGACAGTAATGCCTGACGATAAAGCGGGCTGGCGAAGCCATCCGAAGAAAACAGTCCCAGTTGGTAGCCTTGCTGATTCAACGCGGTAATGAGCGCCGCAGGGGTTCTGGTGGATAACACGCCATCCATATAGCCTGGCGATATGCCATAGAACAGGCCGAAAATACCGTTATCAGTGGTATTCCCTGAACTCATATGACGGGTGAAGTCGATGTTTTGCTCGGCAAATGTAGCCAGCTCCGGCATCTGCTTCTCAAAGCGGGAATAGTTCAGGCCGTCTACGGTAATGAGCAGCACATTCTGACCGGTGCCCATATCGCGATAGTGCAAATTGCTAAGCGGGTACTGTACGGAGACCGCTTCCGGATTGCCTTGCTCTACCAGACGGCGCTGATATTCCTGCGCATCCAGCAGACCGTGTTTTTCAAGAAAACGTCGCGCCGTCATCGGATAAGAGAGCGGCAGGTTTGCCCGCTGCATGGTAATCGGCCGGTAAAAATTAGCGTCTGCCCAGATGTAGATAAGATGCGATGCGATAAAGGAGACGAAAAAGAATGCCGCAAGCGGCCTTGCGAAATGGCGGCGGCGCGTAAGACTGCGCAGCTTTTGCCAACTCCATGTCGC
The DNA here is from genome assembly GCF_043356775.1 of Salmonella sp. SJTUF15581. NCBI lineage: Bacteria > Pseudomonadati > Pseudomonadota > Gammaproteobacteria > Enterobacterales > Enterobacteriaceae > Salmonella > Salmonella sp. SJTUF15581. The sequence continues at coordinate 153,649 of NZ_JBEUJY010000011.1, read as the reverse complement.
AAATAGCATCTCAATCAATAAGATAACCGGCACGCTAATAAACATAAGCTGCCAGTCGCGCGCCATTTCGTTCTGGTCAGGGTTGATGACCAGCTCCCAGACAATGGGATTAAGATGCAGGTGGAAACGGGTAAAGACTTCGCTGTCGATAAGCAACAACGTCATACCCGCGGTCGCCAGAATGGCTGATATAAACCGCATCAGCCGCTGGGACATCACGATAAACGTGAGCGGAAAAAGAATAAGCAAATAGCTGGCGAACACCAGAAAGCTAAAGTGCCCGACAATGCTCAGGTAGGAGTATATGCGACCCGCAAGCGTTGTCGGCCAGTCGGCGACAAACAGGTAACGGCTGCCGAGCAACGTAGCCAACAGTATATTGAACAGAGCGAACCAGTGCCCCCAGCTAACCATCTGGGAGACTTTTTCACGGTAGCGCTGACGATGAGTTACCATACCTGTCGCTTGTTTCTCCGGAGTCGGCTTTTTAGTGCGCGTTGTCTTCGCTAATCGAAGACTGCAAGGCGCGGGCAAAAGAGTTCGCAATCGCCTGGCGTTGAGCCGGCGCCACGCTGGTGTTGATAAGGTTGGTGACCATATTTCCCAGCACCATCAGGGAAAGATCGGTCGGCGCCTTATGTTTTTCCAGTACACTGAGCAGTTCGCTCAGCAGTTGTTCAACATGTTCATCACTATAGCGGGAGAGTTGTGGCATAAATCAAAATCTGTTTGTTCATGAAAGGGCAACATATTACCGTAGCAACAGTTTTTTTTCTGCATTTTTATCCCCTAAATCATTCGCGTTACGGATAACGCCTGAAATGACAGGGCGATTGCTTGCGTCTTCCGGCAGGCGGTGGTTGAATACCGCCCGGTCTTAAAGGAGAGTTTATCATGAGTCTGGATATCAACCAGATTGCCCTGCACCAGCTTATCAAGCGCGATGAGCAAAATCTTGAGCTGGTCTTGCGCGATTCATTGCTGGAGCCGACAACCACCGTTGTCGAGATGGTGGCTGAACTGCATCGGGTCTATAGCGCCAAGAATAAGGCGTATGGCCTGTTTAATGAAGAGAGTGAACTGGCGCAAGCGCTGCGGTTGCAACGTCAGGGGGAAGAAGATTTTCTTGCCTTTAGCCGGGCGGCGACCGGACGCCTGCGTGACGAACTGGCGAAATATCCCTTTGCGGACGGCGGCATTGTATTGTTCTGCCATTATCGCTACCTGGCGGTGGAGTATCTGCTGGTTACGGTACTGAACAACCTGAGCAGTATGCGGGTCAATGAAAATCTGGACATTAACCCGACGCATTATCTTGATATCAACCATGCGGATATCGTGGCGCGTATCGATCTTACCGAGTGGGAAACTAATCCGCAATCGACCCGCTATCTGACGTTCCTGAAAGGTCGGGTAGGGCGCAAGGTCGCTGACTTCTTTATGGATTTCCTCGGTGCCAGCGAAGGGTTGAACGCCAAAGCGCAGAATCGCGGCCTGTTGCAGGCAGTGGATGATTTCACCGCAGAAGCGCAGTTGGATAAAGCGGAACGTCAGAACGTGCGTCAGCAGGTGTACAGCTACTGCAACGAGCAGTTACAAGCCGGGGAAGAGATTGAGCTGGAATCGCTGTCTAAAGAGCTTTCCGGCGTCAGTGAAGTCAGCTTCAGCGAATTTACTGCCGAAAAAGGCTATGAGCTGGAAGAGAGCTTTCCGGCGGATCGCAGTACGCTGCGCCAGCTAACCAAATATGCCGGCAGCGGCGGCGGGTTAACGATTAACTTTGATGCGATGCTGCTGGGCGAGCGGATTTTCTGGGACCCGGCGACCGATACCCTGACTATCAAAGGGACGCCGCCGAATCTGCGCGATCAGTTGCAGCGACGCACGTCGGGCGGGAAATAAAGGCATACGACATAAAAGGACGCCGTAGTGAGTAAAGGAATACGTCAGAAGCCGCCTGTTAATTTCAGTTTATTTCGGCAGGTTTTGTATGCGCACATTGTCGCATTTTTGATGATGTTGGTGCTCGGGATGGTGTTCACCGTTCTCTCGTTGGTACTGTTTTATACTTATGGCGCCAACTGGTTACTGAGCTTGTTCATATGCCCGCTGTTCTTGTTAAGTGGTTTATTCATTACTGGATTTGCTTTTAAATCAACCTGGTCCAGCATACGTTACTATTACGACAAGGGGCAGTTGAAACGGTATGGGCTCAATCTTGATGCAACTTTGACGCATAAAGAGAAGGTGGAAATACGCATCGATAATGCAAAGCGTCAAGTGCGTGTAGATGAACTGGAGCTCCATGTCTTATTTGATTTTCAGTTTGATAGCAAGACATGGAGCTGCGGCGACTTACTGACCAATGAAAAGGTATTTGATGCGTTGAATGACGGGCAAACTATACCAATACGAATTTTGCCATGGAAACCGGAAAGTGCCAGCGTTCGTCAACGGGCATTATTCAATCGGCTTAAAGGTATGAATACCGCGGCGGAAACTACAGATCCTCGATTAGGGGAGGCGCTAATTGAATGTGGCGAGGTGTAAGAAAGCAGAAAAGCAAAGTGGGTTCTCGTTGCTCTGCATATCGTCAAATTCAATTAAACGCATAAAAAAACCCCGCCGGGGCGGGGTTTTTCTTCAACTTCCAGGCGATTACGCGCGAACGAAGTCGATGTGAGTCAGCTTCGGTTTGTAAGCGTGACGCTGTACAGCCTGAGCTTTAACTTTTACTTCTTTACCGTCAACAACGAGGGTCAGAACTTCGCTGTAGAATTCAGCTTTAGCTTGCATGTTCATCACCTGGTCGTGGTCCAGTTCGATAGCAATCGGGGCTTCAGAACCGCCGTAGATGATTGCCGGGAACTTGTTAGCGGCGCGCAGGCGGCGGCTCGCACCCTTACCCTGCTCTTTACGTACTTCTGCGTTGATAGTAAACATTTAAATCTCTCTTTAATAATTCCTGCTACAGGCGACCCAGCAACAGGTAAGTGATCTGCTTTGCGTATGCAAAGGCGGGCGGGATTCTATACTCAAATCGCCGTTACATCAATGAAAAGTACAATTAACCACGTAATTCGTGCGCCCGGCGGAAGCGGCCTTCATAGTCGAACACTTTTTCACGCACCTGCCAGTACTGGCCTTTCATCCGCGCGACCACAAAATCGGGATGCCGCAACAGCGCCTGCTGCGCGACAATATCCGCCGCCGTGATCCAGCGTAAAGGAACGCCGGGCGTGCGGGTATGCGGGCGAATAAATAGCTGTTCGAAAGCGGTACGCTGGGCGGGCGTGTGCAAGCGGAAGCGCTCACTAACATCCGCGCCGTCCTCGTCATAGTAAGTGATTTTCAGCCATTCGCCTTTCTCATCCTGCCCATGCTGCATCGTCATTCCGCTACAGCGCAGGACTAACGCATCCTTGAGCCTGAGCGCCGCTTTTAACATATCGTCCGGGTCGACCAGAATAGCGTCACATTCCCGGCAGCGTCGGGCGGCAATATCGTTTTCGGCATTACACTGCGGGCAGTTTTTGAAGCGAAAGCGAAAATCGCACTGCTCGCGATGGCCGTCGTCATCGTCAAACCAGCCCTGGCAGCGACGGCCAAAGTGTTCAATCAGCGTGCCGTCGGCAGTGGTTTTCCCCCAGAAGGTGTTGGCAAAGCCGCAGGCCGGGCAAAATACCTGGACAGGGACGTTATCGCTTTTTCCCTTCGGGCTACCGACCTCCGGGGCATACAGGTCGTGCGGGTTGCCAGCGTAATCAAGAATCAGGCAATCGGTCTTTCCCGGCGCAAGGCGCAGACCACGCCCGACAATTTGTTGGTAAAGACTAACTGACTCGGTGGGACGTAGAATCGCGATGAGATCAACGTGTGGGGCGTCAAAGCCGGTGGTCAGCACCGAGACGTTAACCAGATAGCGAAAACGCTGCGCCTTGAAATTATCAATCAGCGCGTCGCGCTCGGGCCCTGGCGTATCGCCGGTAATCAGCGCCGCGTCGTCCGCCGGAAGCAGACCGACAATCTCTTTCGCATGTTCGACCGTGGCGGCGAAAATCATCACGCCTTTGCGCGTTTGCGCAAATTCCATAATCTGGCTGATGATGTGCGGCGTAATCCGCTGCTGCTTTTTCAGCTCACGGTTCAGGTCGGCTTCGCTGAACAGCCCATTGCTTTGGGCCTGCAGGCGGCTGAAATCGTATTGGACCACTGGCATATCAAGCCGCTCAGGCGGCGTCAGATAGCCGTGTTTAATCATATAGCGCAGCGGCAGTTCATAAATACAGTCGCGAAACAGCGCGTTGTCGTTGCCGCGCACCATACCGTGGTAATGAAATTGATAAATCCAGCCTTTTCCGAGGCGGAAGGGCGTGGCGGTGAGCCCAAGCAGACGTAAGTGAGGATTAACTTTACTCAGGTGAGTGAGGATTTGCTGATACTGACTGTCTTCATCGTCACCGATGCGGTGGCATTCATCGACAATCAACAGCGAAAACTCCTCCTGGAAGGCGTCAAGATTACGCGCCACCGACTGTACGCTGCCGAACACGACTTTGCCCTGACTCTCTTTACGTTTGAGTCCGGCGGCGAAAATATCCGCTTCCAGCCCCAGCGCGCAATATTTGGCGTGGTTCTGCGCGACCAGCTCTTTCACATGCGCCAGCACCAGTACCCGTCCGCGGGCGACGCGCGCCAGTTCGGCGATCACCAGGCTTTTACCTGCGCCGGTCGGCAGAACAATCACGGCGGGCGTACGGTGGCGGCGAAAGTGGCTGAGCGTGGCGTCTACGGCTTCTTGCTGGTAGGGGCGGAGTGTAAAAATCATGGTCTCACTACGTTAAACGGTTCCGGGAATAGTATGCCATGAATCATTTCCCTTGAGGGATATAGTTAGCCCGCTATACTGAGCGGATAGCAATTCCCTTTTTTCGGGTAGAATGCCCGATTTCCGTATTATTACAGGCTAAATCACACACATGCGACTTGATAAATTTATCGCTCAGCAGCTTGGCGTCAGCCGCGCTATTGCCGGGCGTGAAATTCGTGGTAACCGCGTTACCGTCGATGGCGACATCATTAAAAATGCGGCCTTCAAACTGCTCCCGGAACATGCGGTTGCGTATGACGGCAATCCCTTAGCGCAGCAACACGGGCCACGCTATTTTATGCTTAACAAGCCGCAGGGATACGTTTGTTCAACCGATGATCCCGATCATCCAACGGTACTGTATTTCCTGGATGAGCCGGTGGCGTATAAGCTGCATGCCGCAGGACGTCTGGATATCGATACTACCGGTCTGGTGTTAATGACAGATGACGGTCAATGGTCGCACCGCATTACGTCGCCGCGCCATCACTGTGAAAAAACCTATCTGGTGACCCTGGAGTCGCCGGTGGCCGACGATACGGCAGCGCAATTTGCGAAAGGCGTGCAGTTGCATAATGAAAAAGATCTCACTAAACCCGCTACGCTGGAGGTGATAACACCTGTGCAGGTTCGTCTGACCATCAGCGAAGGCCGTTATCATCAGGTGAAGCGAATGTTTGCCGCAGTAGGCAATCGCGTTGTGGAACTGCACCGCGAACGGATTGGCGCCATTACGCTGGATGAGAATCTGGCTCCCGGCGAGTACCGCCCGTTGACTGAAGAAGAAATCGCCAGCGTCGGCTAACTATCTCGTTAAATTCAGGAGTTCGATGTGACCACCCGGCAGCACTCTTCCTTTGCCATTGTCTTTATCCTTGGCCTGTTGGCCATGTTAATGCCGCTGTCGATTGATATGTATCTTCCAGCGCTGCCGGTGATTTCTGCGCAATTCGGCGTGCCTGCCGGTAGCGCGCAGATGACGCTCAGCACCTATATTCTGGGGTTTGCGCTGGGGCAGCTTATCTATGGACCGATGGCGGATAGCCTCGGGCGTAAGCCGGTCATCCTGGGCGGGACGCTGGTATTTGCCGCTGCGGCGGTCGCCTGTGCGTTGGCGCAGACTATCGATCAACTGATCGTGATGCGTTTTTTCCACGGTTTGGCGGCCGCGGCGGCAAGCGTCGTCATCAATGCGCTGATGCGGGATATTTATCCAAAGGAAGAGTTTTCGCGCATGATGTCATTTGTCATGCTGGTCACTACGATAGCGCCGTTAATGGCGCCCATTGTCGGCGGCTGGGTGTTGGTATGGTTAAGCTGGCACTATATCTTCTGGATACTGGCCATTGCGGCGATTCTGGCGTCAGTCATGATCTTTGCTCTGATTAAAGAGACGCTGCCCGTTGAGCGGCGTCAGCCTTTTCATATTCGTACCACAATAGGTAACTTTGCGGCGTTGTTTCGCCACAAACGCGTACTGAGCTATATGCTGGCGAGCGGGTTTAGTTTTGCCGGTATGTTCTCTTTTTTGAGCGCGGGGCCGTTTGTCTATATCGAAATTAATCATGTTCCGCCGCAGGATTTCGGCTACTACTTCGCGTTGAACATCGTATTTCTGTTTGTGATGACGATTATCAACAGCCGTTTTGTCAGACGGGTAGGGGCGCTAAACATGTTTCGGGCCGGGCTATGGATTCAGTTTGCGATGGCGGTGTGGATGGTTTTCAGCGCGCTGATGGGCATTGGATTCTGGGCGCTGGTGGTCGGCGTTGCGGCGTTTGTCGGCTGTGTGTCGATGGTTTCGTCCAATGCGATGGCGGTCATTTTGGATGAGTTTCCGCATATGGCCGGAACGGCGTCTTCGTTGGCGGGCACTTTCCGCTTTGGTATTGGCGCTATCGTCGGCGCGTTGCTGTCGCTGGCTACCTTTACCAGTGCGTGGCCGATGATTTGGTCGATTGCGCTTTGCGCCGCCTGTTCCATTCTGTTTTATCTCTACGCCAGCCGTCCCAAAAAACGGTGACGGGCGCGGTGTCCCTCAATGGCGCCGAAGAATGCGCAGGCGGCGTTGGGGGGCGCTATCCGCTACACGATGGCAAAGCCAAACGACTTTCATAGTTGATGTATATCAATTACCAATTCATCATTTTCCTCCTTTATGTTTATTTTATGTAAAATCCATTTATGTAAAAAGTCACATCATTGTAGTTAAAAAGGTTGAGTTAGATCGCAGAAACGGGTACATATAGCCCGCCGCTATCTCCGCGTCGGTAAAACTATTTTAACTCCCGCTTGCTGTAGAGCCACTGACGGAGAGAAGGGCGTTAGCAATCTGTTTAAGGACGGGTTGTCAATGATGTGTTAATATAAATGTAAGTAAATTGTGAAGTAATTGTGCTTCCGGGGAAAGAAAGTGAATACATTACAGCTCTCAATTGTTCACCGTCTGCCGCAAAACTATCGCTGGTCGGCGGGTTTTGCGGGGTCAAAGGTTGAACCGATTCCGCAAAACGGGCAGAGCACCGAGAATAGTCTGGTGGCGCTTAAACTGTTGAGTCCGGCAGGCGATAGCGCGTGGTCAGTGATGCATAAGCTCAGCCAGGCGCTAAGCGATATTGAAGTTCCTTGCTCCGTGCTGGAGTGCGAAGGGGAACCGTGCCTGTTCGTTAATCGTCAGGATGAGTTTGCCGCCACCTGTCGGCTGAAAAATTTCGGCGTGGCGATAGCGGAACCTTTTTCTAACAATAATCCTTTTTAGGCGTCAGCTTAACGCGAGTAGCTGACGCGTATACGCTTGTTGCGGTGCGGTAAACACGCGCTCGCATTGCCCCTGTTCAACCACCTCCCCCTGTCGCAGCACGATAACCTGATGGCACAGCGCGCGTACTACATGCAGATCGTGGCTAATGAAGATATAGGCCAGACGGTGCTTTTGCTGGAGCGATTTCAGGAGGGCAAGAATCTGCGCCTGAACGGTTTTATCCAGCGATGAGGTCGGTTCATCCAGAATAATAAGCGACGGTTTTAAAATCAGCGCCCTGGCGACGGCGATACGTTGACGCTGGCCGCCGGAAAACTCAGCGGGGTAACGATGCCGTGTTTCCGGGTCCAGGCCGACTTCCATCATGACCGCTTTCACCTGCTGTTCGCGCTGCGCGCCTGAAAGCGTAGGCTGGTGGACGCGCAGGCCTTCTTCGATAATTTGCAACACGTTTAAACGCGGGTTTAGCGATGAGTTTGGGTCCTGGAATACGACCTGGATACGGTGGCGAACAGGTAAAAGCTGGCGGCGGTTTAACGTATCCAGCGATTGACCGTCAAATACGATGCGGCCTTCGGAGCGGATAAGCCGTAACAGCGCCAGACCGGTGGTGCTTTTTCCCGATCCTGACTCGCCGACCAGACCCAGCGTTTCGCCTGGATGCAGGGTGAAACTGATATTGTTAACCACCACATTATGATCCACGACGCGCTTCAGAATGCCTTTGCGGATTGGGAAGGCGACGCGCAGCCTGTCCACTTCCAGCAACGGCGTCTGCCCGGCGGGGAGCGGAACCGGATCGCCTGTGGGTTCGCTGTTGAGTAGTTTTTGCGTGTACGGATGGGTCGGCGCGGAGAGCAGCGTGTCGGCGCGTTGGTTCTCTACGCACTTGCCGTGTTGCATTACCGCCACTGAATCCGCCAGTTTTTTTACAATGCTGAGGTTATGGGTGATAAACAGCAATCCCATATTAAGCTCGCGCTGGAGTTCCCGTAGTAGAGATAAAATCTGCGCCTGTACGGAGACGTCGAGGGCGGTGGTCGGCTCATCGGCGATCAGTAATTCCGGCCGTGTTAACAGCGCCATGGCTATCATGACGCGCTGGCGTTCGCCGCCGGAAAGCTGATGAGGGTAATCGCGCAGACGCTGGCTCGCTTGGCGGATACCGACCCGATCCAGACAACCGATCATCTCCGCTCTTGCCGCCTCCCGACGCATTCCCCGATGGAGCGACAGCACTTCATAGAGCTGTTTTTCCAGCGTATGCAGCGGGTTAAGTGAAACCATCGGTTCCTGAAAAATCATGGCGATTTTATTGCCGCGCACGCCGCGTAGCGTCTGCTCGCTGGCATGAAGCAATGATTCGCCGTGAAAGCGAATATCGCCGGAGAGGTAGACGGCGGGAGGGGTAGGCAAAAGACGCAGAATGGAAAGCGCCGTCACGCTTTTTCCTGACCCGGACTCGCCGACCAGCGCCAGCGTTTCCCCGGCGTTCACCTGTAACGAAATGGCGTTAACGACAGAACGCACGTGCTGTTGCTGACGGAAACCTACCGATAAATTTTCAATCGCAAGCAATGGAGATGTCATCTTATACCGCCTTAGCAGGATCAAAGGCGTCGCGTACCGCTTCGCCGATAAAAATCAGCAGCGATAGCAGAATGGCGACAGACAGAAAGGCGGCGATCCCCAGCCAGGGAGCCTGTAAGTTGTTTTTCCCCTGTAAAAGAAGTTCGCCGAGAGAAGGGGAGCCAAGCGGCAGACCAAATCCCAGAAAATCCAGCGACGTCAGGGTGGTGATGGAGCTACATAAAATGAACGGTAAAAATGTCAGGGTAGCGACCATCGCATTAGGCAACATATGGCGCAGGATAATGTCACGATCGCTGACGCCAAGCGCCTGCGCGGCGCGGATATAGTCAAAATTGCGGGTCCGTAAAAACTCGGCGCGCACCACGCCCACCAGACTCATCCAGCCAAACAGTACGGTTATGGCCAGCAGCCACCAAAAGTTAGGCTGCACTACGCTGGAAAGTAAAATAATCAGAAACAGGGTCGGCATCCCCGACCAGACTTCGATGAGACGTTGCCCCCATAAATCGACTTTGCCGCCATAATACCCCTGTAGCGCGCCCGCCAGTACGCCCATGACGCTGGAGCAAATTGTTAACATCAGGCCGAATAAAATAGAAATGCGGGTGCCGTACAGGATGCGGGCGAAAACGTCGCCGCCATTCGCATCGGTGCCCAGCCAGTTTTTCGCCGAAGGCGGGGAGGGGAAAGGCTGCGTGGTGGCAAAATTAATGGTATTGGCGCCAAAGCGTACGGGGGCCCACAACACCCAGCCCCGATTCTCAAGCTGCCGTTGTAGCCAGGGGTCCTGATAATCTGCCGTTGTCGCCAGCGGGCCGCCGAAATCGCGCTCGCTGTAATTTTTTACCAGCGGAAAATACCACTGGCCTTCATAGCGCACCAGCAATGGCTTATCGTTAGCAATCAGTTCCGCACATAAGCTCAGGCTGAACATGACCAGGAAAATCCATAGTGACCAATAGCCCCGGCGATTATGGCGGAAACGCGCCCAGCGGGCCTGATTGACCGGGCTTAATCGCGGCATTATCGTCCCTCAAAATCAATGCGTGGATCGACCAGCGTATAGCTGATATCGCTCAGGATATTCAGTAATAAGCCAATCAGGGTAAAGATATAAAGCGTGCCGAACATCACCGGATAGTCGCGCGAAACGGTTGCTTCATAACCCAGCAGCCCCAGGCCGTTGAGCGAGAACATGACTTCAATTAGCAGCGAGCCGGTGAAAAACATACTGATAAAAGTGGCGGGAAACCCGGCGATCACCAGCAGCATGGCGTTACGAAAAACATGTTTCCAGAGAATGTTTTTTTCACTCACGCCTTTAGCGCGAGCGGTAACGACATACTGTTTACGCACCTCGTCGAGAAACGAATTTTTCGTCAGCATCGTCAGGGCGGCAAAACCGCCGATGACGGTCGCCAACACCGGCAGCGTAATATGCCACAAATAATCGGTGATTTTCTGGTACCACGGTAATGTGTCAAAGTTGGCGGAGACCAGGCCACGTAGCGGAAAAATATCGTAGTAGCTGCCGCCGGCAAAAAAGACGATTAATAAAATAGCAAACAGAAAGGCGGGGATCGCATAACCAATAATGATAAACGCGCTGCTCCACACATCAAAGCGACTGCCGTTATGGACGGCTTTGCGGATCCCCAGCGGGATAGACACCAGATAAATAATCAGCGTGCTCCATAATCCCAGGGTAATGGAGACGGGAAGGCTATCTTTGATCAGCGTTAGTACGGATGCGCTGCGAAACAGACTGTCGCCGAAGTCAAAAGAGAGATAGTCCCGTAGCATCTTGAAATAACGCTCATGCAGCGGTTTGTCGAAGCCGTAGCGATGGGTGATCTCCGCGATCACCTCCGGATCGAGTCCCCGGCCGCCGCGATAATGGCTGTCGCTGATATTGCCGACGCCGGTTTGCGCATGACTGGCGCGAACGCCTTCGCCGCTGGCGCCGGGCAACGCGCCGCCCTGACCAAATTCAATCGCGGCAATCGCCTGATCGACAGGGCCGCCGGGAGCGATCTGCACGATAAAAAAGTTAATGGTAATAATGGCCCATAGCGTGGGGATCACCAGTAACAGACGGCGGATGAGATAGGCACCCATTGATTCTTACTACCTCCTGGCTGCCGGTAGCTTGGCGGCTTTGTTGACATCATACCACCAGGTATCTAACCCGATGGTATATACCGGGCGAATCGCCGGATGGGAGAATTTATCCCACCAGGCGAGCCTGTCTTGCGCCATATACCACATCGGCAGCATGTAATAGTTCCAGGTCAGCACGCGATCCAGCGCCCGTCCCAGCGGCACCAGTTTCGCTTTATCACCCTGCGCTGCGATAATTTGCGCGATCAGTTTATCCACCACCGGGCTTTGTACGCCGGGAGCGTTATAACTGGAGTCAATGTATTCCGACGCCCATGAGATTTGTAGATCGGAGCTGGGCCAGGGCATCGCCCGCCATAGCCTCGGCATCATGTCATAGTCGCGGCTGCGCATCCGGTTGGTGAGCTGAGAATTATCAACCTGACGGATAGTCATCGTAATGCCCAGACGCTGAAGATTATGCTGGAAGGGCAGAACCCACTGGCTATTACTGCTGGCAGGAAGGAGAAGTTCAAACGTCAGAGGCTTACCGGTGACGCTATTGACCCGTTGCTGTCCGTTGATCACCCATCCGGCCTGCGTCAACAAGGCGTCAGCTTTAAGAAGATTTTCGCGATCGTAGCCGTCGCCGTTAGAGACCGGCGGCTGATAGATCTGGGTGAAGACTTCAGGAGGAAGATCTTTTTTCATCGGCGCGAGTAATACCAGCTCATCGGCGTCAGGGTAATTTCTGGCGGCGTACTCGGTATTCTGGAAGTAACTGTTGGTTCGGCTCCAGGCATTATAGAACAGCGCTTTATTCATCCACTCAAAATCGAAGGCCAGGGTGACGGCTTCACGTACCCGCCGGTCTTTAAATACCGGGCGCTGAATATTAAAGGCCAGCCAGCGTGTGTCCTGCGCCGACTCGTTTTTCTGCTCTTCTTTAATGATGTAATGATTATCGAAATTTTTACCGATATAGCGCGTTGCCCAGTTTTTAGCGTCGTTTTCCAGCCGTAGATCAAATGCGCCCGCTTTAAACGCCTCGAAAGCGACATTGTCATCAAGGTAGTAATCGTAGCGGATAGTGTCGAGGTTAAAACGTCCACGATTGACCGGCAGATTAGCCGCCCAGTAGTTTTTGACGCGTGAATAGACAATGTACTGGCCCATTTTCCACTGAGTAATCCGGTATGGCCCGCTGGCTAAGGGCGGCGTTGAAAGCGGATCGCTGAGCTTGTGATTTTTCCAGAATTTTTCGGGCATGATCGGTAGTGAAAACAGACTAAGCATGTCTTCTTTACCAGGCTTCGCCAGCTCAATTCGCACGGTTAAAGGCGCAATCGCCTTCACGGTAGTACCTTTATAGACCAGACGGAACTGCGGTACGCCTTCAGTCATAAACTTATGAAAGGTAAAGGCCACATCGCGGGCGGTAATGGGCGTGCCATCGTGAAAACGAGCGCGGGGGTTAATCGAGATTTCCACCCAGGAATAGTCGGCGGCATAGCGGGCATGGTCGGCAATCAGCGGATAATAGCTTCCGGGCTCATCATCCGAGGTGGTAAAAAGCGTATCGTAAAGGGCTTCGGTACGTACGCCGGGATTGCCGCGCAGCGAATAGCGATTGAAATTATCGAACGTACCAATGGCGGAAAGCGTCATCTGACCGCCTTTCGGCGCAGCAGGATTCACATAATCAAAGTGATCAAAGTTAAAAGCATACTTAGGTTCGCCGAGTACGGCGAAAGCGTAGCTTTCTTTGATTTCCTGGGCCTGGGCGCCAGCGCTAAGCAGTGCGACAAGCAGAAGTATTACGCGCGCAGTCATCTGAAGGCGGTTTCCTTATCGTATTGCCCGCTGCAAACCGGCAGGCGTTTCGCTGAATAATAAGTGACGTTGCGTCTGATGTGAATCCGTTAAAACCGTAAGGGGACTACCATTCAGGCACGGAAGGCGCCGACATCCACAGCACGAAATCTTTTAGGGGTAAAGGACGGCTAATCCAGTACCCCTGCAAGTAATTAACACCGTGATCGCGTAGCCAACGGGCCTGCTCCGGCGTTTCAACGCCCTCGGCCACCGTCAGCATATTCAGGCGTCTGGAGAGCGTCAGCACGGTATCCAGAACCGGAGACGTGACGGTTTCCGTGCCGATCGCCTGGATAAAGCCGCGATCGATTTTCAGATAATCTAAAGTAAATCGCTCCAGATAAATCAGGGCGCTATGGCCTGTACCGAAATCATCTATAGCGATTTCAAACCCGGCGGAATGCAGCCATTCGAACAGTTTGGCCGCTTCATACTGCTGGAGCATATCGCGTTCAGTGATTTCCAGCACGATATGAAAATGGTGCGCGGGCAGGGCGTCCCTGAGCCGGTGCATATCCTCTTTAAAACTGTCGCTGTGCAGATGTTCCGGCGCGATGTTAATGCCAAATTTGGCACCGACGGGCATCACCTTCTGTAGCGTGGGTGCGTCGCGGGCGATCAGCTCGAACAGATGCTGCGTTAACGGTACGATAAGTTGTTGCGCTTCGGCATAGTGGATAAAGGCATCCGGCGGAATCTCGCCTGCCGTAGGGTGACGCCAGCGCAGTAAGACTTCAAGCCCGGTGACGCTCAGCGTACGAGTATCGACGACGGGCTGATAAACCACATAAAACTGCTCGTGTTTGATCGCCGTTAAAATCTCTTTGCCCGGTCGCGTCCGGAGGGCATAGATAAAGTAACAGATAAACCCCGCTACGATGCCGCTAATGCAGCCCAGCATCAACGCATACCACAAGTCATTGTAGGTCCAGCTATCGGCATAAAGCTGTATTTTAAGCGGCAGGCCGTTGATAGTTGCCTGTCGTGATGGCGTGCCCGGCAGCTCCGCGACGGTCAGCAGACGCGAAGAAAAGGTCGACAGCGCGGTATTGCCGACAATCAGCGCGATGCCGTTAAAATCGTCCTGGCGCGTGGTATAGAGTAAGTAGGGCGTCAGGTTAATATTCAGCGATGTGAATACGCCGCTGTCATTTAATAATGGGTTTCGATACCAAATCACCATTGTCGGTTTGTTGGGCATCATTGGCGTGCCGGGCAGAATCGCCATAGCAACGTCTTTGCGGATATCTATATCCGGTACCAGTTGCTGAAGCGGCATATTCATGGCGCCAGTGGCGGAAGAGCAGAACACTTTTTTATCTTTAATCAATAAGAAGGCGCGGACATTAAGGCTAAAAGCGGCTCTTGAGGTGAGTTCTGCGCCAACCTGCTGACAGGTGTTGATCGTCAACGGCTGAAGAATATCGGTGGTGGCTTTCAGGTCGGCGAAATAGCTGACCAGGTAATGTTGTACATCAGAAAGGAGCGTATTGTATTTAACATCCCGTTTATGCCACGACAGGAAAAATTGCAGGCTACCAATAAGTAATGCTGCCGCCATCCCCGTAATGATACAGGTAAGCAGGATTTTCCGACCGGAAGAGGAGTCGCGTGTAAGCATAATTCCTGGTATGACCTGAAAAGGCGGATGCCGGTTAAACTGGTTGATTTATAAGACTATAGCCTGGATTACCCCGGATAGTCATGCTTTTCTGTGATGCGCAGGAAAGCGTATTGTCGCAGTAGCCGTTGGGGGAAACGACCTGAATGTCTGATGGCGCTATGTTTATCAGACCTACATTCGTGTGTTGTAGGCTGGATAAGAGGCGACACGTCGCCATTCGGCAAAACGGGTTCAGAAGGGATAATAAGCAAAAGCACTGCTGAAGCAGTGCTTTTTATGTCGTCTCATCAGGTAAGCCAAGGGAGGTGCTGCCTGATGAAGATTAACTGCGGCTCAGAACTCGACGCGCTTCATTGTAGCGTTTTTTCCAGTACGGTTCGTTCATACTGGAGATAATGACGCCGCTACTGGTAGACGCATGGACAAACTGGTTATTGCCGATATAAATACCGACATGACGGCCAGTGGAACCGGCGCGGAACAGAACCAGATCGCCCGTACGCAGGTTATTGCGTGAAACCGCTTTGCCCATTTCCTGCTGTTCATAGGTTGAACGCGGAAGCTCTAAACCAAACTGTTCACGGAAGGTGCGCTGTACAAAGCTGGAACAGTCGACGCCTTTCTTAGTGCTGCCGCCCAGGCGGTAACGCACGCCTTTCCAGTCAGCATACTGATCCATAATCCGCGACTTAACGTCGAGGTTACGCACCATATTTTCAAATTCATCCTGAGAGGCTTGCAGTGAAGAGCTATCGCTATTGCCCACAGCATGCGTCTCAGAATGCATATTCTTTGCGGTATTGGTGGTTGTGCTACAAGCAGAAAGCAGAACCGCAACTGCAATCGCAGGAATCCCGCGCAAAATATATCTCAAAATCGGTTGAGATTTGACCATGTTGTTTGTTTTCCCTTGAAGTCCTTAACGATAAATATCGTTATAAAAATGCCAAACGTGATGAGACTAATTACCTGCACAGCTTGAGACAATTCTTTGTGCACAAATCTGTGGCGGAACGCACAAATTTATTCGCAATGAGAATAATTATCTGGCGAGGCAAAACGAGTTTGAGATTACCCGATTGTTGCTGTCATTGCGAGCGATTTCGCGTGATTTTTTATAAGAATTTATGATACGAAAAGTGAACTATCAGCACGGGTCAAATTAAGCGCAAATCGTTTAAAAATCGGGCAAACTGTTCATTTTGCAGAGGAATAATATGACCGAAAAATGATGGGCTGGGGGAATATCATCATAAATTACCTTCAACGATGTAAAACTATCGCTGAAGGTAATGTTAATTACATAGGTTATTTGTTTAAAATTTGTTTATTCCCGCCCGGAAGATAATTCTCAAAAAGCGCTATCGCCCGGTCGCTGAGCGGGGTCATCAGCCACCAGGGGAGGCCAATCAAAATAACCGTGAGTGACCCGACCACAATATCGGTGAACCAGTGAGCGCCAATCATAACGCGCGGAAACGCGAAAACCACAAATATAATAAGGGCGATAATCCCCGCCGTTTTGCCGAAATAACGCAGCATAAAGGCGGAAAATATCAGCAGCATCATACCGTGATCGCCTGGGAAACTGTCTTTTGACGCGTCTTTTGTCGGGATATGCAGCAACTCGCTGACGCGATAAATATGCTCAAAAGAGAGCGTTGGGCTGGCGCGCTTGACGGGGATCAGCGCCTGACCGAGTTGGTTAAGCACCACCGCTGTTAGCAGCATGACCAATCCGATTATCACAATGCGCCGCCGGCCCGACGCGTCTTCTTTTAGCCAGAAACTGAGCATCAGTCCGCCCATCGCCAGCAGCGAACAGCCGTCAAACGCCCGATTATTGGTAATAGCGACCCACCAGAGGAACGCGTGGCTTTCCACCAGTTTCTGGTTAAAGAAGTGGAATATGCCGGAATCAATGGTGAACCAGAAGCCGTGATTGACGGGAAGATACCATGACAAAAACAGCGCCAGACCGGCGGCATTAAGCAGAATTATCAAGGAATAGCGGGTTTTCATCGTCATTTCGCCATAGTTTTTAAACGGTGGCAACCTTACGCGTGCGTCGCTAAACGAAGCTTCAACAAGGCCGTCTGTAACGTATTCCAGTCGGTTTCTGTGTTTGAGATAAGTTCAACCCGGCTATCCGGCGGCGCGACACTCTGTGTTTCGATGTGCAGGTCATCGCCCTGGCGATTGATGCGTACCAGCCCCTCTTGTATGCGCATAACGCCTTTCACCCGGCCCACCGGCGCCAGACGCGCCCATTCGAGTAGGCCAATGGTGTCAAACACGGTATCGGCATCGAAAATCCAGCCGCAGGCCTGATGACCTTGTCCGCTATTGAGGCTGCGTCGCCAGCGCTGCTGGGCGGGCAGATTTAGCGCGGCGAGTCCTTTTTTACTGGCATGAGTGTGAGAATGCGCGGCGCTGGCCGGCAGTTCCGCCAGATTTTGTCGTGGTAAATCCAGAAGCTTACCGTCTATCTGTCCATGTTCGGCATGAATCAGTTGACGATCGCCGCCGTACTGTCGCCACCACTGTTGCAGGGCGGCATCGCTCTGTGCCGTGGCGCGATCGGTCTTATTGGCGATGATAATATCGGCTGAGGCGAGCTGATCGCGGAAATTTTCATTGGCGACGCTCTGTTGGTCCAGTAGCAGGCGAGGGTCAAGGATGCAGAGCGTAGCGCGTAAATCAATCCACGGCTCATAAACCGGCGCAGTTAATAAATCCAGAATCTGTTTTGGGTGCCCCAGTCCGGTTGGTTCAATCAGCAACCGATCAGGTTTGCCCTGGCGTAGCAGCGTGTTGAGCCCTACCTGCATAGGCAATCCGTTGACGCAGCACATGCAGCCGCCGGGGATCTCTTTTAGCAGTGCGCCGCTGTCGGCAAGCAGTGCGCCGTCAATACCCACTTCGCCAAATTCATTGACCAGGACGGCCCACTTTTCAGCCGGATCTTTATGAGCTAATAAATGAAGGATAGAGGTGGTTTTTCCGCTACCGAGAAATCCAGTAATAAGATTGGTTTTGGTCACGTCAGCTCCAGAATATTGATACAACATAACAACTTTAATAATCCTGGCGAATAAACGTGAAAAAGAGAAGCGCTGAGTTGACGAAGTCGTGCTTCTGCCATCTTAAGAGCAGAAAATGTTAAATTTTTAACGTTTCTCTTTCCGGGCGCAGAACAGTCAATAAACAAAAGGGTCAGGCTGCGCCCTGGGGCGCAGCCGAAAAATGCGAAACTTAATCCGCGCGCCCCATATAACGGCGTTCTTCGATATGAATGCGGATTTTCTCACCTGCGCTCAGGTATTCGGGAACCTGAATCACCAGACCGGTGCTTAATGTCGCGGGTTTGTTACGTGCGCTGGCGGACGCTCCTTTAATACCCGGCGCGGTTTCGACGATTTCCAGATCCACGGTCTGCGGAAGCTCTAGCGCCAGCAGTTGGCCGTCCCAGGTCAGAACCTGCATATCCGGCATTCCGCCTTCAGGCATAAACAGCAACTCTTCTTCAATCTGATCTTTGGTGAAGGTATACGGCGTATAGTCTTCTTTATCCATGAACACATATTCGTTGCCATCGACATAAGAAAAGTCAACGCCGCGACGGCTCAGGGTGACGGTATCAACGATATCGTCGCCTTTGAAACGTTCTTCCACTTTCAGACCGGTGCGGACATCGGAAAAACGCATTTTATACAGTGTGGCGGCGCCACGGGCGGTAGGCGACTGAATGTCGATATCTTTCACAATCAGCAATTTGCCGTTGTAGTTCAGTACCATACCTTTTTTGATTTCGTTCGCTCTTGGCATCGAGGAGATCCTGTTGTAGAGATTATCTAAAATATCGCGTAAAACTACTCGCGCCGGGCCGTCCAGGCAAGTGGAATTGTCACTTTTGCTGGTGCAAAAAAGGTGATACTGTTCGCCCGCTTTCCGCCCCGCGTTCAACGAGAATACGCGATGGCATGTCGCCCGGAGGGGGGAAGTGTGCTGTGTTGTCCCTTCTGTTTCCAGCCTTGTCTTCGGAATGTCTGAGGGCAGGCCTGATCATGATGACGTCCACATTTTAAATCTGGATTTTTCTTTGGACAAATTCTGTTATCTTTCATTTGGTTATAGATAGAGGGCTGAGCATGGACTGTCGTAGCGGTTGTGGCGCTTGCTGTATTGCGCCTTCAATTTCGTCGCCGATACCCGGAATGCCGAATGGCAAGCCGATGAATACCAGATGCGTGCAGCTTTCGGAAGATAACTTGTGCCTTATCTTTGGCTCGCCTTTACGCCCAAAAGTGTGCTCTGGTTTGCAACCGACAGGGGACATGTGTTTAACGACCCGGGAAGAGGCCATTATTTATTTGCTGGAACTCGAACAGAAAACCTTACCATGAGCTAAGCCGTTTTTGATAAACGTGCAGGGGCTTACGTTATATCCCGAAATAGTCTGCAAAAGCTGCGCCTCAAATTACCTCCTTTTACCATTAAATAGCGTAATACATGATTCCCTTATTTCGTGGCTTCTGAAGCGGTAGATGTCGCCGCTCAACCCCGTTGGTGCCTGAACGTGTACCGAATAAACCGTCACATAAAACAAAAACGATCAATTTTATTTATATGATAGCTTTTATCTATCAAAAAGAGGAATTTTGATCGATTTTAATTATTTATAACGATCGATATCATGAATTTGATAGTTTATATCTATCATTGATGTATTTACCGATCGATATAACCAGTGTGAATGTGTTGTTATTTTCCTTTAAAATACTCGAATTCTTATGTGTGGGTTTTATCTTATGAAGAAATATACGTTCGCAGCCAGGGCGTTTATTTTTACGCTGGTGTTGCTTTTTGTTATTTCAGTATTCGGGTTGACTATTAGCGTTTTAAAAGGGATGTGAAATGCGGGGAGAAAATAGTGAAATTGATTTAGTCGACGTTTCCTTATTCCTTATAAGAAAATGGCTAAGTATCATGATCGCTACCTTTATTTTTGTTGCCATTGGCTATGTTTTTGTGAGCGTGCAGCATGATACAAAGGTTGTGAGTATTACAATCAAACCTAATCTGGATACGCCTGCTACCTATGCGTTATGTGGCTATACTAATGATATTCAATGTAAAACAACGGTTATCCTTAACCAGTTTAGCCGTTTCTTGCCTGCGGACTATAAAAATAAAATAAGTTTTGACGCGAAAAATCAGCTTGTTCTTTTTAAGGCGCAGGGGAGGGAAGAAAGCGTCAATAATATTATTTCCACCCTGAAAAATAGTGTCGATAAAATGGCAGCATGGTATATCGATGACGGTGACATTAAACGTTATAGCGTGCATAAAAATATGTTACAAACGGAAACATATGCAAAGCTATCATTGTTGTCGGAGGCGGTTAAAAATAATGCTAACATTGAAGTGATAGAAGTTGCTGTAACACCAAAATATAAGATGCGGCTGGTGTTGGTCCTTTGCGGGCTGATGGGCGTAATTTTCTCAATAACCGGTCTTTTATGTAGGAGGGCGCTTACAGAATATCGTATTGAGAAAAAGACAATGAATGACAGTGCATGAACATTGCGCAGAGATAAACTCTGCGCTGAAATGTGTCGAAGAGTAAAAGTATCAGGCTTGCAAGTTAAACATCTTTAATACGCGCCAGGCAGAACATGGTGGCGACAATCATAACTAACGCAAACCAGAAGACCGCATGATAATTCCAGATTTCTGCGGCGATTCCCGCCAACGAACCGGCAATGATCCAGCCGACGCGAATGGTATTGGTATACAGCGTGGTGGCTGAACCCGCCTGGCCTGGCATGAGATCCTGAAAATAGAGCATGCCAATCCCGCCAAGAATGCCGATGTAAATCGCGTTCAGCAACTGCAAGCCGAGCAACGTTGCCGGCGCGTGCGCCAGCAACATACCCGCATAAAAGCACAGTCCGGCGACAACGGCGATGCACATTAACAGGCGTTTTCCCAACCGTTTGGCGAAGTAACCTGCAATCAGCATTGTGGGAATCTCCAGCCCGGCGGCGGTGCCCATCATCACGCCTGCAAGTTTTTCCGGAAGATGCAGCTCATTGATGATAAACAGCGGCATATTAATGATATACAGGCTGTTAGTTCCCCACATTAACGTACAGATGACAAACAGCAACAGCGTATCGCGGCGATTACGACGCGGTGCTTCCAGCGTGCCGGTCGCCAGCGGCGCATCTTTGCGCATTGACGGTAAAAAGAACCACACTATGACGCCGCAGACGATAAAAGCTACCGCCGCGCTCAAATACATCACCGTAAAGCTAAAACCCATCGCCAGCGCATAGGCCAGCGGCGGCCCAATGACCCAGGCCAATGAGACCTGGGCGCGGAGGATTGAGCTGAACATCACCGCTTCACGACCTGTACGATCGGCATGTTCACGGGCGAGCGCAAACATCTGCGGGTTGGCGGTAGAGCCGAAGCTACTGAGAAAGACGCCGATAAACAGCAAAATAAAGTAGTTGCGGTTCCAGGCAAACAGCACGCAGGCCAACATGCCCAGCACGCAACAGAAAACGATCAGTTTTTTGCGATCGCCTTTTTTATCTGAGCGACCCGCCAGAAACTGGCTCACGATAATGCCGATAACCGCGCTGCCGGTAAAAAAGAATCCCACCATGCCGGGACGGGCGTGAACCTCATCCGTCAGAAAAATACTGAGCGTCGGCGCCTGTAGCGCACCGGCAATACCGGTGAGAAAAGCGACGATCAAAAAGGCGGTAGACGCCAGGTCAAACGATTTAGGCGCAGCGGCGGCGGGACTGTTGTGCATGTTTCTATATCAGTGGTGTGAAGAGAGGCGGAGTTTACGCTGCCCGTCAGAAAATAAACAGGCGTCTGAATCAAAATCGACACGAAAAATCAAAATAGCATTCCAGTTTGTTACCAGGGCGTGCTGACGCAAGCTGAAAGAAAAAGCTGAAGCCTTTTATGCGTCAGCTATTGAGGGACTGTTGGAGAAAAAATGTGCTTCACCTCAAAAAATTGCTACAAAACCGGTAACTTTTCTTGCGTGCTGAAGCAGAAAGATCCAGACTTCTTGAAACGTTTCAGCGCGATCTGGTTTTTTTGATAACTCAGATTGGCGCTTTTTTTCTCATAGTGGCTGAATCGTTTCAATTCAGCAGGAGAGGAGACACATGTTCCAGTTATCGGTTCAGGACATTCATCCGGGCGAGCAGGCCGGAAATAAAGAAGAGGCCATTCGGCAAATCGCCGCCGCGTTAGCGCAGGCGGGGAATGTGGCGGGCGGCTATGTTGACGGTATGCTGGCGCGCGAACAGCAAACCTCGACCTTTCTTGGCAATGGTATTGCGATTCCCCATGGCACAACAGACACGCGCGATCAGGTGCTGAAAACCGGCGTCCAGGTCTTTCAATTTCCGCAGGGCGTTATCTGGGGAGAAGGCCAGGTCGCCTACGTGGCGATTGGTATTGCTGCCAGTTCGGACGAACACCTTGGCCTGCTGCGTCAGCTGACGCATGTGCTGAGCGATGACTCCGTGGCTGAACAGCTGAAATCCGCGACAACGGCGGAAGAGCTGCGCGCATTGCTGATGGGCGAGAAGCAAAGTGAACAATTAAAACTTGATAATGAGACGATGACGCTGGATGTCATCGCCAGCTCGCTGGTCACATTGCAGGCGCTAAATGCGGCGCGTCTGAAAGAGGCGGGAGCGGTTGATGCGGCGTTCGTCGCAAAAACGATTAACGATAGTCCGATGAATCTGGGGCAAGGCATCTGGCTGAACGACAGCGCGGAAGGCAATTTGCGCAGCGCTGTTGCGGTAAGCCGTGCGACCCAGGCGTTTGACGTAGAGGGTGAAAAAGCAGCCTTATTAGTCACTGTTGCGATGACCGACGAGCAGCCGATTGCCGTGCTAAAACGCCTCGGCGACCTGTTGCTGAACAATAAAGCCGATCGTCTGCTGAGCGCCGACGCCGCGACGCTGCTGGCGTTGCTGACCAGTGATGATGCGCTGACGGATGACGTACTGAGCGCGGAATTTGTAGTGCGTAATGAGCATGGTCTCCATGCCCGTCCGGGCACCATGCTGGTGAATACGATTAAACAATTTAACAGTGAAATTACCGTGACAAACCTTGATGGAACCGGCAAACCGGCAAACGGACGTAGTCTGATGAAAGTGGTGGCGTTAGGCGTGAAGAAAGGCCATCGTCTGCGCTTTACCGCGCAGGGTGAAGATGCTGAACAGGCACTGAAAGCGATTGGCGATGCGATCGCCGCCGGTCTCGGGGAGGGCGCATAATGAGCAGGCGTGTCGCCACCATTACCCTTAATCCGGCTTACGATCTGGTTGGGTTTTGCCCTGAAATCGAACGCGGCGAAGTGAACCTGGTGAAAACCACGGGTCTGCACGCGGCGGGCAAAGGCATTAACGTTGCCAAAGTGCTGAAAGACTTAGGCATCGACGTCACCGTCGGCGGTTTTCTCGGTAAAGATAACCAGGACGGTTTTCAGCAATTGTTCAGCGAACTGGGCATCGCTAACCGCTTTCAGGTGGTTCAGGGCCGGACCCGCATCAACGTGAAGCTGACGGAAAAAGATGGCGAAGTGACCGACTTCAACTTTTCCGGCTTTGACGTGACCCCCGCAGACTGGGAACGCTTTGTTAACGACTCCCTGAGCTGGCTGGGCCAGTTCGATATGGTCTGCGTCAGCGGTAGCTTACCGGCTGGCGTGAGTCCGGAAGCGTTCACCGACTGGATGACGCGTCTGCGCAGCCAGTGTCCATGCATTATCTTTGATAGTAGCAGTGAAGCGTTAGTCGCCGGTCTTAAAGCTGCGCCGTGGCTGGTGAAACCGAATCGCCGCGAACTGGAAATTTGGGCGGGTCGTAAGCTCCCGGAAATGAAAGATGTAATTGATGCGGCGCACGCGTTACGCGAACAGGGTATCGCTCATGTGGTGATTTCGCTGGGGGCGGAAGGCGCGCTGTGGGTTAACGCCTCAGGAGAATGGATCGCTAAACCACCGGCGGTTGACGTGGTAAGTACCGTTGGCGCAGGCGATTCCATGGTTGGCGGATTGATTTACGGCCTGCTGATGCGCGAGTCCAGCGAACATACGCTGCGTCTGGCGACGGCGGTTGCCGCGCTGGCGGTCAGCCAGAGCAATGTGGGTATTACCGATCGTCCTCAGTTGGCCGCAATGATGGCGCGTGTCGACTTACAACCGTTTAACTGACAGCAGGAGAGGCATAATGAAAACGCTGCTGATAATTGACGCTAATCTCGGCCAGGCTCGCGCTTACATGGCGAAAACCCTGCTTGGAGCGGCGGCGCATAAAGCAAATCTGGAAATTATCGACAATCCGAATGATGCTGAGCTGGCGATCGTGCTGGGCGAATCTCTGCCGAACGACAATGCTCTGAACGGCAAAAAGGTTTGGCTGGGGGATATTGGTCGCGCCGTCGCGCATCCGGAACTGTTTCTGAGTGAAGCCAAAAGCCATGCGACCCCTTACAGCGCCCCTGCTGCGGCTGCTCCTGCGGCGAGCGGCGGTCCGAAACGCGTGGTCGCGGTAACGGCCTGCCCGACCGGCGTCGCTCATACTTTTATGGCGGCTGAAGCCATTGAAACAGAAGCGAAAAAACGCGGCTGGTGGGTAAAAGTCGAAACGCGCGGCTCCGTGGGGGCCGGCAATGCCATCACCCCGGAAGAGGTGGCGGAAGCGGATTTAGTGATTGTGGCGGCGGATATCGAAGTGGATCTGGCGAAGTTTGCTGGTCTCCCGATGTACCGCACGTCGACCGGCCTGGCGCTGAAAAAGACGGCGCAGGAGCTGGATAAAGCCGTAGCGGAAGCGACGCCGTATCAACCGGCGGGTAAGGCATCGCAAGCGGCGACCGAAGGGAAGAAAGAGAGCGCTGGCGCATACCGGCATCTGTTGACGGGCGTTTCTTACATGCTGCCTATGGTGGTTGCCGGGGGACTGTGTATTGCGCTTTCCTTCGCCTTTGGTATTGAAGCCTTTAAGGTGCCGGACACGCTGGCGGCGGCGCTGATGCAGATTGGCGGCGGTTCGGCGTTTGCGCTGATGGTGCCGGTACTGGCAGGTTATATCGCTTTCTCCATCGCGGATCGCCCAGGCCTTACGCCGGGTCTGATTGGCGGTATGCTGGCGGTTAGCACCGGTTCCGGTTTTATCGGCGGGATCATTGCCGGCTTCCTTGCCGGGTATATGGCGAAGCTTATCAGTACCAAACTGAAACTTCCGCAAAGTATGGAAGCGCTGAAGCCAATCCTGATCATCCCGTTAATTTCCAGTCTGGTGGTGGGGCTGGCGATGATTTACCTGATCGGTAAACCGGTTGCCGGGATTCTGGAAGGGCTCACCCACTGGCTGCAAACCATGGGGACGGCAAACGCGGTGCTGCTGGGCGCGATTCTCGGCGGGATGATGTGTACCGACATGGGCGGCCCGGTGAACAAAGCGGCGTATGCGTTTGGCGTTGGTCTGCTGAGTACGCAAACTTACGCGCCGATGGCGGCGATCATGGCCGCAGGTATGGTACCGCCGTTAGCGCTGGGTCTGGCAACGATGGTGGCGCGTCGTAAGTTCGACAAAGCGCAGCAGGAAGGCGGTAAAGCGGCGTTGGTGCTGGGGCTGTGCTTTATCACTGAAGGCGCTATTCCGTTTGCGGCGCGCGACCCGATGCGTGTACTGCCGTGCTGTATCGTTGGCGGCGCGTTGACCGGGGCCATTTCTATGGCGGTAGGCGCAAAATTGATGGCGCCGCATGGCGGTCTGTTTGTTCTGCTTATCCCAGGCGCAATTACGCCGGTATTGGGATACCTGCTGGCAATTGTGGCCGGTACGCTGGTGGCAGGGCTGGCTTATGCCGTCCTGAAACGTCCGGAGACGGAAGTCGCGGCAAAAGCGGCATAAGAGAAACACGCTAAAAAAGGCAGAGCGCGCTCTGCCTTTTTTATTGCCTGAAGAACATTGAGCGTCAGGCCATCGCTTCGGCAATTTGCTGGGCTTTTAACCACGCAATCTCTTCCGCCCAGATATCAGGATTGATGGTCTCCAGTATCAGCGGAATACCGTCAAAACGCCCATCCTGCATAATCCAACGAAACGCATCGTGGCCGATATTGCCTTCACCCAGACTGTGATGGCGGTCAACGCGGCTACCGAAGGCGCTTTTGGCGTCGTTCAGGTGCATTCCGCGCAAATACTGAAATCCGACAATTTTCCCGAATTCGGCGAATGTTTTTTCGCACGCCTCTGGCGTACGCAGATCGTATCCGGCGGCAAAGGCATGGCAGGTATCGATACAGACGCCAACGCGCGACTTATCTTCCACGCCGTCGATGATGGCGGCTAACTGTTCAAACTCAAACCCCAGATTACTGCCCTGACCGGCTGTATTTTCGATAACCGCCGTAACGCCCTCGGTCTGCGCGAGGGCAATATTGATGGATTCCGCGATCCGCGCCAGGCAATCCTCCTCTGCAATCTGCATCAGATGGCTACCGGGATGAAAATTAAGCAAGGTTAAGCCGAGTTGTTCACAGCGCTGCATTTCATCGAGAAAGGCATCGCGTGATTTTTCCAGCGCTTCACTGACCGGATGGCCCAGATTAATCAGGTAACTATCGTGGGGAAGAATTTGCGCCGCCGAGAAATGATACTTTTCACAGGCGATTTTAAAGTCATCAATGACCTGGGGAGTAAGGGGGGCGGCACGCCACTGACGCTGGTTTTTTGTGAAAAGCGCAAAGGCCGTTGCGCCAATTTCAGCCGCGCGGGCAGGGGCGTTAGCCAGACCGCCAGCAGCGCTGACGTGCGCTCCGATGTATTTCATAAAAGACTCCTGTTAAACCCGCTAACGGTTCATTACGAACGCTATGATAACGGGTTAACAGGCGTGAAACGTAATAATTTATGCGATAAGGCTATGGATTAGGACGTTAATGGCGCCACCGCCAATAATCAGCCAGGCGAATAGTGCCAGCGCCATCAGCAGCGGTTTCGCCCCCGCTTTTTTCAATGCGCTAACGTGAGTGGTCAGACCCAACGCCGCCATCGCCATCGCCAGCAGCACCGTGTCCAGCGTCACCAGCATATCCACCACGGCTTTCGGCAGCAGGTGGAAAGAGTTGAAGATCGCCACTACGATGAAGAAAATAGCAAACCACGGAATGGTAATTTTGCTTTTTTCCGCGCCGGTCGCCGGTGAAAGCTGTTTAACGCGTGCCGCCAGAATGATCAGGAACGGTGCCAGCATCATGACACGCAGCATCTTAGCGATAACTGCCGCATTTTCCGCATCCGGGCTAACGGCATGACCCGCTGCGACCACTTGCGCGACTTCATGCATGGTTGAGCCGATATAGATGCCGTAAGTTTCCGGGCTGAACCAGTGCGCCAGCAGCGGATACATTGCCGGGTAAAGGAAAATAGCGATGGTGCCGAAAATAACGACAGTCGCGACGGCTACAGTAACCTTACTGGCTTCCGCTTTTACCACCGGTTCTGTCGCCAGTACCGCCGCCGCGCCGCAGATACTGCTACCGGCGCCAATCAGCCAGCTGGTATGCCTGTCCAGACCAAAGACTTTTTGGCCTAAGAAGCAGGCCAGCATGAACGTGCTGGAAAGCGTTAATACGTCAATCACAATACCGCTAATACCCACGTCGGCGATTTGTGAAAAGGTAAGGCGGAAGCCGTAAAGGATAATCCCTAAACGCAGCAGATGTTGTTTTGCAAACAGCACGCCGCCGTCGCATTGTTTCCATATTTGTGGATAGACGGTATTCCCGATAACCATACCCAGCAGGATAGCCAGGGTCAGGGCGCTGAACCCCGCGCCTGCAACGGCAGGGATAGCGCCGCCCCACAGGGCGACTCCTGTAATGACGGCGCTCAGAGCGAGCCCCGGTATAAAATGCCACATTGTACGACGATGATTCTGCAAGGTGAGTTCTGTCATAACCTTCTCCTGTATATGGACAATAAGGTTACGGTGATCTGGTTTAAAAATAAAATTGATTATATATTTATAATTAATCTTTATAAGTGGTAAGTGAAACGCTATCGGTGGGATACGACTATGCATATTACGCTACGACAACTTGAAGTGTTTGCTGAAGTACTGAAAAGCGGTTCAACAACCCAGGCGTCGGTCATGCTGTCATTATCGCAGTCCGCCGTTAGCGCCGCGCTCACCGATCTGGAAGGTCAGCTCGGCGTACAGTTGTTTGATCGGGTGGGGAAACGGCTGGTGGTCAACGAACACGGGCGCTTGTTATACCCGCGCGCGCTGGCATTGCTGGAGCAAGCGGTAGAAATTGAGCAGCTATTTCGTGAGGATAACGGCGCGATACGGGTTTATGCCAGTAGCACCATCGGCAATTACATTTTACCCGCCATGATTGCCCGCTATCGCCAGCATTATCCGGCCTTACCGCTGGAACTCAGCGTGGGAAACAGCCAGGACGTGATTAACGCGGTGCTGGATTTTCGGGTTGATATCGGCCTGATTGAAGGACCATGTCACAGTACAGAGATTATTTCTGAGCCGTGGCTGGAAGATGAGCTGGTGGTCTTTGCCGCGCCGTCCTCGCCGCTGACGCAGGGGCCGGTGACGCTGGAACAGCTTGCGGCATCCCCATGGATTTTACGCGAGCGCGGTTCCGGTACGCGGGAAATTGTCGATTATTTGCTGTTGTCGCATTTGCCGCGCTTTCATATGGCGATGGAGTTGGGGAATTCAGAAGCGATCAAACATGCGGTGCGTCATGGACTGGGGATAAGCTGTTTATCGCGCCGGGTGATTGCTGAACAACTCCAGGCGGGAACCCTGGGCGAAGTCGCGGTGCCGTTACCGCGCCTGGTGCGCACGTTGTGGCGTGTTCATCATCGGCAGAAACATCTTTCTAACGCGTTGCAGCGTTTTTTGAGTTACTGTGAATAAAGGTGAAGAGGAGGGCTGCCCGGGTGGCATCGCCATTTTTAGTATCCGCTTACGTATACGTTATTCTCTGCTTTACTTATAATCCGTGGCCGGTCATGAAGGTCTCTTATAACCGCGCATTTGTGTCGGAAGGATAGTATTTCGTCTGTTACAATCGCGCCTCATTTTTTGGATGGATAGCATTTTCACATGGGTTCCAAAACTAAAACCACAGAAGCGCCCGCGCTACGTCGCGAATTAAAGGCGCGTCACCTGACGATGATTGCCATTGGCGGCTCCATCGGGACAGGTCTTTTCGTTGCATCTGGTGCGACAATTTCTCAGGCGGGGCCAGGCGGCGCGCTGTTTTCTTATATTCTGATTGGTTTGATGGTCTACTTCCTGATGACCAGTCTTGGCGAGCTGGCGGCCTATATGCCAGTATCTGGCTCGTTTGCGACATATGGTCAGAACTATGTGGAAGAAGGCTTTGGTTTCGCGCTGGGCTGGAACTACTGGTACAACTGGGCGGTGACTATCGCTGTTGACCTGGTTGCCGCGCAATTGGTCATGGGCTGGTGGTTCCCGGACACGCCGGGCTGGATCTGGAGCGCGCTATTCCTCTGCGTCATTTTCTTGCTGAACTACATTTCCGTGCGCGGTTTTGGCGAGGCGGAGTACTGGTTCTCGTTAATTAAAGTCGCGACCGTTATTATCTTCATCATCGTTGGCGTAGCGATGATTATCGGTATCTTTAAAGGTGTCGAGCCGGTCGGCTGGAGCAACTGGACGACGGGCGATGCGCCTTTTGCTGGCGGTTTTGCGGCAATGATTGGCGTCGCGATGATCGTGGGCTTCTCTTTCCAGGGAACTGAGCTGATTGGTATTGCCGCCGGGGAATCTGAAAACCCGGAGAAGAATATTCCGCGCGCGGTGCGTCAGGTGTTCTGGCGTATTCTGCTGTTTTATGTTTTCGCGATTTTGATTATCAGCCTGATCATTCCTTATACCGATCCAAACCTGCTGCGTAACGACGTCAAAGACATTAGCGTCAGTCCGTTTACCTTAGTGTTCCAGCATGCGGGCTTGTTGTCTGCGGCGGCGATAATGAATGCGGTTATCCTGACGGCGGTACTGTCTGCGGGTAACTCCGGGATGTATGCCTCGACCCGTATGCTCTACACCCTGGCCTGTGACGGTAAGGCCCCGCGTATTTTTGCGAAATTGTCCCGCGGCGGCGTACCGCGCAATGCGCTTTATGCCACCACCGTGATTGCCGGTCTTTGCTTTTTGACCTCAATGTTCGGCAACCAGACGGTCTATCTGTGGCTGTTGAACACCTCCGGTATGACGGGCTTCATCGCCTGGCTGGGGATTGCCATTAGCCATTATCGCTTCCGTCGCGGTTACGTGATACAAGGGTATGATGTGAATGATTTGCCGTACCGTTCCGGGTTCTTCCCGCTGGGGCCGATTTTCGCCTTTGTACTGTGCCTGATTATTACGTTGGGGCAGAACTATGAAGCGTTCCTGAAAGATACCATCGACTGGGGCGGCGTCGCGGCGACCTATATCGGTATTCCGCTGTTCCTGCTTATCTGGTTCGGCTACAAGCTGATAAAAGGTACGCATTTCGTGCGCTATAGCGAAATGCACTTCCCGGAACGCGTTAAAAAGTAACGTAGTCTTCTCGTCATAGGCCGGATAAGGCTTTATGCCGCCATCCGGCACGGACTGCCTGAACCTGACCCTTCTAACCCTCTCATTCGAGAGGGTTTTTTGTTTTTTCTTTATGATTGGTTCAAATGACATAATTATTAACAATTAAATTGATAATTATTATCGTTTGCTTTATCGTTACGCTCGAAATCAGAAAGGATGAAGATTCGGGCGCGACCGTCACTCATGAGCCCGACTCGCCTGCATAAAAAGAGTTCGCCGTGATAACCGTTATCGCAGGCGAAACGTAATGCGTTGTGAGCGATAACCGATTTTTTTGTCGTATTTACCTCATGGAGAAATGGAATGTTTAGGTTTAACCCTTTCGTTCGGGTAGGGCTTTGTATGTCCGCAGTTACGTTGGCCTGGCCGGTTGCCGCGGCAACGGATGATGGTGAAACCATGGTCGTTACCGCGTCCGCCATCGAACAAAATCTGAAAGATGCGCCAGCAAGTATCAGCGTCATTACCCAGCAAGATTTACAGCGCAGGCCCGTGCAAAACCTGAAAGATGTCCTGAAAGAGGTGCCGGGCGTACAGCTCACTAACGAAGGGGATAACCGTAAAGGCGTGAGTATTCGTGGTCTGGACAGCAGTTATACGCTGATCCTGATCGACGGTAAGCGCGTTAACTCCCGTAACGCGGTCTTCCGCCATAATGATTTTGATCTGAACTGGATACCGGTTGACGCTATCGAACGCATTGAAGTGGTGCGTGGCCCCATGTCCTCGCTGTATGGCTCCGATGCGCTGGGCGGCGTGGTCAACATTATCACCAAAAAAATTGGTCAGAAATGGCACGGCAGCGTCACGGTTGACTCCACTATTCAGGAACATCGCGACCGTGGCGATACTTATAACGGTCAGTTCTTTACCAGCGGTCCGCTGATCGACGGCGTGCTGGGAATGAAAGCCTACGGTAGCCTGGCGAAACGCGAAAAAGACGAGCAGCAGAGTTCCGCCACCACCGCTACGGGTGAAACGCCGCGCATTGAAGGATTTACCAGCCGGGATGGAAACGTCGAGTTTGCCTGGACACCAAACGAAAATCATGACGTTACCGCAGGCTACGGTTTTGATCGCCAGGACCGGGACTCCGACTCGCTGGATAAAAACCGTCTGGAACGGCAAAACTATGCGTTGAGCCATAACGGACGTTGGGATCTCGGCAATAGTGAGCTCAAATTCTACGGCGAAAAAGTGGAAAACAAAAACCCCGGCAACAGTAGCCCTATCACGTCAGAAAGCAATTCGATTGACGGGAAATACGTTCTGCCGTTAGCGTCTGTCAACCAGTTCCTCACCTTCGGCGGCGAATGGCGTCACGATAAACTGAGCGATGCGGTGAACCTGACCGGCGGTTCCAGTACTAAAACCTCCGCCAGCCAGTACGCTCTGTTCCTTGAAGATGAGTGGCGCATCTTCGAACCGCTGGCGCTGACCACCGGTATTCGTATGGATGACCATGAAACCTATGGCGATCACTGGAGCCCGCGTGCTTATCTGGTCTATAACGCAACGGATACCCTGACGGTGAAAGGTGGGTGGGCCACGGCCTTTAAAGCGCCGTCGCTATTGCAATTAAGTCCGGACTGGGCGACCAACTCCTGCCGTGGCGGATGCCGCATTATCGGTAGCCCGGATCTGAAACCTGAAACCAGTGAAAGCTGGGAGCTCGGCCTTTATTACCGGGGCGAAGAAGGCATACTGGAGGGCGTGGAAGCGAGCGTTACCACGTTCCGTAACGATGTGGACAATCGCATCAGCATTAGCCGTACCCCTGACGTTAACGCCGCGCCCGGCTATTCCAACTTTGTCGGTTTCGAAACCAACAGTCGGGGACAGCGCGTTCCGGTCTTCCGTTATTACAACGTGAATAAAGCGCGTATTCAGGGCGTGGAAACCGAGTTGAAAGTTCCGTTTAACGAGGCGTGGAAACTGTCGTTGAATTACACCTATAACGACGGACGCGACGTCAGTAATGGCGGGAACAAGCCGCTTTCCGATCTGCCGTTCCACACCGCGAACGGTACGCTGGACTGGAAACCGGCGCAGCTCGAAGACTGGTCATTCTACGTATCAGGGAATTATACCGGGCGTAAGCGGGCCGACAGCGCAACGGCGAAAACGCCGGGCGGGTACGTGGTCTGGGATACCGGCGCGGCATGGCAGGCGACGAAAAACGTTAAACTGCGTGCGGGCGTTCTGAACGTGGGCGATAAAGATCTCAAACGCGACGACTACGGTTATACCGAAGACGGACGTCGTTACTTTATGGCGGTGGATTACCGTTTCTGACAGAGACTGGCGACAGCCGCGTTTTGCCGCTGTCGCCAGAATGTTATAACCGATGCAGCCTGGAGAGCAGCGCCAGCGACAGAGTCGTTAGCAGAATGGCGATCACCGCATAGATATAAACGCCCGACCACGCCCAGCTATTTTTCACCATAATTACCGGCACACCGGCCATTGCCGCGCCGACATAGCTGAACAATCCCCGAAAGCCGGTAATCGATCCCGCCGCATCCTTATGGGTCACATCCAGACAGCCGACGGCAAAAAGCATATGCGGTCCGTATAAGGCGAAGCCCATGATGGTGAACAGAATCGCGGTGAGGGTGTAAGAGGTATCCTGAACCAGCGGCACCAGCACGATGCATATGCACAGCGCTAACGCGAAGATTAATCCGGTCATCCAGCGGTTACTTTTGAACATAAAGTCAGACAAGTAGCCTGCCAGCAACCCACCTGCCAGTCCGCCCGCCTCAAACCAGGAAATAATCGAGTTCGCTTTTATCAGGCTCCAGCCGTGAACCTGCGAATAGTAAATCTGCGGCCAGTCGTTAAGGATAGTGCGCGCAATATAAACCGACATATCACCGATAATAATGATCCATACCAGTGGATTGGTCAGGATATATTTCACAAAAATCTGCCAGAAGCTCAGGTTGACCGGGCTGGCCTTGACCTGGGCCAGTTCCGTCGGGTCGTTACGCCACTGCCCCACGTTGGGCAAACCTAACGTACCGGGACGATCTTTAATGGTAAATAGCGCCACTATCCCCATCAGCAGCGAAATGGCGCCGGGAACATAAAACCCCATTTTCCAGCTACCGCTAAAGGCGATAGCAAAGCTGGTCAGCAGCGGCGCGAGGCTGCCGCCGATATTGTGCGCCGCTTCAACGATAGCCCACCAGCGTCCCCGTTCGTTTTTCGAAAACCACGAGGCCATAATTTTCGCCATCGGCGGAAAGCTGGTGCCCTGTAAGATCGCGTTGAGACTGTACAGCACGTAGAATGCCGCCACGCTGTCGGAAAAGCCGAACAGAATATTTACAATCCCCACGCCAATCAGCACCGGGCCGGTCATAGCTTTCGGGTTAATTTTATCGACCAGCATCCCGCCGACAAACTTCATCGCGCCATAAAGAATGTAAAAAATAGAAGACATAATGGCGAAGTCTTCTGCGGTCAGCGACGTTTCCGTCAGCATGGCCGGCATCGCGGCGGAGAAGTTTTTACGGGTAAGATAAAAGACGGCATAAGAGATAAAGACCGAGGCGATAATCTCAAAACGAAATTTTTTATAGGTCTGGTCTATCTCTTTTTTCTCTTTTACAATCGGCTTATCGGGCTGGCTGAAAATAAATGTTTTTATACTCATTTTAAAATTCCCTTCCGGCGAGGTGAGTCGCGTTATAATTCATCTTCAATAAGAAAAAGAAGCAATTCGAAACCGTGATAATTAATCTGATGGTGGATTTTTTCTCGTACAACCGGCTTCGCTTTCCAGGCAATACCGGTGCCAGCATGTTCTAACATCGGCAGATCGTTGGCGCCATCACCGCAGGCAATAATATTCTCCGTGGTAATATTTAACCGGGCAGCCAGGTCAACCAGCGTCTGTTTTTTGTTTGCGGCATTCATAATCGGCAAAGTAATGTTATCCGTCAGAACGTTATCGCGTATTTCAACCGTATTCGAAAAGGCATAATCCAGTTGATACCGTTCTTTTAGACGCTGGGTGAATATATCCAGTCCCCCGGAGATAATCGCGGTTTTAAATCCTTTGGCCTTGATGACTGGCAGAATAGTTAACAGGCCTGGCGAAAGGGTCATGCGATCGCATACGGCGTTCAGCACTGCTTTCGGCGTGCCTTTCAACATTCCGATACGTCGGGTAAAACTGGCGTTAAAATCAAGCTTGCCCTCCATCGCCTGTTGGGTAATGGCGGTGATTTGCGTCGATATGCCAAGCTCGCGGGCAATTTCATCCACGCCTTCTTCCGCAATAAATGTCGAGTCCATATCAAACGCGATAATACCGTTAGCAGGCAGTGGCTGCGGCTTAATAAAAAAATCAAACTGCCATTGCAATGAGAGTTCGCGTAAATAGCGATAAAATTCAGGCGTCAGACATTCCGCTGGCAGCGTAAGCTTTAAATAAGCGGTATTGATAAGCGCGGCATAACGTTTATCAAATAATAGCGGAAATGGCATGGTGACGGCATTAAATAACGTTTCCTGTAATTTTTTCTGAAACGTATCGATATCCTGTGTAGTAATAAAATAAATAATGCTCATATGATAACTCCCTTAATTTACGGGTATTATAATGACTCTTTTGCGGCGTGGAATCTTGTGCTATCACAGATATCACAGCCAGAAAAGGGCTAAAAAAGCGTTGTTTTTGATACCAGGTAAAGTTCAGACACAAAAGGTATCACTTTTGATATGCCAACTGTGCGAGGATGTTATTTATTACTGAACGCGAATGAGACTGAAAGGATTGATATAACGATGGAGAGTTGCCTTGATATATTCAAAATAGTAATAGGTCCATCCAGCTCACGTACCGTAGGGCCGATGCGCGCCGCCTGTCACTTTATTTCATTGCTCAGAGAACAAGAGACGTTGCCGCTAATTCGGGAAATTGAAATCGAGCTGTATGGCGCGTTATCGTTAAGCCGCAAGTGCCACAATGTGGATACCGCCCTGTATCTTGGGCTGCTGGGTTGCCAGCCGGAGAATGTCGATCTCCGTTCGCATATGGCGGTGATTAAGCGTGCGGAAAATGAAAACAAAATCGAACTCCCGCTCTCTGACGCGGGCGGAATCACGATAAAAGTCAAGATTATCGCCAATCACCAGGCGCATCCAGGCCATCCTTATGCCATGACGTTTCGCGCCAGAGATGATTATTTCACGGTGTATGAAGAGACCTGGTTTTCGACCGGCGCCGGACAGGTTCGCAAACATGGCGAGCCGCTGACGCCATCGCTTCCTTTGCGTACAGTGTCGCCCTTTGAATTTAGTCATGCCGCGCAGTTGCTGGCGCTGTGTCGGCGTAACGGCCTGTCCGTGGCGGCGCTGATGATGAAAAATGAGCTGTGCCGCCACTCGCCACAGACGTTGCAGAATTATCTGGCGCAAATATGGGACGTGATGCAGCAGGCGGTTTATCGCGGCCTGCATACTGAGGGGGTATTACCCGGTCCCTATCAGGTACCGCGGCGCGCCTGTGCGTTACATAAGACGTTACAGGCTAACCGCTCCGCCAGCGATTTTTTAACCGCGCTGAACTGGGTCAATGCCTTCGCGATTGCGGTAAGCGAAGAAAATGCCAGCGGCGGACAGATTGTTACCGCGCCAACCAATGGTGCGTGCGGCATCATTCCGGCAGCGCTCTGCTGGTATGATAAATTTGTCACGCCGCTGGAGCCCGGTGCTCTGACCCGTTTCTTCCTGACCGCCGCCGCTATCGCGATATTGTTTAAACAAAACGCCTCTATTCTGGGATCTGAAGTTGGCTGTCAGGGGGAAGTCGGCGTGGCGTGCTCAATGGCGGCGGCGGGCCTGGCTGAACTGATGGGCGCATCCGTGGAGCAAACGCTGAGCGCCGCTGAAATTGCCATGGAACATCATCTGGGATTGACCTGCGATCCGCTGGGCGGGCAGGTACAAATTCCCTGCATAGAGAGAAACGCCATCTCTGCCGTGAAAGCGATAAACGCGGCGACGATGGCGATGAGTCGCGTAAGCGAACCCTGTATTTCGCTCGATGAGATCATTGCTGCGATGTACGAGACCGGTAAAGACATGAGCGCTAAATACCGTGAAACGTATCATGGTTCGCTGGGGAAAATTCAGCCGCGCAAGAGAGGGTAACAGCGTGAAATACAATACGATGAATAACGACGAGATTATCCTGTCGTTGTGCGCCCGCTTAAAGGAGACGCGCCTGTCTCTTTCGATGACCCAGCAGCAGCTT
The DNA here is from genome assembly GCF_043356775.1 of Salmonella sp. SJTUF15581. Classification (NCBI taxonomy): domain Bacteria; kingdom Pseudomonadati; phylum Pseudomonadota; class Gammaproteobacteria; order Enterobacterales; family Enterobacteriaceae; genus Salmonella; species Salmonella sp. SJTUF15581. The sequence goes on along the minus strand of NZ_JBEUJY010000011.1, from coordinate 116,853 downwards.
GCCGATCGCGCGCACGTTGGTATTGCCACCATCAAGCGTATCGAGAAGGGGGGAGGGCTCAATCTTGATACGTTAATTTCTCTCCTGCGGGCGCTGGATAAGTTGCATAATCTTGATGCGGTGCTGTTTGAATCCGAGCTGCGTAATTTTCACGAAAGTTATGAAGGCGGAGAGGGCAGCGGCCGCCTTCAGGTACGCCAGCAGGCCGCGGATTTAAATAATAAATCTTCCGCGCCGCAGTCGGAGGAGGTGAACTACAGCGCGGCGCTGGAAAATTCATTATGTTGGTGACGTCTCACGCTCGTCCCGTAAATACCGGGCATGAAAGCGCAGATGGTCCTCGATGAAGGACGCAATAAAATAATAGCTATGATCGTAGCCAGGCTGGATTCGTAGCGTCATCGGCCAGGCGGTTTGCCGCGCGGCTTCCGCCAGTACGGCGGGCTGAAGCTGATCGGCGAGGAATTGATCGCTGTCGCCCTGATCGATGAGCACAGGAATGGCGTCCTGCGGCTGGCTGGCCAGCATTAATTCGCAGCTATCCCACTCAGTCCAGGCTGATTCATCTTCGCCGAGATAAGCGGTAAGCGCTTTGATTCCCCACGGCACGCGGCTGGGGTTGACGATGGGCGCAAAAGCAGAGACGCTGGTGTATTTGCCCGGATTTTTCAGCGCCATGATTAATGCGCCGTGGCCGCCCATCGAGTGTCCGCTGATGGCGCAACGGTCGCTGACGTTAAACTGTGTCTGGATAAGCGCCGGAAGCTCATCGCGCAGGTAATCGTACATGCGATAATGGCTGGCCCAGGGCGGCTGTGTGGCATTGAGATAAAATCCGGCGCCGTGGCCTAAATCGTATCCGCTATCGTCGGCGACCTGTTCACCGCGTGGACTGGTATCCGGCATCACCAATACAATGCCCAGTTCTGCTGCGATACGCTGCGCGCCTGCTTTGGTGGTAAAATTCTCATCATTGCAGGTCAACCCGGACAACCAGTACAGTACCGGAGGCGGTTCATTATCCTGAGTCGGCGGAAGAAAAATGCTGAATGTCATGGCGCAGTTTAGCGTGGCGGCATGATGACGCCAGCGCTGCTGCCAGCCGCCAAAACATCGGTGCTCTTCGAGCATTTCCATGCGGGGGCTCCTTTTATGGTGAACCTGATAAGGTATGCAGATTCTTCATAATACAGATTATTCACCGCGTTGTGAGTAACTTTCACTTCCGTAATACATAAACATGCTTCATCATTTAAATAACGTTGCGTTAACAAATATGCCCTTTGTCCTGCCATCATTCTCGCACCGGAAAAGATGTCATGAAAGGCAGCGACAATTTCAACAATTATGGGCGTGAATACTGGATTATGTGCGCTACCTCACGCACAATAATCACACTGTCACAATATTGACAAACTTTGCCCCATGCAGGGCAGAGGCGCCACACCTGCAGGAGAACACGATTAATGCCATCACTCAGTAAAGAAGCGGCCCTGGTTCATGACGCGCTGGTTGCCCGGGGGCTGGAAACGCCGCTGCGCCCGCCTATGGATGAACTGGATAATGAAACGCGAAAAAGTCTTATCGCAGGGCATATGACTGAGATTATGCAGTTGCTGAATCTCGATTTGAGCGATGACAGTCTGATGGAAACGCCGCATCGTATCGCTAAGATGTACGTTGACGAGATTTTCGCCGGCCTCGACTATGCCAATTTCCCGAAAATTACCCTCATTGAAAATAAAATGAAGGTGGATGAAATGGTCACCGTCCGCGATATCACGCTGACCAGCACCTGTGAACATCACTTCGTGACCATTGATGGCAAAGCGACCGTCGCGTATATCCCCAAAGATTCCGTGATCGGCCTGTCGAAAATTAACCGCATCGTGCAATTCTTCGCCCAGCGTCCACAGGTTCAGGAACGTTTGACCCAACAAATTCTGACGGCGCTGCAAACCTTGCTCGGCACCAATAATGTAGCGGTATCGATTGATGCGGTGCATTACTGCGTGAAAGCGCGCGGTATTCGTGACGCAACCAGCGCCACGACGACGACGTCGCTGGGTGGATTGTTTAAGTCCAGCCAGAATACGCGCCAGGAGTTTCTGCGTGCCGTTCGCCATCATCCATGATTAAGGCGGAGACGATGGAGCGTAATGTCACGCTGGATTTTGTACGTGGCGTCGCTATCCTCGGTATCCTGCTTCTTAACATTAGCGCCTTTGGATTGCCGAAGGCGGCTTATCTCAATCCCGCCTGGTACGGCGCGATCGTTCCCGAAGACGCCTGGTCCTGGGCGATTCTCGATATTGTGGCGCAGGCTAAGTTTCTTACGCTGTTCGCGTTGTTGTTTGGCGCGGGGCTACAAATGCTGCTTCCGCGTGGTAAACAGTGGATTCAGTCGCGCTTAACGCTATTGGTACTGTTAGGTTTTATCCATGCGTTATTCTTTTGGGACGGCGACATTCTGCTGGCCTACGGTCTGGTCGGGTTAATTTGCTGGCGACTGGTACGCGACGCGCCTTCGGTAAAAAGCCTGTTCAATACCGGCATACTCCTTTATCTGGTCGGGATTGGCGTGCTACTGCTGCTGGGCGTGGTATCGAGTAGCGAAACCAGCCGCGCCTGGACGCCGGATGCGTCGGCAATATTGTATGAAAAATACTGGAAGCTGAACGGCGGCATGGAGGCTATCAGCAACCGGGCAGAGATGCTGTCGAATAGTTTACTGGCGCTCGGCGCGCAGTATGGCTGGCAACTGGCGGGTATGATGCTGCTGGGCGCCGCGCTAATGCGTAGCGGCTGGCTGAAAGGTCAGTACAGTCTGCGGCACTATCGCCGTACCGGGGTTCTGCTGGTGGCGTTAGGGCTAATGATCAACCTGCCTGCGGTCATTTTACAATGGCGGCTGGACTGGGCGTACCGCTGGTGCGCCTTCTTATTGCAGGCGCCGCGCGAACTGAGCGCGCCGTTGCAAACGCTGGGCTATGCCGCGCTGATGTTTGGCTTCTGGCCGCAGCTTAGCCGATGCAGACTGACGCTTGCCATTGCCTGCGTAGGGCGAATGGCGCTGACCAATTATCTGCTGCAGACGATCATCTGTACCACACTGTTTTATCAGTTTGGCTTATTTATGAAATTCAATCGACTGGAACTCTTGTTCTTTGTCGTTCCGGTATGGGCAATAAACCTTCTCTTTTCCGTCATCTGGCTACGTTTCTGGCGACAGGGACCGGTCGAGTGGTTATGGCGTCAACTCACGTTGCGCGCGTCAGGATCGCTCAGATAACGATCTGGATCACATTCATTAACAAAATGGCTGTAACCGTTTCCATCCCTGTGATGTTTCTCACGCAGCCCTGGGCAGGGTGCTGACAAAATAGCCGCCTGCTAACGGGGCATTTGTGAGCATTTTTGAACTCAAACAGGGCAGTGAATATGATCACCATTCGTGATGTAGCGCGCCAGGCTGGCGTGTCTGTAGCGACCGTTTCCCGCGTACTGAATAACAGCGCGTTGGTCAGTCCCGACACCCGTGACGCCGTTATGCAGGCCGTCACCCTGCTGGGATATCGACCAAATGCGAATGCGCAAGCGCTGGCCACCCAGGTGAGCGACACCATCGGCGTCGTGGTCATGGATGTTTCCGATGCCTTTTTCGGCGCTCTGGTGAAAGCCGTAGATCTGGTCGCGCAGCAGCACCAGAAATATGTTCTCATTGGCAACAGTTATCATGAGGCGGAAAAAGAGCGCCATGCGATTGAAGTCTTGATCCGTCAGCGTTGTAACGCATTGATTGTTCACTCAAAAGCCTTAACCGATCGCGAGCTGAGCGACTTTATGGATCAGATCCCCGGTATGGTGCTGATTAACCGTATCGTGCCGGGTTATGCGCATCGTTGTGTCTGTCTCGACAATGTGAGCGGCGCCAGAATGGCGACCCGAATGTTGCTGAATAATGGACATCAACGCATCGGCTACCTGGCCTCCAGCCACCGTATTGAAGATGACGCGATGCGCAGAGAAGGGTGGTTACACGCGCTGCAAGAGCAGGGGATTGCTGCGTCGGAGAGCTGGATAGGCACCGGCACGCCGGACATGCAAGGCGGCGAGTCGGCAATGGTTGAGTTGCTGGGACGCAATCTGCAACTGACGGCGGTATTTGCCTATAACGATAACATGGCGGCGGGCGCGCTGACGGCGTTAAAAGATAACGGCATCGCCATTCCCTTGCATCTGTCTGTCATCGGTTTCGACGATATCCCTATTGCTCGTTATACCGATCCTCAGTTGACTACCGTGCGCTATCCTATTGCTTCTATGGCGAAAATCGCGACCGAGCTGGCGTTACAGGGGGCTGCAGGCACGCTGGATATCACGGCGACGCACTGCTTCATGCCGACCCTGGTACGGCGCCATTCGGTGGCATGGCGACAGAATGCGGTACTGATCACTAACTGATTACGCCCCGCATGTAACCGTTTTCAATCTGTGAGTAAATTCACAGTTTATTAACATTGTGATAGCTATGATGACAACGTTTGTCGCACTGTAACTAACGTGTAACAGTTAGTTGTCAGTTTTGCTGGGGTATTTCGCTTATAAAAACCGTTATCACAATATCCCGCGACTACCGGACAAAAATAAAGAGTTGAATAAGAGCTTATCCCATTAGGGCTATTTTACTTGCCATTTTGGACCTGGGCAGTGCTCGCCAAAACGCGTTAGCGTTTTGAACGCCGCTTGCGGCGGCCCGAAGGGCGAGCGTAGCGAGTCAAACCTCACGTACTACGTGTACGCTCCGGTTTTTGCGCGCTGTCCGTGTCCAAACTGGCTGCGCCAATAACGCCTGGTGGGATAGGCTCTAAATACGCTTCGGCGTTCAGTAACACGCGTTAACGTGCTGAACAGCCGGGCATTTTTTTACGCTATACCCTACATAATAAAACCGGAGCTACCATGAATAAGAAGGTACTGACCCTTTCTGCCGTGATGGCAAGTCTGTTATTCGGCGCGCACGCGCACGCGGCTGATACTCGTATTGGCGTGACGATTTATAAATATGACGATAACTTTATGTCCGTGGTGCGTAAGGCTATTGAAAAAGATGGCAAATCCGCGCCGGATGTTCAGCTACTGATGAATGACTCGCAAAACGATCAATCTAAACAGAATGATCAAATTGACGTTTTATTGGCGAAAGGGGTTAAAGCTCTGGCGATTAACCTGGTCGACCCGGCAGCCGCCGGTACGGTGATTGAGAAAGCGCGCGGGCAAAATGTGCCGGTGGTGTTCTTTAACAAAGAGCCTTCCCGCAAAGCGCTGGACAGCTATGACAAGGCGTATTATGTCGGGACTGACTCTAAAGAATCCGGTGTGATTCAGGGCGACTTGATTGCCAAACACTGGCAGGCGAATCAGGGTTGGGATCTGAATAAAGACGGTAAAATTCAGTATGTTCTGCTGAAAGGCGAGCCGGGGCACCCGGATGCTGAAGCCCGTACGACGTATGTGGTGAAAGAGTTAAATGATAAAGGTATTCAGACCGAGCAACTGGCGTTAGACACCGCCATGTGGGATACCGCGCAGGCAAAAGATAAGATGGATGCCTGGCTGTCTGGCCCGAACGCTAACAAGATTGAAGTGGTTATCGCGAATAACGATGCGATGGCGATGGGCGCGGTAGAGGCGCTGAAAGCGCATAATAAATCGTCGATTCCGGTCTTTGGCGTCGATGCGTTACCGGAAGCTTTGGCGCTGGTGAAATCGGGCGCGATGGCCGGTACGGTACTGAATGACGCCAACAATCAGGCGAAAGCGACATTCGATCTGGCGAAAAACCTCGCCGAAGGCAAGGGCGCGGCTGACGGCACCAGCTGGAAGATTGAGAACAAAATCGTGCGCGTGCCTTATGTCGGCGTGGACAAAGACAATCTGAGCGAATTTACCCAAAAATAACTTTTCCGTCTGTGGGCGCAATTTTGTTGCGCCCTGAAACCGTGGAAGGATGACGTGCCGCAGACCGGATAACGTATTTCTTTTGCCATCCGGCGCGGATAGTCATAATTAAAAAGGCCGACAGGGTATCATTATGGGCAGCACGATTTCTCCGTCGTCGGGTGAATATTTGTTGGAAATGCGTGGCATTAACAAATCATTTCCCGGCGTGAAAGCGCTTGATAATGTCAACTTAAACGTTCGTCCGCACTCTATTCATGCATTAATGGGCGAAAACGGCGCAGGCAAATCAACATTATTAAAATGTCTTTTCGGTATTTACCAAAAAGATTCCGGCAGCATTGTATTTCAGGGAAAAGAAGTGGACTTCCATTCGGCGAAAGAAGCGCTGGAGAATGGGATTTCGATGGTACACCAGGAGTTAAACCTGGTATTACAACGTTCGGTCATGGATAACATGTGGCTGGGACGTTATCCCACCAAAGGTATGTTTGTCGACCAGGATAAAATGTACCAGGATACCAAAGCGATATTTGATGAACTGGATATCGATATTGACCCGCGCGCGCGCGTAGGAACGTTATCCGTTTCGCAAATGCAGATGATCGAAATTGCGAAGGCGTTTTCCTATAACGCTAAGATCGTTATTATGGATGAACCGACCTCATCGTTAACTGAGAAAGAGGTTAATCATCTGTTCACCATTATTCGCAAGCTGAAAGAACGCGGCTGCGGAATTGTTTATATCTCGCATAAAATGGAAGAAATTTTTCAATTGTGCGATGAAATTACTATTTTGCGCGACGGTCAGTGGATTGCCACCCAGCCGCTGGAAGGGCTGGATATGGATAAGATCATTGCGATGATGGTCGGGCGTTCCCTAAACCAGCGCTTCCCGGATAAAGAAAATAAGCCGGGCGACGTGATCCTGGAGGTTCGTCACCTGACCTCGCTACGCCAGCCTTCCATTCGCGATGTCTCCTTTGATTTGCACAAGGGCGAAATTCTGGGCATTGCCGGTCTGGTTGGGGCAAAGCGTACCGATATCGTCGAAACGCTGTTTGGCATTCGTGAGAAGTCGTCCGGGACAATCACTTTACATGGCAAGAAAATTAATAATCACACTGCGAACGAAGCGATTAACCACGGTTTTGCGCTGGTGACGGAAGAGCGTCGTTCCACCGGAATTTACGCCTATCTGGATATCGGATTTAACTCATTAATTTCGAATATCCGTAATTATAAAAATAAAGTGGGGTTACTGGATAATTCCCGGATGAAAAGCGACACCCAATGGGTCATTGATTCCATGCGGGTAAAAACGCCGGGGCATCGCACGCAAATTGGTTCACTTTCCGGCGGCAATCAGCAAAAGGTGATCATTGGTCGTTGGCTATTGACGCAGCCGGAAATATTAATGCTGGACGAACCGACCCGCGGCATTGATGTCGGCGCAAAATTTGAAATTTATCAGCTTATTGCGGAACTGGCGAAAAAAGGCAAGGGGATCATCATTATCTCTTCTGAAATGCCGGAGCTGTTAGGGATTACCGATCGTATCCTGGTGATGAGTAACGGTCTCGTTTCCGGCATTGTCGATACTAAAACAACAACGCAAAACGAAATTTTGCGTCTTGCTTCTTTGCACCTTTAAGATCAGGGGCTCCTTATGAGTGCGTTAAACAAGAAAAGCTTTTTGACCTGGCTGAAAGAGGGCGGAATTTACGTCGTTCTTTTAGTGTTGCTGGCGATTATTATTTTCCAGGACCCGACTTTTTTAAGTTTGCTGAATTTAAGTAATATTCTGACGCAATCTTCGGTACGTATTATTATCGCGCTGGGCGTGGCGGGACTCATCGTCACCCAGGGGACAGACCTGTCGGCGGGGCGTCAGGTAGGGCTGGCGGCGGTCGTGGCGGCAACATTACTGCAATCAATGGAAAACGCCAATAAAGTGTTTCCGGAAATGGCGACCATGCCGATTGCGCTGGTCATCCTGATTGTCTGCGCGATTGGCGCGGTGATTGGCCTGGTGAACGGCATCATCATTGCTTACCTGAACGTGACGCCGTTTATTACCACGCTTGGCACGATGATTATCGTTTATGGGATCAACTCCCTTTACTATGACTTTGTCGGCGCTTCGCCCATTTCCGGCTTTGACAGCGGCTTTTCCACCTTTGCACAGGGCTTTGTGGCGATGGGCAGTTTCCGGCTCTCATACATCACCTTTTACGCTCTGATTGCGGTAGCGTTTGTCTGGGTGCTGTGGAATAAGACCCGTTTTGGTAAAAACATTTTTGCTATTGGCGGCAACCCGGAGGCGGCGAAAGTTTCTGGCGTAAACGTGGCGCTGAACCTGCTGATGATTTATGCGCTCTCCGGCGTGTTTTATGCCTTCGGCGGCTTACTGGAAGCAGGGCGTATTGGTTCTGCCACCAACAACCTCGGCTTTATGTATGAACTGGATGCGATTGCCGCGTGCGTTGTCGGGGGAGTATCGTTTAGCGGCGGAGTGGGGACGGTCTTCGGCGTGGTGACCGGCGTCATTATCTTTACCGTCATCAACTATGGCCTGACCTATATCGGGGTAAACCCGTACTGGCAGTACATTATCAAAGGCGGCATTATCATTTTCGCCGTGGCGCTGGACTCGCTGAAATACGCGCGTAAGAAGTAGTTATCCAGACCTATTACTTTGCTTATCAGATAACCCGGCGCAGCGAAACTGCGCGCCGGGCTTCATACCGCGAGCTACAGCGTTAACGCGTGTTCTTTTTCGCCTTTTTTAAATTTGACCTCGCCTAAATCAATACAGGCGACCGGGCAGACATGACCGCACAGCAGACAACCGACGCATTTTTCCGTATTGCAATGCGGCGTGCGGCTGTGTTCATCCCACTCCATCGCCTGATGACCGCCGTCATAGCAGGAGATATAGCAACGTCCGCAGCCGACGCATTTCTCCTGATTAATCCGCGGATAGACGATATAGCTGCGATCCAGGTCTTCCGCCGGGATAATATTGCCATTCGCCAGCCCGATCATCTCCTGTAATGAGGCAAATCCCTGATCGACCAGATAGTGGCTGAGGCCGCTCGCCATATCTTCTACAATGCGATAACCGTATTGCATAATGCCTGTCGTCACCTGTAGGGTCGCCGCGCCCAGCAGCAGAAATTCGGTAGCGTCTTCCCAGGTTTCAATGCCGCCGATACCGCTAATCGGGAAATCGCGCAGTTCAGGGTGCATTCGCAACTGCTGGATAAAACGCAGCGCAATGGGTTTCACCGCTTTTCCTGAATAACCGGAGATACTGGATTTACCGTTAACCACCGGCATCCCGATTTTGCGGTTCAGGTCGATGTTAGTAATGGATTTCACGGTGTTGATGGTGGCGATACCGTCGGCTCCGCCGCGTTTAGCGGCCAGCGCGACTTCGCACATATCGCCAATATTCGGCGTCATTTTCGCCAGCATTGGCAAAGATGAACCGCGTTTTACGGCGCGGCAGTATTTTTCAACCAGCTCCGGGCTTTGCCCTACATCGCTTCCCATGGCGTGCGAGGTCATCTGCGGGCAAGAGAAGTTACACTCAATCATATCCGCGCCGGCTTCTTCAACCAGACGCGCCAGTTCCTGCCACTGCTGCTCATTTTCCCCCATGATGGAAGCAATCAGCACCTTATCCGGATAATCCTGTTTTAGCCGTCGAATGGCGGCCAGATTCTCTTCCAGCGGATGCTCAGCAATTTGCTCCATGTTTTTGAAACCAATAAAACCGGTATCTTCTTTCGTCAGGTGATCAAAACGTGGAGAGACTTCGTTGGCAATAAAAAAACCAATGGTTTTAAAAACGATCCCGCCCCAGCCGGTATCATAGGCTTTGGCGCACATCTCATAACAATTGCCTACCGGAGAAGAAGAAAGGCAAAACGGATTGGGAAACTTAACGCCGCAAAAGGTAACAGACAAATCTTTTGTTAACATGAGCAGGCCTCCTCTAAATAATGATGAATAGCCTGAGCGGCTTCTTTTCCGGTTTTTACCGCATAAACGACGGTCTTATCACCTTTAACAATATCGCCAGCGGCAAAGATCGCCGGGTCGTCGGTTTGATAATTGTGCGTGTCGATAATATTACGCTGCGCTTTTATCTCCGCAAAGGCATCCAGTCGCGCGTGCTGCCCCACGGCCAAAATAATATTTTCCGCTTCCAGCGTCAGTTCTCCTGAGTGGCGTACATGGTGGAAGGTCACTTTATTTCCACTGACGGCGACAGGCGTAAAGCCATCAATAATCGATACGCCTAATGCCTGCGTGCTGGTAAATTCTTTTTCGCTGGCGGGGAATTCGGCTAATTCTTCCCGCGCCACGCAGGTGACGGAAGGGCAGCCGAGAATTTTTAACGTACTGGCGACATCCATCGCTACGTCGCCGCCGCCAATAATTAATGCGCTACGCGGAACGCTAATATCGCCGTCGGCCTGACGGGCGCGCTGTAAAAAATCAACGGCAATCTCTACGTGACTGGCTTGCTCAAATAACGGTAAATCAGAGCCACAGGACATCCCGACGGTCATCAGCACGGCGCGATATTCGGCTTTGAGTTGCGCAAGCGATAGCGACCCGCCCACGTCACAATTACATTTAATATTGACGCCCATTTCTACAATGCGGGCAATTTCCTGATCGAGTACGCTTTGCGGCAGACGAAATGCCGGGATGCCGTGACGCAGCCATCCGCCGGGCTGCGGCTGTTTTTCGTAAATGGTGACGTCATAGCCTAAATGTGTGAGCGTCACGCTTGCCTGCAAACCTGCCGGACCCGCGCCAATAATCGCGACTTTCCCGCGTGTTTTACTCCCGGGCTGATAAATCTGCATGGCAGTCTGCTGTTCAAAATCGGTAATAAAACGTTGCAGGCGTGCAATATCAATAGGTTTATCTATTCCGGAACGTGTACATCCGCGCTGGCATAATTTTTCCGTCGGACAGACTCTGGCGCAGACGGCGCCAAGCGCATTATTTTCCCGGATAGTTTCCGCTGCGCCTTTAAAATTGCGAAAGTAAATAGAACGAATAAATTTCCCCGGATCGGTTTGCGCCGGGCAAGCCTGACTACAGGGCGCATCGTGACATAATAAACAACGGGAAGCCTCTTTTATTGCCAGTAATGGCGTAAAACCAGGCGTGAGTTCATCCAGATAATTTTGTTGCGGCATATAATCTTCCTTAATGCTTGAATAAATTAAGGCGAAACGCAAATAACGCGTTTTAATGATCCAAAATCTACCGCCAGCCTAAGCATTGAAAGAAGGGTATTCTGTGAAAGAATTCACAAAAAAATGAAACCAGAATGCAAAACAGCATTTGTTCCTTATATCATAATAATAACTATTCTCAATTTTAAAGGGATAATAAATAGATTAACGATAAAAAAGAAGATAAATAATCATTCCAGTAAATAAAAAACCGCAACCGGTATAAAGAAAAAGATAAGACCAATATTGTACGGGATCGGCATGGCGATAGACATAAACCGGTTTTCGCGCATTTTTGACAACTTTATCTACCGCGCCGGTTCGCCAGCCTTTCCAGGCCTCACGGAAGCAAAAAAGCGGGAGTAGCAGAAAGGCTAATATGACAAATATCGTCTGTACATCCATGATCATTTCCCTTTTTTCTTTTCCAGTTCAAGCAATTGTTCCGGCGTAACGGCCGGATACCCCTGGGCGTCATTCGGCACCTGATGCTGCGTGGGAATAGGTACCAGCGGGCCTAAAAAACGCGGTTCGCGTTTAAAAATATAGAGATCCGCCAGCGCGCTAAAGCGGGCGCCAAATTCGCGCAGGCGCACTGTCAGCATATTTTTGGGCGAAGGTACCGCGTAACACTGCGCCTGAATGCCCATATGCAGCGCAATAAACAAGGCGCGTTCGCAGTGGAAGCGCTGAGTGATGATAATAAAGTCGTTGGTATCAAACACTTTGCGGGTACGCACAATGGAGTCAAGCGTACGGAAGCCAGCGTAATCAAGCACAATGTCCGCAGGATCGACGCCCGCCGCGATAAGGTCTTTGCGCATGGTCATCGGTTCGTTATAGCTTTGCAGGGCATTGTCGCCGCTGAGCAGCAGGTAATTGACTTTACCGCTATTGTAAGCGTTTAACGCGCCCTGGATACGATAACGATAGTACTGATTAATGACACCCTTGCGATAGTATTTGGCTGTCCCTAACACGACGCCAACCTGGCGGTAGGGGAGATCCTGTAGCTCGTCATAGATATAGGGCGCTGTTTTCCAGCTCATCCACCGATCGAGGCCAAGCACCGTCAACAGCAGCAAGCCTACCAGGACCAACAGGCTGTAAAACACGCGCTTTAACATGCAGGAAACTCGATACCAGGATGAAAGTACGATCAGGCTACTGTACCCGAAGACGTAGCGCAAGAAACCGCCGTCTGATTGCGGAGATTTTCAGCATGATTTCCCTTGTATCGGGTCGCGGGAGAGGAGAGTCAGGCCGGATAAGACGCCAGTGCGTCGCTATCCGGCACATTTGCTTAGCCGAGAAGGACGCGGTCAATATTATGGCAACCTAACGCTTTCAGCGTTGCGGCGGTGGCATCCCATTGAATTAATGCCGCATCGCCTTTTTCCGCCAGAATCGCGCGCTGAATATCCGCATAGTCATAGCCATTGAGACTCAGCAGGTTTAGCGCGCCTTGCAGCGGGGGGAGCGTAGGGTTAAAGGCGGCGTTTTCCGCATAGCTGCCGGTGAAAATACGGCCATCTTTACATTCCAGCGCCACGCCGCTCGGTGAGTGGCTATAAGGCATATGGCTCTTATTGGCTGCCGTAATCGCCGCTTGCGTTAGCGTATCGCCCGTTAACGTAAAGCCATGATCCTGCTCGTCCATCAGCAGCGTTTTGATCTCCAGATCTTTTGGCCCGAAAGCGTCAGGCAGATAATCGCGTAACGTATGCGGCGCGCGGCCCGGCAGATGAATGCGCAGATCCAGACCGCTGTTCAGCTCGTTCATAAACTGGCGACAGTGGCCGCAAGGCGTGTAGTTAACGGTGACGGCGGCGAGCCCTTTTTCGCCGCGTAGCCAGGCGTGGCTAATCGCGCTTTGTTCAGCATGCACAGTTTGTTGCATGGTGGCGCCCAGGAACTCCATATTCGCGCCGAAATACCAGTTGCCGCTAACGCCGCGCGCAATCGCGCCGACGTTAAAATGGGACAAATCGGTACGGGCGCAGGCCGCCGCCAGAGGTAACAGTGCGAAAGCCAGCGCGTCTTCGTCCAGTCCCGCCGTATTTTTAAGCGTCGAGACCTGCTCTGCGGTCAGCATGGCGGGAAAATGGTGGTCCGCCAGGATAGGGGCCAGCGCTGATTGCAAATTATCCGCAAGCTGGGCAAAAGCAGTTTGAAAACGTGGATGCATGGCGTTGCCTCATAACAATGTAATGGAACCGTAGTTTACGGGCCTGCTATGTCTTAATATGTGATCTAAATCTCATTGCTTATGCAACTTGTGAAACTTAAATGAAAAATGCGCGACGTATCGCAAATTTTAACCCGGTCTTTTGTCCCGTCGTTAGCGCATTACCGCCAGAATGAGCGGAAACAAAAAGGGCGCTACCAGCGAGGTAATAATGCCGCAGATCACCAGCGCCAGGGAGCTAAACGCGCCTTCCTGGTAATCCAGCTCGGCGCAGCGCGCAGTACCGAGCGCATGTGAGGCGGTCCCCATTGCCAGCCCGCGTGCGGCTTTAGTACGGATGTGCATCGCGTTTAACAGCGTGTGGCCAAACACCGCGCCCAGAATACCGACAAAAATTACGCATACCGCGCTGATCGCGGGGATGCCGCCGATGCTGCCGCCCACCGCCATCGCGATAGGCGTAGTCACGGATTTAGGCAGTACCGATGCCGCGATTTCAGGCGTTGCGCCCATCAGCAAGGCAACGGATGTTCCGGTAATCATCGCTACCAGACTGCCGACAAAACAGATGCTAATAATGGATTTCCAACGCGCGCGAATCTGGTGCAACTGTTCATAAAGGGGATAGGCCAGCGCCACCACCGCCGGTTGCAGCAGATCGTTAAGTACTTCGCTGCCTTTGAAGTAGTGCTCGTAGGGAATACCGGTCAGCAACAGAAAAGGAATAATGACTACCATTGCCACCAGCAGCGGATTCAGCAACGGCATTTTAAAATGCGCCGCCAGTCTGCGGGCGGCGAAAAATACCGCCAGCGTCAGCGGTAACGACCACCAGATATATGTCATCATTTTTTCGTTCCCTTCTGCCCAACCACTTTACGCTCACCGTGTATCAGATGTGAACTCCAGCTTACGACCACAAAAACGACCAGCGTACTGATAGCGCAAGAGACCACCACCGGGCCGAATTGCGCGCGCAGTAAATCAAAATATTGCATGACCCCGACGCCAATCGGCACAAACAGCAACGCCATATAACGAATCAGCACATAGCAGCCGGGGTTAACCCACTTTGCCGGCAGAATTTGCAGCGCCAGCAACACAAACAGAATTAACATCCCGATAATGCTGCCGGGAATAGTGATAGGAAGCAGTGATGCAAGAAAAATGCCTGCGTACAAACAGGCATAAATCAATACAAAAGCGCGTATATATTGCCAGATAATATTCAGTGACTTACTCATGTTTAAAGCCCTTGATGAGATGGATTCATCATACAATTAAACGTTAAAACGTGCTACCGATCACATCATGAATTCTTAGCATAGTGGGTATAGACAGCAGGAACATCGGGCAATGCCCCTGGTCGGCGGCGTTAAACCTGGGCTAAAAAATACAAAAAGCGACTCAGGGCCAAAGACGGCGTCTCATTCTTACGCCAGAACATCCCTACGCTGCCTTTTTGCTCAATTTTTGGCAAGTTTAAAATCGCCAGTTGCCCCTGGCTGGCATAGCGTTGCGCCAGCCGTAAAGAAAGAATAGAGATCATATCGCTGCTTTGCAGCAAATTGGTGCTGACGTTCATTGACGCCGATTCAATGGTGTTTTCCGGGAGCATGACGCCATTATCGACGAGGGCGTTATCAATACTGATGCGAATAGGGGTGCCGGTTGGCCAGACTATCCACCGCCAGTGCGCCAGATCGCTCCAGGCGATCTGCGCTCGCGCGGCCAGCGGATGGTGCGGACGCGCCACAAAGCAGACCGGCTCGGTATAAAGTACCTGATAATTAAGCGGCAGTTGCAGGGCGCGGCCGCCGACACGCCCTACCACCACATCCACCTGACCGGCAAGCAAATCGTGCAGCAGCGGCGTCATTACCTTTTCTTCAATATTCAGATGCAGCGTCGGCATTTCGTTAAGCAGGCTCAGAATCGCCTGTGATACGCAGTCAGTCGCCACGGGCGAACAGCCGATCTTCAGGCTACCAACCAGGCCGCCCTGCTTGAAACGGGCGATTTCATACTGTGAACGCTCCAGATCGTTAATTAGGCGCTGGGCGTGCTGGAGCAGTAATTTACCGCCTTCCGAGGGCCGTAGCCCTTTACTGTGGCGCTCAAAAAGCGTGATGCCTATCTCATCTTCGAGTTGAGATAACCACTTCGATAGCGCCGGCTGGGAGATATTCATCATCCGGGCGACGTGCGTCAGGTTGCCCTGTTCGCCCAGCGCAACCAGCGTTTGCAGGTGATGTAATTTCAATTTCTGCGCCCAGTTCGCCATTCGCTATAACCTCCAGGTTATGTCTCTGCCTGAAAAGCCATTGTACATTTTATCGCTCACTCTACAAACTCGTAACATAGCAAACATAAAAACAACATCTATCTCCCTGCACTGAGGCATTAGCTATGACTCAACGACGTGATCTACAAGCCCTTATTGATGCCGCGCCCGTCGGCAAAATGCAGTGGCGCGTTATCATCTGCTGTTTTCTGGTAGTTATGCTCGACGGTTTCGACACCGCCGCGATTGGCTTCATCGCCCCGGATATTCGTACTCACTGGCAGCTAAGCGCCAGCGAACTTGCGCCGCTGTTTGGCGCAGGGCTGCTGGGGCTTACGGCCGGCGCGCTGCTATGCGGGCCGCTGGCGGATCGTTTTGGCCGCAAGCGGGTCATTGAGCTTTGCGTGGCGCTATTCGGCGCATTGAGCCTGCTTTCCGCTTTCTCGCCGGATATAGAAACCCTGGTGTTGCTGCGCTTCTTAACCGGTCTGGGACTGGGCGGAGCGATGCCGAATACCATCACCATGACGTCGGAATACCTTCCCGCTCGTCGACGCGGAGCGCTGGTCACGCTGATGTTCTGCGGTTTTACCCTGGGGTCGGCGATGGGCGGGATTGTGAGCGCGCAACTGGTGCCGCTGATTGGCTGGCACGGAATTCTGGCGTTAGGCGGCATCTTGCCTTTGATGCTGTTTTTCGGCTTGCTGTTCGCGCTGCCGGAATCTCCCCGCTGGCAGGTACGTCGCCAACTACCGCAAGCCGTTGTCGCCCGGACGGTCAGCGCCATTACCGGCGAGCGCTATCACGATACGCAATTCTTTCTGCATGAGACGGCAGCCATCGCCAAAGGCAGTATTCGCCAGCTTTTTGCCGGGCGACAGCTTGTCATTACCCTGATGTTATGGGTGGTGTTCTTTATGAGCCTGCTCATTATCTATCTGCTTTCCAGCTGGATGCCGACGTTACTTAACCATCGAGGTATTGATCTGCAACAGGCGTCGTGGGTGACTGCCGCATTCCAGGTTGGCGGCACGCTTGGCGCGCTGTTACTCGGCGTGTTGATGGACCGGCTTAACCCGTTCCGGGTACTGGCGGTGAGCTATGCGCTGGGCGCGGTTTGCATTGTCATGATAGGCCTGAGCGAAAACGGCCTTTGGCTGATGGCGCTGGCGATTTTTGGTACCGGCATCGGTATTAGCGGTTCCCAGGTCGGGCTTAATGCTCTGACGGCGACGCTGTACCCCACCCAAAGCCGGGCGACGGGCGTGAGCTGGTCGAACGCCATTGGACGCTGCGGGGCGATTGTCGGTTCGCTCTCCGGCGGCATGATGATGGCCCTCAATTTCTCTTTCGATACGTTGTTTTTTGTCATTGCTATTCCGGCGGCTATCAGCGCGGTAATGCTTACCCTGCTGACGGTGGTTGTCCGCCTTTCGATTTCTGTACCTGACGACCTGCCGCGTGCCAGCGTCGTAAACGAATAAGGAGAATCTCCATGTCTGAAATAAATCAGAACGTAAAAGATAGCCGTCAGCAGTATTACCAGCATATTTCCGGGCAGAATCTGACGCCGCTGTGGGAATCGTTACATCACCTGGTACCGCAGACGCCAAACGCCAACTGCGCGCCGGCCTACTGGAATTATCAGGAAATTCGTCCGCTACTGATGGAAAGCGGCAATGTCATTGGCGCGAAAGAGGCGATCCGCCGGGTGCTGGTGCTGGAAAATCCGGCATTGCGCGGTCAGTCGTCGATCACGGCGACCTTATATGCTGGTTTACAGCTGATCCTGCCCGGCGAAGTCGCGCCGAGTCATCGCCATAACCAGTCGGCGCTGCGTTTTATCGTCGAAGGTAAAGGCGCATTTACCGCGGTGGACGGCGAGCGCACGCCAATGCATACCGGCGATTTTATCCTGACGCCGCAGTGGCGCTGGCACGATCATGGTAATCCGGGGTCAGAGCCGGTGGTATGGCTGGATGGTCTGGATCTGCCGTTAGTCAACCTCCTGGGCTGTGGTTTTGCGGAAGACTATCCCGAAGATCAGCAGCCGGTGACGCGAAAAGAGGGCGATTATCTGCCGCGCTATGCAGCGAATATGCTGCCGCTACGCCACCAGCGCGGGAACTCGTCGCCGATTTTCAACTACCGTTACGACCGCAGCCGCGAGGCGCTGCACGATCTGACCCGTATGGGCGATCCGGATGAGTGGGAAGGCTACAAGCTGCGTTACGTTAATCCCGTCACCGGCGGTTATCCGATGCCGTCAATGGGCGCGTTCCTGCAATTGCTGCCAAAAGGCTTTGCCTCGCGTGTGGCGCGGAGCACCGACAGCACTATCTACCACGTCGTTGAAGGGGCAGGGCAGGTCACTATCGGCAACGAAACTTTTCATTTTTCCGCAAAAGACATTTTTGTGGCGCCGACCTGGCATGAGGTGTCGTTTCGCAGCAGCGAAGACACGGTGTTATTCAGCTTTTCGGACAAGCCGGTTCAGGAAGCCCTGGGGCTGTTCCGCGAAGCACGTTATTAATTAGGGAGAGAGAACATGACCAAATATGTATTCCAGCCGCAGGCCCCGGTAACAGTACCCGTGGCGGGCAGTGATGAGCAGTTTCCGGTACGTCGCGTTTACTGCGTGGGTCGCAACTATGCCGCCCATGCCCGTGAAATGGGCTTTGATCCCGATCGCGAACCGCCGTTCTTCTTTTGTAAACCAGCGGACGCTGTCGTCCCGGTAGCGGCGGGGGATACCCTGGAACTGCCGTATCCGGCGCAGACCGATAACTACCATTATGAAATTGAGCTGGTGGTGGCGATTGGTAAAAAGGGGAGCGATATCCCGCTGGAAAAAGCCCATGAATATGTCTGGGGATACGCCACCGGTCTGGACATGACGCGTCGCGATCGTCAGATGGAAATGCGTCAGATGGGACGCCCGTGGGAAATTGGCAAAGCGTTCGATCTCTCCGCGCCCATTGCGCCATTACACAAAGCCGCTGAAACGCATAATGTGGATAACGCCCCTATTTGGCTACAGGTTAACGGCGAAGACCATCAGCGCAGCGATATTCGTCATCTGATTTGGTCGGTGAATGAAACCATCAGCTATTTGTCCGGCTTCTTTGAATTGCAGCCAGGCGATTTGATTTTCACCGGTACGCCAGAGGGGGTGGGCGCAGTGGTGAAAGGGGATGTTATCACCGGGAACGTAGAAGGTCTGACGCCGATTGCTGTGAAAATTGTCTGAGGTGAACGATGAAGCTGTACAGTTTCTTTAATAGTTCGGCGTCTTATCGTGTACGTATTGCGCTGGCGTTAAAGGGGATTGATTACCAGACGGTGGGCGTCAATATTCGTATCGGCCAGCAGAATGCGCTGGCCTACCGACGGATGAATCCGGTAGGCCTGGTGCCGACGCTGGTCACTGATGACGGCGAATCGTTGGGGCAATCGCTGGCCATCGTCGACTGGCTGGACCGACATTTTCCGCAAACGCCGCTGCTGCCGACGAGCGACCCGGCGCGCAGCCAGGCGCTGGAAATTGTCTACGCTATCGCCTGCGATATACACCCAATCAATAACATGCGCGTGTTGCGCTACCTGACCGATGAGCTGAAGGTTAGCGAAGAGGATAAAAAACGCTGGTACGCCCACTGGATACAGCAAGGGTTAAGCGCGGTAGAGCAGCTATTGCGTAAAAGTCAGTCCGGACGATTCTGCGTGGGCGACGCGCCAGGCCTTGCGGACTGCTGCCTGATTCCTCAGTGGGCGAATGCGCTCAGGATGGGCTGCGATTTATCAGGCTATTCGCGCTGTAAAGCCGTTTATGACGCCTGCGTACAGCTACCGGCGTTTATTGCCGCCGCGCCGGAAAATCAACAAGATAAAATCCCGGCCTGAAAAGGAGAATGACCATGACTCACGTGACAAGCGCAATTATTGTAGGTGGCGGAATCGGCGGCGCGGCGACCGCGCTGTCGCTGGCGCGCCAGGGAATAAAAGTCATGCTGTTGGAAAAAGCGCACGAAATTGGCGAGATTGGCGCGGGTATTCAGCTTGGGCCGAACGCTTTTTCGGCGCTGGATAGTCTCGGTGTGGGCGATGTTGCCCGCCAGCGTGCGGTGTTTACCGATCACATTACCATGATGGATGCCGTGAATGCCGAAGAAGTGGTATGCATTGAAACCGGGCAGGCGTTCCGCGACCATTTTGGCGGGCCGTATGCGGTAATTCACCGGGTAGATATTCATGCAACGGTATGGGAAGCGGTGCTGACGCACCCTGGCGTGGAGTATCGTACCTCGACCCATATTGTCGATATCCGCCAGACGCCGGATGACGTTACGGTGTTTGATGAGCAGGGAAATAGCTGGACGGCGGATATTCTCGTGGGCTGCGACGGCGTTAAATCGGTCGTGCGGCAAAGTTTACTCGGCGACGCGCCGCGCGTAACGGGGCATGTAGTCTATCGGGCGGTGATTGATTGCGACGATATGCCGGACGATTTACGTATTAACGCACCGGTGCTGTGGGCAGGCCCGCATTGTCACCTGGTTCATTATCCGCTGCGCGGAGGCCAACAGTACAATCTGGTGGTGACATTCCACAGCCGCCAGCAAGAAGAGTGGGGCGTGAAAGACGGCAGTAAAGAAGAGGTGCTCTCTTATTTTGCCGGCATTCATCCCCGCCCGCGCCAGATGCTGGATAAGCCGACCTCCTGGCGCCGCTGGTCGACCGCCGATCGCGAGCCGGTCGCAAAATGGGGAACCGAGCGTATCACTCTGGTGGGCGACGCCGCGCATCCGGTGGCGCAATATATGGCCCAGGGCGCCTGTATGGCGCTGGAAGACGCCGTCACGCTGGGCAAAGCGCTGGAACGCTGCGACGGCGACGCGCAGCAGGCATTTGCGCTGTATGAGTCGGTGCGTATTCCCCGCACGGCGCGTATCGTCTGGTCTACCCGCGAGATGGGACGTCTCTATCACGCCGCCGGGGTGGAGCGTCAGGTGCGTAATCTGTTGTGGAAAGGGAAATCGCAGGAGGCGTTTTATCGCGGTATCGAATGGCTGTACGGCTGGAAAGAAGATAACTGTCTTGAGCCGCGTTGAGCGCCTTACGTGACGTAGCGTAGCGTTTGCGCCGCCACCCGGCAAAAAGTTTTGCTCATCGCAGAGAGGCGTTATGATAGCGCCTCTTTTTTTGCTGTGGATACCGATATGCGTGTTTTACTGGCGCCGATGGAAGGCGTGCTCGACGCGTTAGTGCGCGAGCTGCTGACCGAAGTGAATGATTACGATCTCTGCATCACCGAATTTGTGCGCGTGGTGGATCAGCTGCTGCCGGTAAAAGTGTTTCATCGCATCTGCCCGGAGTTGCATCACGCCAGCCGCACGCCGTCCGGCACGCCGGTGCGTATTCAGCTTCTGGGCCAGCATCCGCAGTGGCTGGCGGAAAACGCCGCGCGGGCGACGGCGTTGGGATCGTATGGCGTGGACCTGAACTGCGGCTGTCCGTCAAAAGTGGTGAACGGCAGCGGCGGCGGCGCGACATTGCTCAAAGATCCCGAACTCATCTATCAGGGCGCGAAAGCGATGCGGGCCGCGGTACCGTCGCATCTGCCGGTGACGGTAAAAGTGCGTCTCGGCTGGGATAGCGGCGATAGAAAATTTGAAATCGCCGATGCGGTGCAGCAGGCCGGCGCCAGTGAACTGGTGGTGCATGGTCGTACCAAAGCGCAGGGCTACCGCGCCGAGCATATCGACTGGCAGGCGATCGGCGAAATACGCCAGCGTCTGACTATTCCGGTTATCGCGAATGGCGAAATCTGGGACTGGCAGAGCGCGCAGGCATGTATGGCGACCAGCGGCTGCGATGCGGTGATGATCGGCCGTGGGGCGTTAAATATTCCTAACCTGAGTCGGGTGGTGAAGTATAACGAGCCGCGTATGTCGTGGCCGGAAGTAGTGACGTTATTACAAAAATATACCCGACTGGAAAAGCAGGGCGATACCGGTTTATATCATGTCGCGCGTATTAAACAGTGGTTAGGATATTTACGTAAGGAATATATTGAGGCGACGGAACTCTTTCAGTCGATTCGGGCGTTAAATCGTTCGTCCGAGATTGCGCGGGCGATTCAGGATATTAAAATCTAATCTCTACAGCGTCCAGAACGTGTGCCGGGCAGATACTATCGCTGCCCGGCGCAGGAATCAGAAAATCATCTTAAACACGCCCGTTACCACCAACAGCCCAATCAGAAAAATAATTAAGATTGCCCATAGAAGAATTTTCATTGTTTGTCCCTTTATTGGTAAATACAAACAAAGTATAGGAAAGTATTAAGCCATCTGCTGCTTTGTTGGGCGCGGCGACGTTTAACTCATGAAGGCTGCTGGCGCGTATTGCAGCAAAATCGTTCATTTATTAACGGGTTAATGGGGCTTTACATTGAATCATTACATCAAAAAATGTATCAGATGAAATTATTTGCTAATCATATAAATTTCAAAATATGTCTTTTGTTGTCTGATGATGTATTGCCACGCGTAACTAAAAAATAGATCGCCGTAAGACGTACTCTCTGCGCACCTTTTTTTATCAGAACACCTCCATGAATCGTAATTCTTTCCTTGCCGCGACAGCGAGCTTACCGCTTTTTATTTTGCTGGCGGGCTGCGCCCCCATGCACGATACCCGCCAGTCGCTGACCCAGCAGACGCCCTCTTCTCATGTTGATTCCAGCCTGCCGGCGGCATTGAAAAACGGTTGGCCGGATAGCCAGTGGTGGAAGGCGTATCACGATGCGCAGCTTGACGCGCTGATTGATAATGCCATACAGCATTCGCCGGATATGCAGGTGGCTGAACAGCGTATTCAACTGGCGGAAGCGCAGGCGAAAGCGGTTGAGGCGCAGGACGGCCCGCAGCTCGACTTTTCTGCCGACATTGAGCGCCAGCGAATGTCCGCGGAAGGGCTGATGGGGCCATTCGCGATTACCGACCCCGCGGCGGGAACGACCGGGCCGTGGTATACCAACGGTACATTCGGCCTGACGGCGGGCTGGGATCTGGATTTATGGGGGAAAAACCGCGCTGAAGTTACCGCGCGGATCGGGGCGGTCAAAGCGCGCGAAGCGGAGCAGGAGCAGACCCGACAACTGCTGGCAAGCGGCGTGGCGCGACTCTACTGGGAGTGGCAGACGCAGGCGGCGCTGAAAAATGTGCTGATGCAAATCGAGCATGAGCAGCAAAATGTGGTGACGGTAAACCGGGAGCTGTATCAACACGGCATTACTTCTTCTGTTGAAGGGGTCGAGACCGATATCGACGCCAGCAAAACCCAGCAGCAGCTGAATGACGTTAACGGTAAAATGAAGGTGATTGAAGCGCGGCTCAGCGCGTTAACCAATACGCAATCGGCGGCGCTCAAGCTGCGTCAGGTGAGTCTCCCCGCCGTTGAAAGCCAGTTACCGTCGCAACTGGGCTATTCTTTGCTGGCGCGCCGGGCGGATCTACAGGCCGCGCACTGGTACATTGAATCCTCGTTGAGCAGCATTGACGCCGCGAAGGCCGCGTTTTATCCCGATATCAATCTGATGGCTTTTTTACAGCAGGATGCGTTACATCTTAGCGATCTGTTCCGCCATTCCGCACAGCAATATGGCATTACCGGCGGGCTGACGCTGCCGATTTTCGACAGCGGCAGGCTGAATGCCAACCTCGATATCGCCAAAGCGCAAAGCAACCTTTCTATCGCCAACTACAACAAAGCGGTGGTAGATGCGGTTAATGATGTGGCGCGCGCCGCCAGTCAGGTAGAGACGCTGGCGCAGAAAAATCAGCATCAGCAGCAGATTGAGCATGACGCGCAGCGTGTGGTCGGTCTGGCGCAAGCGCGCTTTAATGCCGGTATTATTGCGGGTTCCCGCGTGAGCGAGGCCAAAATCCCGGCACTGCGCGAGCAGTGTAACGGCTTGCTGTTGCAGGGCCAGTGGCTGGATGCCTCTATTCAGCTTACCAGCGCGCTGGGCGGCGGTTATCATTCCTGATTTTTCCGGATGATTCAGACAGGGTTCCTATACTTAGGCTGTGTATGATTCATCCGGAGAGGAATATGACCAAAGTCGCAATTGTAACGGCATCAGATTCGGGAATTGGCAAAGCGTGTGCGTTGTTATTAGCACAAAACGGTTTTGATATTGGTATCACCTGGCATTCCGATGAACGCGGCGCGCAGGAGACGGCGAAAAAAGCAGCGCAGTTTGGTGTGCGGGCAGAGACCATTCATCTTGACCTGAGCCAGTTACCCGAGGGCGCGCAGGCCATTGAACATCTTATCCAGCGCCTGGGGCGCGTTGACGTGCTGGTCAATAATGCCGGGGCGATGACCAAATCCGCGTTTATTGATATGCCGTTTACGCAGTGGCGGCAAATTTTTACCGTGGATGTCGATGGCGCGTTTCTCTGCGCGCAGATCGCCGCCCGGCATATGATTAAACAAGGAGAGGGAGGGCGTATTATCAACATCACCTCCGTCCATGAGCATACGCCGCTTCCGCAAGCCAGCGCCTATACCGCGGCGAAACATGCGCTGGGGGGATTGACTAAATCCATGGCGCTGGAACTGATTGAACATCATATTTTGGTCAACGCCGTCGCGCCAGGCGCTATCGCCACGCCGATGAATGATATGGATGACAGCGACATTGAGCCGGGATCGGAACCCTCGATCCCTATTGCCCGACCGGGTTCTACGCATGAAATAGCCAGCCTCGTCGCCTGGCTGTGTTCGGAAGGAGCAAGCTATACCACCGGTCAGTCGCTGATTGTCGACGGCGGATTTATGCTGGCGAATCCGCAATTCAACGCCAAATAAACGCCGGGTGCCGGATGGCGGCGTTATGCCATCCGGATACCATCGGGTTTAACGGGCCTCCGCTTTGCCGCGTCTTTTCAGCCACCAGCGCACGCCCACTACCAGGACGATGGCCAGAATCAGCCAGACCCCGTGCCTGAGATGCTGATCGAGGTCGTGCAGCCATGGCGCGATCACCTCGCCGCCAAGATATCCCAGCGTGGTAAACAGCAGCGCCCAGATCAGCGCGCCTACAATATTCAGCGGCAGAAAAATTTTAGGCGGCAGGCGGCTGGCGCCAATCAGCAGCGGGCCAACCACCCGGAAGCCGTACATAAAACGCGTGCCGATCACAAACAGATACGGATGGCGTTGGATCATTTTCTGTGCGCGACGAATCTTCGTATGATAACGCGGGAAACGACGCAGGATCTTCCCGCCATAGCATCGTCCTAACAGGTAAAGTAGCTGATCGCCCATCATCCCTCCCAGCGCGACGGCCGCCGCCACCAGCGGAAACTTGAGCAATCCCTGATGCGCCGCGACGCCCCCCAACAGGGTAACGGTTTCACCTTCGGCCATACTGCCGATAACCAGCGCCGCATATCCATAATGCGTAATAAGCGTGTTGATATCCATGCGTAAACCACCTCCGGCATTAAGCATACACCCTGGCAAGAGGCGTGCGCGGCAAAGCCGACGTTTTGCCGGAGACTATTTTGCCATTGCTCATAAAATAACCAGAAACTGAATTATACTTGAACATACTGGCATCTGAGGCAGCAGAAGGGGGCAGTATGAACCATGTATGGGGGCTTTTTTCCCATCCCGATCGGGAAATGCAGGTGATCAAAAGCGAAAACGAAACCGTTTCGCATCATTATACGCACCATGTTTTGCTGATGGCGGCGATTCCCGTCGTCTGCGCCTTTATCGGCACGACGCAAATCGGCTGGAATTTTGGCGACGGCAACGTGTTACAACTCTCGCTGTTTACCGCTTTTGCGCTGGCGGTCTTGTTCTACGGCGTGATGCTGGCGGGCGTCGCGGTGATGGGACGCGTCATCTGGTGGATGGCGCGAAACTATCCGCAACGGCCATCGCTTGCGCGCTGTATGGTTTTTGCCGGCTATGTCGCGACGCCGCTGTTTTTAAGTGGTCTGGTGGCGCTCTATCCCCTGGTATGGCTATGCGCTTTGGTCGGCGCTGTCGCGCTTTTTTACACCGGCTATTTGCTGTATTTGGGTATTCCGACTTTCCTTAACATTAATAGAGAGGAGGGATTAAGCTTCTCCAGTTCGACGCTCGCTATCGGCGTACTGGTCCTGGAGGTGCTGCTGGCGATCACCGTGATCCTGTGGGGATATGGCTACCGCCTGTTCTGATGCGAAAAAGGGCTGGCGCAAAAGCCAGCAATGCAGCATTTGCTGACGATTCTTCTGTAGCGGCAACGCTGGCGTGCCGCTATGATGCCACTGCTAGCTTGAGTATAATCTTAGCTCAGGCGGTGTGCGTTACGACGCGCGTGAATCATTATCAGAAATCTCATCATGCTGAAATTCCGAGCTTCATTCCTGAGCCTTGCTCTGATGTTGGCCGTTCCTTTTGCCCCGCAGGCTGTGGCGAAAACGGCAGCGACAACCGCGGCGTCTCAACCTGAGATTGCCTCCGGTAGCGCAATGATTGTTGATCTCAACACCAATAAAGTGATCTATTCGAACCACCCGGATCTGGTGCGTCCGATTGCCTCGATAACCAAATTAATGACGGCGATGGTCGTGCTCGACGCGCGATTGCCGCTGGATGAAATACTGAAGGTCGATATCAGCCAGACGCCGGAAATGAAAGGGGTTTACTCCCGCGTGCGCCTGAACAGCGAAATTAGCCGCAAAAATATGTTGCTGCTGGCGTTGATGTCATCCGAAAACCGTGCGGCGGCAAGCCTGGCGCACTATTATCCCGGCGGTTATAACGCGTTTATTAAAGCGATGAATGCGAAGGCGAAAGCGTTGGGCATGACGCATACCCGCTTCGTTGAGCCGACGGGGCTGTCGATTCATAACGTCTCGACCGCGCGGGATTTAACAAAATTGCTGATTGCCACGAAGCAATACCCGCTGATTGGCCAGCTAAGCACCACGCGCGAAGATATGGCGACATTCTCGCATCCGGCGTATACGCTGCCATTTCGCAATACCAACCATTTGGTCTACCGTGATAACTGGAATATCCAGTTAACGAAAACCGGCTTTACCAATGCGGCGGGGCATTGCCTGGTGATGCGTACCGTGATCAATAACAAACCGGTCGCGCTGGTGGTCATGGACGCGTTCGGCAAATATACCCACTTTGCGGACGCCAGCCGCCTGCGTACATGGATTGAAACCGGTAAAGTCATGCCCGTTCCGGCTGCCGCGCTGAGCTATAAAAAGCAAAAAGCCGCGCAAATGGCGGCAGCCAGCGCCAGTGCCGGAGCGCAAACCGCACAGAACGATTAAGTCGCCGCAGGCCCGGCAGGCATCGCGCCGCCGGGCTTCACGGTAAACCGCACGGTGTTAATGCGTTTCGTCGGGCGTATTTTCCTGCCAGAATTTCCGCTTACTCGTTTTGCCGATACCGGGGTTCATACTGTTGGTTGGGTCATTTTGCCGATAAAAACGCGTCAGCGTTTCCGGCGCTTTATACAGATGTCCAACGTTGTGCTCCGCCGGGTATTGTGCCCCGCGCGCCTGCAACAGCTCCAGCATTTGCGCTTTCAGCGCATGGACGTCGACGCCTTTCTTCACGATATAGTCCTGATGAAAAACGTGGCACATAAAGTGGCCGTAATAGAGTTTATGTACCAGTTGGCTGTCGATTTCCGGCGGCAGATGCTCGAACCAGTCGGTATCGTTGCGGCGCAGGGCGATATCCAGCGCCAGGATATCTTCCACTTCATCAGCGTGTACGGCCTGATAACGAATCGCCGCGCCAGCAGCGGCGAAGCGGTGCAGGAAGGCTTTGCTGCCTTCTTCCGGCGTACAGGTAAAGAAACCGCCCTCAGCGGATTTAAAAAATTCATTCAGCCAGCGTTGCGCTTCTGCGACGCCGTCTCCCGCCATTTTTAACAGCAGATGATGCTCATATTTATCGCGCCAGTTTTTCATTCGCGGCGGCAGATGGCTGGGAAACAGATGGCCGAATTTCTGCATCGCGCGGTCGGTGAAATGCGGACGGAAAAATTTTACTTTTTCCAGCATCGCATCGGTTCGGCCTTTTAGCGTGAAAAAGAATGGCATCTTGTCGGTGCCGAGTTTATCGATCATCAGAAAGGTATCTTTACCGTACTGCTCCGCAATATCGTAGATATCGCGATGCATATATTCTCCCGCCACTGGCAGATTGTCGAAGTTCGCCAGAATATGCCGACGGATTTCAGTCAGTACTGCGGGCTGATTGGTGCCGATATAAAAAACCTGCTGATTTTTTTCCGCTGCAAAGGTATCAAGGCGAACGGCAAAAACCGCCAGTTTTCCGGCGCAGCCGGAAGATTCAAACAAACGGTCCGGGTCGGCGTTATAGCGGGCGGGCGTATCGGCGTTGATATCTCGTACCCGTGTCACATAGTCGTGATCGTGCGCATGACGACCATCGTGACGCACATCCTCATCTTTAATCCGTTCATCATCCAGCTTGCTCAGGATCTGCTCCGGGGTATGCCCAAGATCGATACCCAGATGATTGACCAGTTGCAGTTTGCCTTGCTCGTCAATACGGGCAAAGAGCGACATCTCGGTATAGGCCGGGCCGCGCTGCACCAGCGAGCCGCCGGAGTTATTACAGATGCCGCCGATGACCGACGCGCCGATACACGACGAACCAATCACCGAGTGCGGTTCACGGCCCAGCGGTTTAAGCGCTTTTTCCAGCGCATAGAGCGTCGTACCGGGCCAGGCCAGAACCTGTTGGCCGTTATCCAGTAAGTGCAGCTTATCCAGCCGCTGGGTGCTGATAATCACAATATCGCGATCGTAGTCGTTGCCGTTCGGCGTGGAGCCTTCCGTCAGACCGGTGTTGGCGGCCTGCATCAGAATAATTTTGTCAGCGTTAACGCAGGCGTTGAGCACACGCCACAGTTCCAGTAATGAACCCGGGAAAACAACGGCCAGCGCGTCGCCCTGACCGGAACGGAAACCCTTGCGATAGCGGGCGGTTTTGGCGGGGTCTGTCAGCAGGTGAGAATGGCCTACCAGGCGGGCCAGCTCATTCAGGAACGTTTTATTATCAGTCATTGTTATGGAAGACATTCTCCACTCCTTGTGGTGGGACAAAATATCAGCGTTAAGCATAGCGCTTGGTATGACAATACGCTTTCTCATTCAAATTGTCTCTGTGTTGGTGGTATTCATTTGCCGCCTTGATACCATTTGCTGGCGGTTGCGTATTCGACTGTGCGGAAAATTAGGAGAATAACCTTCGCTTTCTTCTCCTCTCGCGTTTAGGCTTATGGCAAACTGCGGTTTTTATTCTGTTTTTACCGCCTCGTCGGGATAAAGATAAAGAGAGACTCAACATGAAATGGTTATGTTCAGTAGGTGTTGCTGTGAGTCTGGCGATGCAGCCAGCATTGGCGGAAAACCTGTTTGGCAATCACCCGCTGACGCCCGAAGCGCGCGACGCGTTCGTCACGGATTTACTCAAGAAAATGACTGTCGATGAAAAAATTGGTCAGTTACGTCTGATTAGCGTCGGCCCTGATAACCCGAAAGAAGCGATTCGCGAGATGATCAAAGACGGGCAGGTAGGGGCGATTTTCAATACCGTCACCCGCCAGGATATCCGTCAAATGCAGGATCAGGTGATGGCGTTGAGCCGCCTGAAAATTCCTCTTTTTTTTGCCTATGACGTGGTACACGGCCAGCGAACCGTCTTCCCGATAAGCCTCGGTCTGGCTTCTTCTTTTAATCTGGATGCGGTAAGAACCGTAGGACGCGTATCGGCGTATGAAGCGGCGGACGACGGTCTGAATATGACCTGGGCGCCGATGGTGGATGTCTCCCGCGATCCGCGTTGGGGACGCGCCTCCGAAGGCTTTGGCGAAGATACATATTTAACCTCCATCATGGGCGAAACCATGGTGAAAGCGATGCAGGGCAAAAGCCCGGCGGACCGCTATTCGGTGATGACCAGCGTGAAACATTTTGCCGCCTATGGCGCCGTTGAAGGCGGTAAAGAATACAACACCGTGGATATGAGTTCCCAGCGTCTGTTTAATGACTATATGCCGCCATACAAAGCGGGGCTGGATGCGGGGAGCGGCGCGGTGATGGTGGCGCTGAACTCGCTGAACGGCACGCCTGCGACGTCAGATTCCTGGCTATTGAAAGATGTCCTGCGCGATGAGTGGGGCTTTAAGGGAATTACCGTTTCCGACCACGGCGCTATTAAAGAACTGATTAAACACGGCACCGCGGCCGACCCGGAAGATGCGGTGCGCGTGGCGCTAAAGGCAGGGGTGGATATGAGCATGGCGGATGAGTATTACAGCAAATATCTGCCGGGCCTGATTAAGTCGGGCAAAGTGACGATGGCGGAACTGGACGACGCGACGCGCCATGTGCTCAACGTAAAATATGACATGGGATTGTTTAACGACCCCTATAGCCATCTGG
This sequence comes from Salmonella sp. SJTUF15581, assembly GCF_043356775.1. Lineage (NCBI taxonomy): Bacteria > Pseudomonadati > Pseudomonadota > Gammaproteobacteria > Enterobacterales > Enterobacteriaceae > Salmonella > Salmonella sp. SJTUF15581. Next base: position 86,646 of record NZ_JBEUJY010000011.1, on the reverse strand, counting down.
GGCCGAAAGAGAGCGACCCGGTGGACACCAATGCCGAAAGCCGCCTGCATCGTAAAGAGGCGCGGGAAGTGGCGCGGGAAAGTGTGGTACTGCTGAAAAACCGGCTGGAAACGCTGCCGTTGAAAAAATCGGGCACCATTGCCGTTGTTGGGCCACTGGCCGACAGTCAACGTGATGTAATGGGAAGCTGGTCTGCTGCTGGGGTCGCGAATCAGTCGGTGACGGTGCTGGCGGGTATTCAAAATGCCGTCGGCGACGGGGCGAAGATCCTCTATGCCAAAGGGGCGAATATCACTAACGATAAAGATATCGTCGATTTCTTAAACCTGTATGAAGAGGCAGTGAAAATCGATCCGCGCTCACCGCAGGCGATGATTGATGAGGCGGTGCAGGCGGCGAAACAGGCCGATGTGGTGGTCGCGGTGGTAGGCGAGTCGCAGGGGATGGCGCATGAAGCCTCCAGCCGTACCAATATCACCATTCCGCAGAGTCAGCGCGACTTAATCACCGCTCTGAAAGCCACCGGTAAGCCGCTGGTACTGGTATTAATGAACGGCAGACCGCTGGCGCTGGTAAAAGAAGATCAACAGGCCGATGCGATTCTGGAGACCTGGTTTGCCGGGACGGAAGGCGGCAACGCCATTGCCGATGTGCTGTTTGGCGATTACAACCCGTCAGGCAAACTGCCGATCTCCTTCCCGCGTTCGGTGGGACAAATTCCGGTCTATTACAGCCATCTCAATACGGGACGCCCGTATAATCCTGAAAAGCCAAACAAATACACCTCACGTTATTTTGACGAAGCGAATGGCCCGCTCTATCCGTTTGGTTACGGTCTGAGCTACACCACATTTACGGTGTCTGACGTCACGCTCTCCTCACCGACAATGCAACGCGACGGCAAAGTCACGGCCAGCGTAGAGGTCACGAACACCGGTAAACGCGAAGGGGCAACGGTCATCCAGATGTACTTACAGGATGTCACGGCGTCAATGAGCCGCCCGGTGAAGCAATTAAAAGGCTTTGAAAAAATCACCCTCAAGCCCGGCGAAAGTAAAACCGTGAGTTTCCCGATTGATATCGAGGCGTTGAAGTTCTGGAATCAGCAGATGAAATATGACGCGGAACCCGGCAAGTTCAACGTCTTTATCGGCGTGGATTCCGCTCGCGTTAAACAAGGATCGTTCGAGCTACTGTAAGCCTGCCGTCAACAGGGCGCGATAGCAGCGCCCTGTCTGGCAATGACTTTTCCTGTCCCCCCTTTTATTGCCTGCCACGTCACTTAAACTGCCGGAAAATCCCAGGTTAAACGCAGACTTTTCAACTATGCTTTTTTCTCAAGTCTCTGAAAAAGGCCGTAAAAGGATGAGGAAAGCATCATGACGATCTCAAAGCTATGGGTAAGTTCGCTGGCGTTGCTGGCGACGGTGAGTTTACCTCTACAGGCGGCATCACCCGTGACGGTCGGGTCAAAGATTGATACCGAAGGCGCGCTGCTCGGCAACATGATTTTGCAGGTACTGGAAAGCCACGGCGTTAAAACGGTCAATAAAATTCAGCTCGGGACGACGCCAGTCGTTCGTGGCGCGATTACCGCCGGAGAGCTGGATATCTATCCGGAATACACCGGTAACGGGGCGTTCTTTTTTAAAGATGAAAACGATCCGGCATGGAAAAATGCAAAGCAAGGCTTTGAGAAAGTCAAAAAACTGGATGCGGAGCAGAATAAGCTGGTCTGGTTGACGCCTGCGCCGGCCAACAACACCTGGACCATCGCGGTACGCCAGGACATCGCGGAAAAAAATAAACTCTCCTCGCTTGCCGATCTCAGCCGTTATCTGAAAGAGGGCGGCACTTTTAAACTGGCGGCGTCTGCGGAATTTATCGAACGGGCGGATGCGCTGCCGGCATTTGAAAAAGCCTATGATTTTACCTTGAATCAGAACCAGCTCTTGTCGCTGGCGGGCGGCGATACGGCGGTCACGATCAAAGCCGCCGCGCAACAAACATCCGGCGTTAACGCCGCGATGGCGTATGGCACCGACGGCCCGGTCGCCGCGCTGGGTCTGCAAACCCTGAGCGACCCGAAAGGCGTCCAGCCTATCTATGCGCCCGCGCCGGTAGTACGTGAATCGGTGTTACAGGCCTATCCGCAGATAGCCGACTGGCTGCAGCCCGTTTTCGCCAGCCTTGATGAGAAAACGCTGCAACAGTTGAACGCCAGAATCGCCGTAGAAGGGCTGGATGCGAAAAAAGTCGCCGCAGATTACCTCCGACAAAAAGGGTGGGTGAAGTAATCTGTGAGTGATGCTGCCAAAAAAATCACGGTTAATCGTGTGCTGTTGCTGTTGGTTGTTCTGACCCTGCTTGCTGTCGCGCTGCCTTTCATTAATTACGCCCCGAATCGTCTGGTGAGCGGCGAGGGGCGCCAGTTATGGGAGATCTGGCCGGCGACCATCTGGATGCTGACTGGCGCGGGATGCGCGCTGTTTACGTTGTGCTTTGTACCCGGTAAACGCGGTAGCGTACTGACGCTGATGATGGCGCAGACGCTTTTTATTGTCATGCTGTGGGGAGTCGGCAGGGCGGCGACCCAGTTGGCGCAGGAGGGCAGTCCGCTGGCGCGTACCAGTCTGGGAAGTGGATTGTGGCTGGGCCTCGGTCTGATGTTGCTGGCCTGTAGCGATGCGATCCGCCGTATTACCACTGGGCCGCTGTGGCGCTGGTTGCTGCACGCGCAAATTGTCATTGTCCCGCTGGTGCTGCTGTTTTCAGGCACGTTCGACAACCTCTCGCTTCTGAAAGAGTATACCAACCGCCAGGATGTTTTCGATGCCGCGCTGGTGCAACATTTGATGTTACTGGCGGGCACGGTGCTGCCGGCGCTGGCGATCGGACTACCGTTGGGCGTCTGGTGTTATTTTTCCGCCTCACGCCAGGGGCCGGTATTTACCGTGCTGAATGTGATCCAGACTATTCCTTCCGTCGCGCTGTTTGGCCTGCTGATTGCGCCGTTGGCCGGGCTGGTGAAACAGTTTCCGTGGCTTGCCGAATTCGGCGTCGCGGGAACCGGCATGACGCCTGCGCTGATAGCGCTGGTGCTCTATGCGTTATTGCCGCTGGTGCGCGGCGTGGTCGCCGGGCTCAATCAGGTGCCGCGCGATGTGCTGGAGAGCGCAAGAGCAATGGGAATGAGTAGCGGCCAGCGCTTCAGGCATGTGCAACTGCCGCTGGCGCTGCCGGTCTTTTTACGTAGCCTGCGGGTAGTCATGGTCCAGACAGTGGGAATGGCCGTCGTCGCCGCGCTGATTGGCGCGGGAGGTTTCGGCGCGCTGGTGTTTCAGGGGCTATTGAGCAGCGCCATTGATTTAGTCCTGTTGGGCGTCATTCCGGTGATTGCGCTGGCGGTAGTGATCGACGCGCTGTTTGATTTATGGATCGCGTTTTTGAAGGGAGCAACCGATGATTGAATTTAACCATGTCAGTAAAACCTTCGGCGATCAACAGGCTGTTAGCGACCTCAATTTGCACTTTAGCGAAGGCAGCTTTTCGGTGTTAATTGGCACCTCCGGCTCGGGAAAATCGACCACTCTGAAGATGATTAACCGGCTGGTAGAGCATGATAGCGGAACGATCCGTTTTGCCGGGGAAGAGATCCGCAGCCTGCCGGTGCTTGAACTGCGCCGTCGCATGGGCTATGCCATTCAGTCTATCGGTCTTTTTCCCCACTGGACGGTGGCGCAAAATATCGCCACCGTACCGCAACTACAAAAGTGGTCGCGTGCGCGGATTAACGATCGTATTGATGAACTGATGGCATTATTGGGTCTGGAAAGCGCGCTGCGCGATCGCTATCCGCATCAGCTTTCCGGCGGGCAACAGCAGCGGGTCGGCGTTGCGCGGGCGCTGGCTGCCGATCCGCAGGTATTGCTGATGGACGAGCCTTTCGGCGCGCTTGATCCGGTAACGCGCGGCGCATTGCAGCAGGAGATGACCCGCATTCATCAGCTACTGGGACGCACTATCGTACTGGTGACGCACGACATCGACGAGGCGCTACGCCTCGCCGACCATCTGGTGCTGATGGACGGGGGCCACGTTATCCAACAGGGATCGCCGCTTTCTATGCTGACCTCGCCGGAAAATGATTTCGTGCAGGCGTTTTTTGGCCGCAGCGAGCTGGGCGTAAGGCTGCTTTCGTTACGTAGCGTAGGCGATTATGTACGCCGGCATGAACAGCTCAGCGGCGATGCGCTGGTGGAAGAGATGACGCTACGCGATGCGCTATCGATGTTTGTCGCCCGTCGGTGCGACGTCCTGCCGGTGGCGAATCAGCAGGGCGAGCCCTGCGGTACGCTCCATTTCCGCGATCTGCTTTCGGAGACGTCCCCCCGTGAAACGACTGTGTGATCCGCTTCTCTGGCTTATTGTTCTGTTCTTGCTTCTGCTGTTTGGATTGCCTTATAGCCAGCCGTTCTTCGCCGCGCTGTTTCCCGATTTACCGCGCCCGGTCTACCAACAGGAGAGTTTTGCCGCCCTCGCGCTCGCCCATTTCTGGTTGGTGGGCATCTCAAGTTTGTTTGCCGTCGTGGTGGGCGTCGGCGCAGGGATTGCGGTCACGCGAGAAAGTGGGAAAGAGTTTCGTCCCCTGGTGGAGACTATCGCCGCCGTCGGGCAGACCTTTCCGCCGGTCGCGGTACTGGCGATCGCGGTACCCGTCATGGGTTTTGGTCAGCAACCGGCCATTATCGCCTTGATCCTGTATGGGGTGTTGCCCATCCTGCAGGCGACCCTGGCCGGGCTGGGCGCGGTGCCTGCCAGCGTGATGAGCGTTGCCAGCGGTATGGGAATGAGCCGTCGCCAACAGTTGTATCAGGTTGAGCTGCCGCTGGCCGCGCCGGTGATTCTGGCGGGCATCCGAACCTCGGTGATTATCAATATTGGTACGGCGACCATCGCTTCAACGGTGGGGGCCAGTACGTTAGGCACGCCGATCATTATCGGGCTTAGCGGCTTTAATACGGCCTATGTTATCCAGGGGGCGCTGCTGGTGGCGCTGGCGGCGATCATTATCGATCGCCTGTTTGAAAGGCTGACGCGCGCGCTTACCCGGCACGCAAAATAAAACTGTAACCTGCCAGCATCACGCCGCCGATACCGCCAATAGCCATCAGCAGGAAAAGGGCGATCACCCCGATTTTCGCTACGCGCATTATGTACTCCTTATGTTAATAAAAGGAGTATACATTAAAGCGAATTTGTTAGCTGCTGTTTAAACGCCAAGGGGATGAATGTCGCGTCCCTGGGCGCGCCATGCCAGGAGTTGCTGCTGCTGCGCCAGCGTCTGGTTTTCTCCGCACCATACCAGTAACGTCTTGCCGTCAAACAGTTCCGGGCGGAACTGGCTAAGCGAATGCGCCAACACGTCGATTCGCCATCCCTGTTGGCTGGCGACCCAACCTTCCAGCCACAGGCGGGTGGTATCATGGATATTCCAGCCGATCACCAACGCATCTTTTCCCTGTTTCTTACGCGCAGACGCCAGGCAGAGCGCAATATAGTTGATCAGGATACCGTCAAGAATGCCGAGCAGCGCCTGAAGGGCGGGTTGTTGGCACTGTAATCGTCGCCGCAGCGGGACGAACAGGTTAGTGGTCAATGTTTGGGCTGGATAATCCTGACCGCGTTCTTTGACCCATAACCGTAAACTGTGCAGATTACTGCTTTGCAGATAGTGCAGCAGGATCTCCTGCTGTTCGCGCCAGCCGTTAGGTTGTTCGCTACTGTCGCTACTGAGCAGCACTTTGACTTTGCTGACCTGGACGCCGTTATCTATCCAGCGCTTGATTTCGCGGATTCTGTCGATATCGGCATCGTTAAACAGACGATGACCGCCATCCGTTCGCTGTGGTTTTAAAAGTCCATAACGTCTCTGCCACGCGCGCAACGTGACAGGATTGATATCACAAAGCAAAGCCACTTCACCAATTGTGTAAAGCGCCATCGTTTCACCCTTGCTCGCGAGGTCCCGGTTTAACTTTAGACGCTCTTTTAGGAACCAGGAAGTTTTGCCTGTTTTTTATGCATTAAAACGCGAAGTAGCGGGTTGCGGCGCGGCGTTTAAGTGATCGTATTCACGAATTCATATTTTTATGCAACAGTTCAAAGAAAGTTAATCGTACTCAATGTATGTTACGCGCTTTTAATTGAAGTGTGGTTTGCGGGTATGTACGAGTTTAATCTGGTGTTGCTGCTGCTTCAGCAGATGTGCGTGTTTCTGGTCATTGCGTGGCTAATGAGTAAAACGCGCCTGTTCATCCCGCTTATGCAGGTCACGGTTCGTCTGCCGCACAAGCTTCTGTGTTACGTCACGTTTTCTATCTTCTGCATTATGGGCACTTATTTTGGGCTGCATATCGAAGATTCGATTGCCAATACCCGTGCGATTGGCGCGGTGATGGGCGGCCTACTCGGCGGGCCGGTCGTCGGCGGGCTGGTCGGTCTGACCGGTGGGTTACATCGGTATTCTATGGGCGGCATGACGGCGCTGAGCTGTATGATTTCCACCATCGTCGAAGGGCTGCTGGGCGGGTTGGTACACAGCGTTCTCATACGTCGCGGACGCCCGGACAAAGTGTTTAGCCCGCTGACGGCGGGAGCAATTACGTGTGTTGCCGAACTGGTGCAGATGCTGATCATTTTACTGATAGCCAGGCCGTTTGACGATGCCCTGCATCTGGTCAGTAATATTGCCGCGCCGATGATGGTGACGAATACCGTTGGCGCCGCGCTGTTCATGCGTATTTTGCTCGATAAGCGCGCCATGTTCGAAAAATATACTTCGGCATTTTCTGCTACCGCGCTGAAGGTCGCCGCGTCAACGGAGGGGATTCTGCGTCAGGGATTTAACGAAGTGAACAGTATGAAGGTGGCGCAGGTGTTATATCAGGAGCTGGATATCGGCGCCGTCGCCATCACCGATCGCGAAAAACTGCTGGCTTTTACTGGTATTGGCGACGATCACCATCTACCGGGCAAACCCATTTCATCAGGTTATACGCTGAAAGCAATTGAAACCGGAGAGGTGGTTTATGCCGATGGCAACGAAGTGCCGTACCGCTGTTCGCTACACCCGCAGTGTAAACTCGGCTCGACGCTGGTGATCCCGCTGCGTGGCGAAAATCAGCGAGTCATGGGCACCATTAAATTGTACGAAGCGAAAAACCGGCTGTTCAGCTCAATTAACCGCACTCTGGGAGAGGGTATTGCGCAGCTTTTATCCGCGCAGATCCTGGCCGGGCAGTATGAACGGCAGAAGGCGTTGCTGACGCAGTCAGAGATCAAGCTGTTGCACGCGCAGGTGAATCCGCATTTTCTGTTTAACGCGCTCAATACCATTAAAGCGGTGATTCGTCGTGACAGCGAACAGGCCAGCCAACTGGTGCAGTACTTGTCGACCTTTTTTCGCAAAAATTTAAAACGCCCGTCGGAAATCGTCACGCTGGCGGATGAAATTGAACACGTGAACGCTTATCTGCAAATTGAAAAAGCGCGTTTTCAGTCGCGTCTGCAGGTACAGCTTGATGTTCCATCGACGCTTTCACGTCAGAAATTGCCTGCGTTTACATTACAGCCGATTGTTGAGAACGCCATTAAACATGGCACGTCGCAATTGCTTGATACCGGCAACGTCGCTATTCGCGCCCGGCGCGAAGGGCAGCATTTGATGTTAGATATTGAGGATAATGCGGGACTGTATCAGCCTTCCGCCGGCAGTAGCGGGCTGGGGATGAGTCTGGTTGATAAACGTCTGCGCGAACACTTTGGCGATGATTATGGTATTAGCGTGGCCTGCGAGCCGGACTGTTTTACCCGAATTACATTACGACTTCCACTGGAGGAGGACGCATGATTAAAGTGCTGATTGTGGATGATGAGCCGTTAGCGCGGGAAAATCTGCGGATTTTGCTCCAGGGGCAGGATGACATTGAGATTGTGGGGGAGTGCGCGAACGCGGTAGAAGCGATTGGCGCGGTACATAAGCTGCGACCTGATGTGCTGTTTCTGGATATTCAGATGCCGCGTATCAGTGGACTGGAGATGGTAGGAATGCTTGACCCGGAACACCGCCCGTATATCGTTTTTTTGACCGCGTTTGACGAATACGCCATCAAAGCCTTTGAAGAACACGCTTTTGATTATCTGCTCAAGCCGATAGAGGAGAAACGGCTGGAAAAAACGTTACATCGTCTGCGTCAGGAGCGCAGTAAACAGGATGTTTCGTTGCTGCCGGAAAACCAGCAGGCGCTTAAATTCATTCCCTGTACCGGACACAGCCGGATCTATTTGTTGCAAATGGATGATGTCGCCTTTGTCAGTAGCCGTATGAGCGGCGTTTATGTGACCAGCAGTGAAGGTAAAGAGGGGTTTACCGAGCTGACGCTGCGCACGCTGGAAAGCCGGACGCCGCTACTGCGTTGTCATCGTCAGTTTCTGGTGAATATGGCCCATTTGCAGGAAATTCGGCTGGAGGATAATGGGCAGGCAGAGCTGATTTTACGCAACGGCCTGACGGTGCCGGTAAGCCGTCGCTATCTGAAAAGTTTAAAAGAGGCGATTGGCCTGTAAAAGACTGTTAGAATATCGTTTTGCCATAGAAACGACCGAAGGCCTCATGCTGAGTAACGATATTCTGCGTAGCGTGCGCTACATTTTAAAAGCTAATAATACCGATCTGGCGCGTATCCTGGCGCTGGGTAACGTTGATGCTACGCCGGAGCAGATTGCAATCTGGTTGCGCAAAGAAGAGGAAGAGGGGTTTCAGCGTTGCCCGGATATCGTGTTGTCCTCATTTCTCAATGGCCTCATTTATGAAAAACGCGGCAAAGATGAGGCGGCGCCTGCATTGACGGCGGAACGTCGTATCAACAACAATATTGTGCTGAAAAAGCTGCGTATTGCCTTTTCGCTAAAAACAGATGATATCCTGGCGATACTTACCGGTCAGTTGTTTCGTGTCTCAATGCCAGAGATCACCGCGATGATGCGCGCGCCGGATCATAAGAACTTCCGCGAATGCGGCGATCAGTTTATGCGTTATTTTCTGCGCGGTCTGGCGGCCCGTGAACACGCGGCGAAGTAATTCTGCGGTATTGTTCCCGGCAGCGTCCTGTCTGACCGGGAAAACGCATTATTATACTAATTGATTCTATGATACCCGCTCTCTTCCAACAGTTTCTGCGAGCGAATCATTGACAGATAGTACGCGGAACAGTTGTCAATTGATGATCCTGGCAATTTACAGAGGTCGCTTATTTTTGCCTGGGTAAAATCAATATCCACATATTCCGTAGCATAGCTATCATAATAGTCGATTCGTTCAGTCAAACCCGGCATACCCTGATAAGCTTCGCCGACTTGACTCAGCATTTTTTGTGCCTCTTCTTTATTATTGGCTTTCAGGGTTTTATAAAGTATTTTATGTTCAGATATTTGACGTAAAACGATATCCCCTTTGTAGTAATAGGTTAACTTGATTTCAATACCGTTGAGATTACCTGCATAGCGTTGTGTTTCCTCTGACTCTTTGCTAGCGGCTATCTTCTTGATAAACGCTGTCATGTTATTTTGCTTTCCCTGGAGAGTATCGTTTTTCTGATCGCAGCCAGTTATGCTAACCGATAGAGAGAGCGCGAATAGTGGCAGTGCCATAAGGCGTAGAACCTGCATAACAATTCCTTGTCGTTAAGTATTGGTGTGGCCAGGAATTCAGGGATTATAGGCTTTGGCGAGGGGACTTACAGCGAGGCTGTCTTTTTTCGGAATTCATAAAGAAAAGACGCTGCCGAAGCAGCGCCCTGAGCGACTTTACCAGTCGATGCAATACATTATGCCTGCCAGTTATTTCGCTTCTTTAAAACCAGCAGCTTCCAGCAGCGTCTGGGTTTGTTTCATGCTGATACCTTTGCTGGTATCGCCGGACACCATCGTCCCTGAGATTTGCTGTAACGCTTTAAAGTCCACTTTTTCCATATCCACAGAGACGTTTTCCTGGGCATAGGTATCTTCATAGGTTAATTTTTCTTCCACTCCGGCGATATTTTTATATTTCGCGCTCAGCGGATCGAGAATTTTGGCGGCATCTTCTTTCGTTTTAGCGCCTACAGTGGCATAGCTGATTTTACTTTCAGACGTCTGCTTAATGATTTTGTCACCTTTATAGGTGTAAGTAATTGAAATTTCTGTCCCCGCCAGGTTTGCGTTAAAGGTCTTTGATTCTTCTTTATCGCCACAGCCAGCAAGAGAGAACACCAGTACGGAAGCCAAAGCCGCGGACAATAACTTGCCAGAAATTTTCATCTAAAACTCCATTTTATATAATGATTGGGTTTTTAAAATAATTTCAATGAATTAATTTAACCCAGTAATAGCAATGTATCAGGGAGAGATAGAATATGACTTTTAGCCGTTATTTAGCAGTCCGGATATGGAGTCTTAACGCTATTGCTTATTAAGGAAAAAGTTAAAACACGCGGATGGGGTGATATGCCAGTCAGGATTAAGCGGTTAAAAAAGCCGGAGCATGCTCCGGCTTGTTGCTTATTTCACCTGTTGGCCAGGCTTCGCGCCGTCATCAGGGCTTAACAGGAAGATATCTTTCCCGCCAGGTCCTGCAGCCATCACCATTCCCTCGGAGACGCCAAAGCGCATTTTGCGCGGCGCGAGGTTGGCGACCATTACTGTCTGGCGGCCAATCAGCGCCTGCGGGTCCGGGTAGGCGGAACGAATGCCGGAGAAGACGTTACGCTTCTCGCCGCCCAGATCCAGCGTCAGACGCAGCAATTTGTCAGAACCGTCTACGAACTCAGCATTTTCAATCAATGCTACGCGCAGGTCAATTTTGGCGAAATCGTCAAAGGTGATGGTATCCTGAATCGGGAAGTCGGCTAACGGGCCGGTAACCGGCGCGGCTGCGGCTTTCACCTCTTCTTTAGACGATTCAACCAGCGCTTCAACTTGCTTCATGTCGATGCGATTGTAGAGCGCCTTAAAGGTGTTGACCTTGTGACCGAGCAGCGGCTGTTCGATGGCATCCCAGTTCAGTTCGCTGTTCAGGAAGGCTTCAACGCGTTCAGAAAGCGTCGGCAGTACCGGTTTCAGATACGTCATCAGCACGCGGAACAGGTTGATGCCCATTGAGCAAATGGCCTGCAGGTCCGCGTCGCGGCCTTCTTGTTTAGCCACCACCCACGGCGCTTGCTCGTCAACATAACGGTTAGCGATGTCGGCCAGCGCCATAATCTCACGGATAGCTTTACCGAATTCACGGCTTTCCCATGCTTCGCCAATCACCGCAGCGGCGTCAGTAAAGGTTTTATACAATTGCGGATCGGCCAGTTCAGCCGCCAGCACGCCGTCGAAACGCTTATTGATAAAACCGGCGTTACGCGAGGCCAGGTTGACTACTTTATTGACGATATCGGCATTGACGCGCTGGACAAAGTCTTCCAGGTTCAGGTCGATGTCATCAATGCGTGAAGAAAGCTTCGCGGTGTAGTAGTAGCGCAGGCTGTCGGCGTCAAAGTGTTTCAGCCAGGTGCTGGCCTTAATAAAGGTGCCGCGAGACTTAGACATCTTCGCGCCGTTCACCGTCACGTAACCGTGAACGAACAGGTTGGTCGGCTTACGGAAGTGGCTGCCTTCCAGCATGGCAGGCCAGAACAGGCTGTGGAAATAGACGATGTCTTTGCCGATAAAGTGGTACAGCTCGGCATCGGAGTCTTTTTTCCAGTACTCATCAAAACTGGTCGTGTCACCGCGCTTATCGCACAGATTTTTGAAGGAGCCCATATAGCCAATCGGCGCGTCCAGCCAGACGTAGAAATATTTGCCCGGCGCGTTCGGGATTTCGAAACCAAAATACGGCGCGTCGCGGGAAATGTCCCACTGCTGGAGGCCGGATTCAAACCACTCCTGCATTTTGTTCGCCACCTGCTCCTGCAGCGCGCCGCTGCGGGTCCACGCCTGCAGCATTTCGCTGAATGATGGCAGGTCAAAGAAAAAGTGCTCGGAGTCACGCATTACCGGCGTCGCGCCGGACACCACGGATTTTGGTTCGATAAGTTCGGTCGGGCTGTAAGTTGCGCCGCAGACTTCGCAGTTATCGCCGTACTGGTCTGCGGATTTACATTTCGGGCAGGTGCCTTTCACAAATCGGTCCGGCAGGAACATGCCTTTTTCCGGATCGTAGAGTTGAGAGATGGTGCGGTTCTTAATAAAACCGTTCTCTTTCAGGCGCGTATAAATCAGCTCGGACAGCTCGCGATTCTCGTCGCTGTGCGTTGAGTGGTAGTTGTCGTAGCTAATATTAAAACCGGCGAAATCGGTCTGGTGCTCCTGGCTCATTTCACCGATCATTTGCTCCGGCGTAATACCAAGCTGCTGCGCTTTCAGCATGATCGGCGTGCCATGAGCGTCATCGGCACAGATGAAGTTAACCTCATGGCCGCGCATTCGCTGGTAACGGACCCAGACATCAGCCTGGATGTGCTCCAGCATATGGCCGAGGTGGATAGAGCCGTTGGCGTACGGCAGCGCGCACGTTACCAGAATTTTCTTCGCGACTTGAGTCATAGTGGGTATTACTTCTTCTGTTGTAAAAAAGGGCTTTGATAGTACCAAAATGGTAATTACTGCGCCAAGCGATAAGGGCATTTATCCGTAAATGAATAATTGTTACCGCTGGAGTAAACTACAAAGTTACAATCGTACTTTTCAGAACTACAAAAGGAGTCGGGATGAACGAACAATCCCAGGCCAAATCACCAGATACCCTGCGAGCGATGGTCGCCGGGACGCTGGCGAATTTTCAGCACCCAACCCTGAAGCATAACCTCACCACGCTTAAGGCGTTGCACCACGTCGCCTGGATGGATGATACGCTGCACGTTGAGCTGGTCATGCCGTTCGTCTGGAACAGCGCGTTTGAGGTATTAAAAGAGCAATGCAGCGCCGATCTGTTACGTATTACAGGCGCAAAAGCGATCGACTGGAAACTGTCGTACAACATTGCGACGCTGAAACGCGTCAAAAATCAGCCTGGCATTAATGGCGTGAAAAACATCATTGCCGTGAGCTCCGGTAAAGGCGGGGTGGGTAAATCGTCCACGGCGGTAAACCTGGCGCTGGCGTTAGCGGCTGAAGGTGCAAAGGTCGGGGTTCTCGATGCCGATATTTACGGTCCGTCGATCCCAACCATGCTTGGCGCAGAAGATCAGCGCCCGACATCGCCAGACGGTACGCATATGGCGCCGATTATGTCTCACGGCCTGGCGACCAACTCGATCGGCTATCTGGTGACTGACGATAACGCGATGGTATGGCGCGGCCCAATGGCCAGTAAGGCGCTGATGCAGATGTTACAGGAGACGCTGTGGCCGGATCTGGATTATCTGGTACTGGATATGCCGCCGGGAACCGGGGATATTCAGCTAACGCTGGCGCAGAACATTCCTGTTACCGGCGCGGTGGTGGTGACTACGCCGCAGGATATCGCGCTAATCGACGCCAAAAAAGGTATCGTGATGTTCGAGAAGGTGGAAGTGCCGGTGCTCGGCATTGTGGAAAATATGAGTATGCATATTTGTAGCAACTGCGGCCATCACGAACCGATCTTCGGCACGGGCGGCGCGCAGAAGCTGGCGGAAAAATACCATACTCAGCTTCTGGGTCAGATGCCGCTGCATATTAGTCTGCGCGAAGATCTTGATCGCGGTACGCCGACGGTGGTTAGCCGTCCGGAGAGCGAATTTACCGTGATCTATCGCGAACTGGCCGATCGCGTTGCGGCACAGCTTTACTGGCAGGGTGAAGTGATTCCGGGAGAAATCGCCTTCCGCGCGGTGTAATCCTCCTGACGTATTCCAAAGAGAATATGACATTCACTGCATTAATATATATTGATGCAGTGAATGTATTAATAAAATAATAGCCCCCGCATTGTTAATTCCTGCTTAAACAGACAGGTGTTTATCTGAAATAATCGGCAAAAACATTATTTGAATTGATCATACCTATCCTACTGATTTATTTTTTCAATTGGTTTTAAGGTATCGATACGTTCATACTGCTCATCAGGACGGCCTGCATACTGTTTGACGTTCACCAGAGGAACAATTACTCACTATGAAAAAATATTTGCTGATGGGAATTATAGTTTCGGCTTATGGGATAAGCGTACCCGTTTTTGCCTCCGACACCGCAACATTAACCATCAGTGGAAAAGTGACCGCGCCAACGTGCAGTACAGAAGTGGTAAACGCACAGTTGCAGCAGCGTTGCGGCAACACTATCCACGTTTCAACTCTGCAAACACCCGCCGCTACGCCGATGAGAGGTGTGACAACGCAGCTATACACGGTGCCTGGTGATAGCACCCGACAGATTGTTGTTAATCATTACGACTAATTCTTATTAATTCCGCAGGCCCATATCATTGATATCAATGATATGGGCTTTTTTATTTGCTGTGTTTATGTTTAAGGGCAGTAAATTTCGGAAATTAATAAGTTTACAAAATAATGATAAGCAATGATTATTTGTTGCAATTATATTGCAATCTGTAAATTGTTTTAAATCAACAAAACATCGTGTTTACATTGCGATAACTTCCTGTCTATGAGAATTTTCGTTGCAAGGGTTAATAACTCTTAACAAATAGAAATTACTTTATTAAGGAAGAGATTATGAAACGTTCACTTATTGCTGCTTCTGTATTGTCTGCTGTATTTATGAGCGCTGGGGTTTTTGCTGCTGATGAGTATGATTCAGGCGTTCTGAATATTAACGGAAAGGTGGTTGGTACTACCTGTCAATTTTTGGGTACGAACACCGCTGAAATTAGACTGAATGAAATTGGTGCGGATAAAATAATTAATTTAACCCCGGGTCAGATTTATGACGCAGTAACTAATCAAACTCAGATGCCGTTGAAAATAAAATGTCAACAGGGTGTAGCGCCGCGTATTACCTTCTCTTCAACGCAATTTGACAGCCACGATATCACATTTAATAACGGCTCTGCCAAAGGTGTCGGTTTTGCGGTTTACTACGGAAGTACGGATAATCAGATTGATCCAGAGACGGGGGTGACACTAGCTCCAAATAGCAGCGGTGAATACGACCTGACTTTTTTAGCACGCTATGCGCGTTTAGACGGTGATGTTGCTTCTGGTGATGTTAGCTCAACACTAACTTTAACGGTTGTTACTGACTAATTTATTCAACCGGCGGCGTTCGTCGCCGGTTTTTTATAAGCAAGGCCGTGTAAATATGAAAATATTATCTGCAGTATTATTATCTGCCATAATTTTGCCTGCGCATGCTGGTATTGTTATTTATGGTACGCGTGTGATTTACCCGGCAGAGAAGAAAGAAGTCGTTGTACAATTGGTGAATCAGGGCGAGCAAGCTTCGCTGGTACAGTCCTGGATTGATGACGGTAACACTTCATTACCGCCAGAAAAAATTCAGGTGCCATTTATGCTGACGCCGCCAGTGGCGCGCGTTGCCGCTGAGTCTGGTCAGCAGATCAAAATCAAGAAAATGCCTAATAGCTTACCGGACAACAAAGAAAGTCTGTTTTATCTGAATGTGCTTGATATTCCACCAAACAGCCAGGAAAACGCCGGTAAAAATGTGCTTAAATTCGCAATGCAGAATCGAATAAAATTAATATGGCGCCCCAGTCGAATTGCCGCCGTAACCAAAGACAGTTTTCAGCGGATTGGTTTATTTCGCAGTAATAAAACTGTCATCATGAAAAATGATACTGCAAACTGGATTACCGTGACGGATGTAAAAGCAGGAAATACTAAGATTAATGATCAAACTATCATGCTGCCACCGCTATCGACGCAAAATATTAACATGAAATATGCGTCAACAAGCCAGTATGAAGTAACGATTATTGATGATAATGGTAACTATATTAGTAGCAAAATTAATGTAAAATAAACAGGAGTTCATCATGCTAAGGATGACGCCCATCGCTTCGCTTGTTTTATTGACTCTGTTTACCTGGCAAACGCAGGCTATCGCGACGGAAACGTTTGATACCCATTTTATGGTAGGGGGAATGAGAGATCAAAAAACAACAAATTTCCATCTGGATGAGAATAAGCCAATTCCGGGACAGTACGAACTGGATATTTATGTCAACAATCAATGGCGAGGTAAATACGATATCATTGTTGCCGATGATCCCGGTAGCACGTGTATTTCAACTGAGTTGTTGAAAAATATTGGTGTGATAAGCGATGGTCTGCAACCGCAGGGAGCAACGGATTGTATTGCGTTAAAAGATGTCGTGAGAAGCGGTGGCTATACTTTTAATATTGGCGTTTTTCGGCTGGATTTGAGCGTTCCCCAGGCCTATGTAAATGAGGTCGAGGCGGGTTATGTATTGCCTGAAAACTGGGATCGCGGCATCAATGCATTTTATACTTCTTACTATGCCAGCCAGTATTACAGTGACTATAAGAATTCTGGCAGTAGTGAAAGTACTTACGTTCGGTTCAATAGCGGTTTCAATCTGTTGGGCTGGCAAGCGCATGCGGATACCACATTTAATAAAACCGATGGCAGCAGCGGTGAGTGGAAAAGCAACACATTGTATCTGGAGCGCGGTATCGCTGAGCTCCTCGGCACATTACGCGCCGGGGATCAGTATACCTCGTCAGAGATTTTTGATTCTGTGAGATTTACCGGCGTTCGCCTGTTCCGCGATATGCAAATGTTGCCAAACTCGAAACAGAATTTTACGCCGTTGGTGCAGGGGATTGCACAGACTAACGCTTTGGTAACCATCGAACAGAACGGATTCGTTGTTTATCAGAAAGAGGTTCCTCCTGGCCCCTTTTCCATTGCGGATCTGCAACTCGCGGGCGGTGGCGCGGATCTTGATGTCACCGTGCGTGAGGCGGATGGCTCGATAAATACCTGGCTGGTGCCTTACGCTTCCGTACCGAACATGTTGCAGCCTGGCGTCTCTAAGTATGATTTTTCCGCCGGCCGTAGTCATATTGAAGGCGCCGATAATCAGGCCGATTTTACACAAATCAGTTATCAGTATGGCCTTAATAACCTGTTGACGCTTTATGGCGGTACGATGCTATCGAACCATTATAATGCGTTTACCCTCGGCACGGGGTGGAATACCCGGATTGGCGCCATTTCGCTTGACGCTACGCGAGCGCACAGTAAACAGGATAATGGCGATGTATTTGATGGTCAGAGTTATCAGATTGCTTATAATAAATACCTGACCCAAACATTAACCCGGTTTGGTCTGGCTGCGTATCGGTATTCATCACAGGATTACCGCACATTTAACGATCATGTCTGGGCCAATAATAAAAATAACTATCGTCGCGATAAGAATGATGTATACGATATTGCTGATTATTATCAAAACGATTTTGGGCGTAAAAATACGTTTTCAGCTAATGTGAGCCAATCCTTGCCAGAAGGATGGGGCGCAGTATCACTGAGTGCATTATGGCGTGATTACTGGGGACGTAGCGGCACCAGTAAAGATTATCAAATAAGCTATTCCAATACGTTCCAGAAAATTAATTATACGTTATCCGCCAGTCAGACTTACGACGAGGATCATAATGAAGATAAACGTTTTAACCTGTTTATTTCAATTCCCTTTGACTGGGGGGACGGTATTACTACCCCGCGCCGTCATCTGAATGTGTCGAACTCGACGACCTTTGATGATGATGGATTTACCTCAAACAATATTGGTTTAACCGGTACGGCAGGCAGTCGCGATCAATTTAATTACGGCGTGAATGTTAGTCATCAGCGACAGGATAGTGAGACCACAGCGGGGACGAATTTAACCTGGAATACGCCCGTTGCAACGCTTAATGGTAGTTACAGCCAGTCGTCTAATTATACTCAGACCGGCGGAAGTATTTCCGGTGGGGTTGTAGCCTGGAGTGGCGGGTTGAATTTATCCAGCCGGCTTTCAGATACCTTTGCGATTATGCAGGCTCCGGGACTTGAAGGAGCCTACGTTAACGGCCAAAAATATCGGACCACCAATAAAAAAGGAACGGTGGTTTATGACAACCTTACGCCATATCGCGAAAACCATCTTATGCTTGATGTGTCGCAAAGTAGCAGTGAAACGGAATTACGCGGTAACCGTAAAGTTGCCGCCCCGTACCGAGGGGCCGTCGTGCTAGTGAATTTTGATACCGACCAGCGTAAACCATGGTTTATTAAAGCGCAGCGTCCTGATGGCTCGCCTCTTATTTTTGGTTATGATGTAGTAGATCATCATGGTCATAATGTGGGCATTGTTGGACAAGGTAGTCAGCTATTTATTCGAACGAATGATATTCCGCCCGAAGTCAGTGTACCAGTAGATAAAGAGCAGGGGCTTTCATGTTCAATCACCTTTGGTAAAACGGTTGATGAAAGTAAAGTTTATATTTGTCGGTAGTGGTGAGGTGGTGAAATGAAACTCTTTCTTTTTATCGTGATGTTATTGATTTTACCTGAAACATACGCAGCCTGTACGGGAGAAATTACTTATCAGGATAATTTAATTATTCGTGAGGATTTTACGATTAACCCTAATCAGTCCGCAACTTATAGCCATAATTTTAACGATACAACTTGTTCAGGGACTTATAAGATAACGCGTATGGATCCTTCCGATATCATCGTGGGATTATACAATGATACAGTAAAACTGAAGTTAAAAATCGCCTGGGCAGATAATAATACTCTCACAATGCCGTTTACAACGGGCTATACGGTAACGGTTGAACCCGCTTCCTCTGGGGCGAATGTAAATATTTCTGCCGGTAGTGGGAACAGTGTCCTAATCAACGGGGTGGTATCAATAACAAGCGCTTCTTCTGCAACTCAGTTTACGGCCGGTTTGCGGTTTTTAGGGTGCCTGCTAGCAGGAAGAGGCTGGAATGCCTGTGCCGCAGATTATAATAGTTATCTTAGAGGTGCAGGGTTATATTCATTTGATCTGTTTGTGTCCTACGATCGCAAGCAGACAACCTGCAAACCTGAAGATCTGACGATCACGCTACCGAATATTGCGCTTTCTGAATTATATAACACAGGCAAGGTCAGTAATAAAAATGCCGCGGATAATATTCGACTCCAGTGTGATAATCTTTTTGGTAATGCTAAACAAGCATCGCGTAAAATGACGGTTTATCTCTCCAGCAGTGATTTAATACCAGATAGCTATTCTGTGTTGCGTGGTGCTGTGAATAATGGCGTCGGATTTATACTGGAGAGCGGTGGAAAAACGGTGAATATTTCAAATACAGCAGAGCAGGGTAATGCTTCAACGTTATGGAAAGTGGATCAAGTAGGCACGCCGCTCAACAGTGATATGATAACAATCCCTATTATCGCCAGTTATTATGTTTATGACCGAGACAATATAAAGCCAGGCGATCTAAAAGCGACTGCGCTGATCTATGTGAAATACGATTAATATATATGAAAAATATTTAAGATATATGGCGCGATAGGTGAATGAACTTCCGGTCACTTACAATAATAAGTGACCGGGATGACAATTTTTCTGCAATAAATTTTAATGTGGTATGCGGTAGTTTCAAAAGGGCGAGATCCAGAGCGAATCGGGTAGTGAAGGCAGTCAACAAAAAGGCAGTTTGAAGGGGATAGAGTGATTAAGGGCTAATAAAAAAGTAACATGGGGCTGTATTTCCCCCTCTGGATGAGGGGGCTTTTTTTATCGATGATAAAAAATCTCGCCATCATAGGCTTTGATGATTTTTCCATCGGTATCGTTAATCAGTACATACGCGCCGCCCATATAGGTCCAGTGAGTACCGGCATCTGGCGCGGGCAGATTACGTAATTTCCACTGTTTAATATTGTACTCATCGGTGCGGTACATCTGCGGAACGGTATCGCCGGGCTTGAAGTGGGTGAAGTCGGCGATAAAGCTTTTTAACTCATATTGATCAATGCCCGTTGTCGCGGGGGCGGCCCATGCAAAACTGGTTGCAAGCAACAGCGCGCAAGGCAGCAACTTACTTTTCATACTTTTACCCTCCACATATGCGGGTCAGTTAACATCGTGTGTATCATTTCTGCTGGTGGCGTATCTGACAAGCGCTATTTTGTTATCTCACGCCCCTTTTCGTAAAAAGTGTAAACGAAAGCGTCGTGCAGCAACATATCCGCCAGCAAGTTTGCCAGAACCGAATAGGTTTTGAGAACTATCTGATAACGCTGAAATTATCGTCCGCCGCTGGCTGTAAATTTACATTGTCTGGCGCAGACAGTATGCTTAATAGCGAAACCCCGCTTAACACGGTGGGGCTTGACGACTCGGGGTGCCCTTCGTTGTGAAGGCTGAGAAATACCCGTACCACCTGATCTGGATAATGCCAGCGTAGGGAAGTCTGACACTGCTCGTGTCCCTTCTTCACGCGGGCAGGAGCTGAACTATGCAGCCTGACCTGCACTGCCGCACGCTTGCGGCGCATACGTTAAAACACTTTCGCGCGCTCTCCCCGCTTACGCACTGTATGACGAATGACGTCGTACAAACGTTTACCGCCAATACGCTGCTGGCGCTGGGCGCTTCACCCGCCATGGTGATTGATCCCGTCGAGGCCAGACCGTTTGCCGCCTTCGCCAACGCCTTGCTGGTTAATGTCGGAACCTTAACCGCCTCACGCGCTGACGCGATGCGTGCGGCGGTAGAAAGCGCTTATGATGCCAAAACGCCGTGGACGCTTGATCCTGTCGCGGTGGGCGCGCTGGAATTTCGTCGGCGATTTTGCCTGGATCTCTTGTCCCTGCGCCCGGCGGCAATACGCGGCAACGCCTCGGAAATCCTGGCGTTATCCGGCATGGCGCTGGGCGGACGCGGCGTAGATACCACCGAGGCGGCGTTGGCCGCACTGCCTGCGGCGCAGGCGCTGGCGCGTCAGATAGACTGCATCGTTGTGGTTACCGGAGAGGTAGATTACGTCACTAACGGTCAGCGCACGCTGAGCATTCCTGGCGGCGATCCGTTAATGACTCGCATTGTAGGCACCGGCTGCGCGTTGTCGGCGGTCGTCGCCGCCAGTTGCGCGTTACCGGGCGCCGCGCTGGACAATGTCGCTTCGGCCTGCTGCTGGATGAAACTGGCTGGACAGGCCGCGGCAGAGCGTAGCGAAGGACCGGGCAGCTTCATCCCTGCTTTTCTTGATGCGCTCTATCATCTGGATGTGGAGGCGGCCAATGCAACGAATTAACGCGCTGACGATTGCCGGTACCGATCCCAGCGGCGGGGCCGGTATCCAGGCGGATCTTAAGACTTTTTCCGCGCTGGGCGCATATGGCTGTTCGGTCATCACCGCGCTGGTGGCGCAAAATACCTGTGGCGTACAGTCGGTGTACCGGATAGAGCCGGACTTTGTCGCCGCTCAACTTGATTCCGTGTTCAGCGATGTGCGCATTGATACCACGAAAATCGGGATGCTGGCGGAAACCGATATTGTCGAGGCCGTGGCGGAACGACTACAGCGCCATCATGTACGTAATGTGGTGCTGGATACGGTGATGCTGGCGAAAAGCGGCGATCCGTTGCTCTCGCCCTC
This sequence comes from Salmonella sp. SJTUF15581, assembly GCF_043356775.1. NCBI lineage: Bacteria > Pseudomonadati > Pseudomonadota > Gammaproteobacteria > Enterobacterales > Enterobacteriaceae > Salmonella > Salmonella sp. SJTUF15581. The sequence continues at coordinate 64,978 of NZ_JBEUJY010000011.1, read as the reverse complement.
TGCGATAGAAACATTACGCGTCCGGCTGTTGCCGCAGGTATCGCTGATTACGCCTAATTTGCCGGAAGCCGCAGCGTTGCTGGATGCGCCCCATGCGCGTACGGAACAGGAGATGCTGGCGCAGGGGCGGGCGTTACTGGCGATGGGGTGTGAAGCGGTATTAATGAAAGGCGGGCATTTAGAGGATGCGCAAAGCCCGGACTGGCTCTTTACCCGTGAGGGCGAGCAACGTTTTAGCGCGCCGCGTGTGAACACCAAAAATACGCATGGGACGGGCTGTACGCTGTCGGCGGCGTTGGCGGCGTTACGGCCCCGGCATCGCTGTTGGGGAGAGACGGTAAACGAGGCGAAGGCATGGCTTTCGGCGGCGCTGGCGCAGGCGGACACGCTGGAAGTGGGGAAGGGCATTGGTCCGGTACATCATTTCCACGCGTGGTGGTAGTATACTGCCTACAGACCCGTCGTCAGGAAAGATAAATGGAACAAGCGCATACCCGGCTCATCGCGCAACTGAATGAACGAATTTCAGCGGCGGATAATACGCCGCTATACATGAAATTCGCCCAGACGGTAAAGGATGCCGTGCGCAGCGGTATTCTTGAGCACGGTAATATTTTGCCTGGCGAACGCGATCTCAGCCAGCTTACCGGCGTCTCGCGCATCACGGTACGAAAAGCGATGCAGGCGCTGGAAGAAGAGGGTGTCGTCACGCGCGCCCGCGGCTACGGTACGCAAATCAATAATATCTTTGAATATTCCCTGAAAGAGGCGCGGGGATTTTCTCAGCAGGTTGTCTTGCGCGGCAAAAAACCGGATACGCTATGGGTTAACAAACGTGTGGTAAGTTGTCCGGATGAGGTCGCGCAGCATCTGGCGATCCCCGCAGGCAGCGACGTCTTTTTACTCAAACGCATTCGTTATGTTGATGAGGACGCGGTATCGATTGAAGAGTCCTGGGTGCCCGCGCATCTGATTCATGATGTCGACGCGATTGGCATTTCGTTGTATGACTATTTTCGTCGCCAGCACATTTACCCTCAGCGTACCCGATCTCGCGTCAGCGCCCGGATGCCGGATGATGAGTTTCAGTCGCATATTCAAATGGATGGTAAAGTGCCGGTGCTGGTGATTAAGCAGGTGGCGCTCGATCAGCAGCAGCGGCCTATTGAATACAGCATCAGTTATTGTCGTAGCGACCTATACGTTTTTGTGTGCGAGGAGTAGCGCCTCGCGTGTGGGCGCGCAGTCGCCGCCGCGATGCCCGACCACCCAGCTCGCCACCGCATTTCCCAGCAGTACGGCATCCGCGAGCGACCAGCCTGACGCCAGTCCTGCCAGCACGCCGCCAGCATGGCTGTCGCCCGCGCCGATGGTATCCACCACGGTTGCCGGAAACGCTGGCACAACGCCGGAAGATTGCGCGCTAAAATACCACGCTCCGTCTTTATCGTGGCGCACCACCAGCGGCGCGGAAAAGCGGTTTACCCATGCTTCGCCGAAAGTGCGCGTATCGGTCGCAAGTCCGGCGCGTTCCGCGGCGATGATGGCTTCCTGGCGATTGAGGGAGACGATGGGTCGGCAGGCCATAATGCGCGCCATTGCATCGTCTGTAATGTCACCGATTCGTGGGCCAAAATCGATAAAAGGCGTGACATCGTCGACGGTTTCCAGCCACTGGATCAGTGGTTCGCCACAGGACGAGGCCAGTTGATAGCCGGACAGGTAGACAAGACTGCCCCGCGGTGTCCTGAGCTGCGACAGCCAGTCCGCATTCCACTGGTTTTCCACGCCGCTAAAAGACATAAACGTGCGTTCGCCATCCGGTTCGACTAACGCCAGACACCAGCCGTTATCTCCTTCAACCGCGTCAATCACGCTGGATAATCCCTCTTTTGCCAGACGGCGGCAAATCCTCTCCGCCCACACGCCCTGGCCCAGCGGTAGCGCATTGCTGGCGTCAATCCCCAGTCGTTTCAACGCCACGGCAATATTCAGCGCACAGCCGCCGACATTGACGCTCTGTTGTTGCAGTTCAATATCGCCTCCGCGACGCGGCAACGTCCAGGCGTCGGCAATGATATCGATCACTGCCGCGCCGATAACGGTGAGCGGACGCCGGGTATGCAGGGTCGGTAATAATGTCAGCAACCGTGCGCCGTTCATAGTGCCTCCCGCCGTTGACGATAACTCGCCAGCGCAACGGCATAGCGCGCAAAATCCAGCTGATTAACCTCGTCCAGCGTTTGCTTTAACTGGGGGTTAATGGCGCTTACCCCGTGCAACGCGCCGCAAATGGCGGTAGCCATCGCGCCGATAGTGTCGGTATCGCCGCCGAGGTTAGCGCACAGCACGGCACAGCGGTTAGGATCGGTATTCGCCAGTTCCACCATGGCGATAGCACAGGGAACCGATTCAATGGTGCTGGTTCCCGCGCCGATGATCTGATAGAGCTGTTCGCTGGCAGATTCGACGCCGTCGGCGTGGCGGACAATGTTTAGCGCCAGTTCCAGACGTGCCGATAGCGAGGCGCTAAACGTGGTAATACGCGCTGTCTGCGCCTGATGGGCGATGGCGGGGAGCGAGTCGGCAATACTTTGCCACGTGTCGCCGTTAACCGCTCGCGAGACGGCCCAGGCGACAACCACGGCGCCAGCCACCGCCAGATCGGATTTATGCGTCGGGCTGGAGGCTAACGCTACTTCTGCTATAAAGGCTGTCAGGTTAGTTGGCGGCAACAGGCAGCCCAACGGCGAAACGCGCATGGCCGCGCCGTTAGTCACGCCGTTGTTTTCCAGCGCCGCGATGGGTTTGCCGTCGCGAATCGCGTTCAGCGCAATTTTTGACGTCGGGCCGAGTACATTTTTATTGAACGCATCAAAGCGTTCCGCCCAGGCGAGGATGTTACGCCCAATAATCTCGGGATCAATGTTGCCTTCGCATTCGAGTAGCGCGTCGGCCAGGCAGAGCGCCATTGCGGTATCGTCCGTAAACTCCGCGCGGTTAAAATAGCAGGCGGCATTATTCTCTTTTGGGCCGGGCAGAAAGCGGTCAATCCAGCCGAAATGCGCTTTGACGCGCGTTCTCGGCCACAGCTCAGAGGGCATTCCCATCGCATCCCCTAACGCTTGCCCGTAAAGAGCACCGAGAATACGTTCTGCTTTCATTTTACTTCCCCTTGTGTCAACGCAATATCGCGATCGTCAATAGCAGTGATCTCTTTGTCCGATTCGCGAAAGAAAATCATAAACAGTAGCGCGATGACGGCAATCATCACTGCGCCAAACGTCCACATGCCCGCCCAGTTGAATGTCAGACCGTTAACCGGTTGCGGATAAGCAAACATTTTTTCCATCATCACGCCGCCGAGACGATAGCCCAGCAGGCTGCCGAATCCCTGACAGCAGAGGGTGATAAGCCCTTGCGCAGCGGTACGCATATGAACCGGCGCTTTTTTATCGACATAAATGTAGGCGGTGACGTAGTAGAAATCGTAACTTACGCCGTGCAGCAAAATACCGAGGAACAGCAGGGCGTAAGTGAAGTACGTTTCCGCGCCGCCATAGACAAAAAAGCCGTAGCGGATCGCAGCGGTAATAAGACCAAGTAATAATACCTTTTTAATACCAAAGCGTTTAGTGAAAAAGGGCAGGGCCAGCATAAAGAAGATTTCAGAGAACTGGCCGAGCGTCATCCAGCCGGTGGCGTTTTTCATTCCCACTTCCGTCAGATAGCCGTTAGCGAAGATGTAGTAGAAGGCCAGCGGCATCGCAAACAGAAAGGAACAGAAGAAGAAAACGAGAAAGTTTTTATCGCGCAGCAGGACCAGCGCATCCAGCCCCAGCATCACTTTAATATCCATCTTGCCGGTGCTTTTTGGCGGCGTGTCTGGCAGACAGAACGCAAATACGCCCAGCAACGCTGAACTTGCGGCGGTTATGAGCAGTGGAATGTTGGTGGGGGAAATATCGTTATAGCCTAACATTTGCGGCAGGAATCCACAGGCGAGGCCGGAGGCTATCCACCCAATGGTTCCCATAACGCGAATGCGTGGAAAATCGCGTTCAACGTCCGGTACGTTAGCGAAGGCAATGCTGTTTGTCAGCGCGATGGTCGGCATATAGGTCAATGAATAGGCCAGAAGCAGCGGAAAGAATCCGGCGAAGGTGGTTTGCTGCGCCGCGAAATACATCAGCACGGCGCCTGCAAACATCAGTACCGCCAGGACTTTTTGCGCTGAGAAAAAACGGTCGGTAACGGAGCCGACCAGAATCGGCGACAGGATCGCCGCAATGGCGGTACAGGCATAAGACCAGCCTATTTCACCGGCGGAAAACCCGCTTTTATTTAGCCATAGCCACAGGGGGACGAACCAGGCGCCCCAGATAAACCACTCCACGAACATCATGAACGACAGTTTAAAGGTCGTTTTCATTTTTGAATCCTTCATGACAGGTAAGGTACGCCATGACAATACCATTTAATAATACCTTTTAAATACCATTGAGCATTAATTTTGACCGATCTAACACTTTTTCGGACGTGAATCGAGTCAGCAGATAGCGCCGAAAAAATGCGCTAAAGTTGGCAAAAATGGTCGGTCAGTACCAGGCTTATTGCGACCCGCAATCTGCGGGGCAGGACTATTCACCTTCCGATACCCTATCGGAACTTACGGGAGCATAGCTATGACTGATATTGCGCAGTTGCTTGGCAAAGACGCCGACAGCCTTTTACAGCATCGTTGTATGACCATTCCTTCCGATCAGCTTTATCTACCCGGCAAGGATTACGTTGACCGGGTGATGATTGACAATAATCGTCCACCAGCCGTTCTGCGTAATATGCAGACGCTCTATAATACTGGTCGCCTGGCGGGAACAGGATACCTTTCGATACTGCCCGTCGATCAGGGGGTGGAGCACTCCGCCGGCGCCTCTTTTGCGGCCAACCCGCGCTACTTTGACCCAAAAAATATTGTTGAATTGGCGATTGAGGCCGGCTGTAACTGCGTGGCCTCTACCTACGGCGTACTGGCCTCGGTTTCACGGCGCTATGCGCACCGTATTCCGTTTTTGGTCAAACTGAATCACAACGAAACATTGAGCTATCCGACAGAGTACGATCAGACCCTGTACGCCAGCGTTGAGCAGGCGTTCAATATGGGCGCCGTGGCGGTAGGCGCGACGATCTATTTCGGTTCGGAACAGTCCCGTCGCCAGATTGAAGAGATCTCCGCCGCTTTTGAGCGTGCGCATGAGCTGGGTATGGTGACCGTATTGTGGGCTTACCTGCGTAATTCTTCCTTTAAAAAAGACGGCGTTGATTACCATGTATCCGCTGACCTGACGGGGCAAGCCAACCATCTGGCCGCTACGATTGGTGCGGATATTGTGAAACAGAAAATGGCCGAGAATAATGGCGGTTATAAAGCGGTCAACTTCGGCTATACCGACGATCGCGTGTACAGCAAACTGACCAGCGATAACCCGATTGATTTGGTACGTTACCAGTTGGCGAACTGCTATATGGGACGCGCCGGGCTTATCAACTCCGGCGGCGCGGACGGCGGCGACACTGACCTCGGCGACGCGGTTCGTACCGCGGTGATCAACAAACGAGCCGGTGGAATGGGGCTAATTCTGGGACGTAAAGCCTTTAAGAAATCGATGGCTGATGGCGTGAAGTTGATTAATGCCGTACAGGATGTCTATCTGGATAGCAAAGTCACCATCGCCTGAGTTCAACGAAGAAAAGCCGGATGTGAACGCATCCGGCCAGCGACAGGCGTTATTAACGTAGTAACGGGCAGTCTGGTGGCAGCCGACAGCGTAATGCGCCAGGCAGCACCTCAATATGAAATTCTTGCCCGCTGAGTGGTTCGCCATCCAGATTAAACGTGATTTCATGCGGCGCATGAATATCAAACCACGCCGAGGCGCCGTCAATAATATTCGGATTGTCATCTGACTGCGTGAGCGTGGAAAACAGCGCCGGCAGCAGCTCTTCGCCGGTAAAAATCCGTAGCTGTAACAGCCCGTCGTTAATTAGCGCGGTGGGACATAATTGCTGCCCGCCGCCGGCCTGACGACCGTTGCCGATGCCGATCACCAGCGCATCTCCCTGCCAGTGAAAGTTTTCGCCACGTATTTCGCAGCGGTCAGGGGTCAGCGTATCCATTCTCATCAGACCGTGAATAAGATAGGAGACGCCGCCCAACGCGGCTTTAAGTTTTTCCGGCGTTTCGGTAGTAATGCGGGTGCCAAAACCGCCCGTCGCCATATTGATAAAACAGGTTTTATCATTGACCCTGGCCATATCAATTTCCATCGCGTTTCCGGCAATCGCCAGTTTCAGCGCTTTGTCCAGCGCTTCAGGAATACCGGCGCTGGTGGCAAAATCGTTGGCAGTGCCGAGCGGCAAAAGGCCCAGTGCAGGGGCTACGCCGTCGCGGATCTGGATGAGCGCGGTCGACACTTCATTAATGGTACCGTCTCCGCCGCCGGCAATCACCGTTTCAACGCCCAGTCTACGGGCTTCATCAACGTAACGCTGCGCGTCGCCTTTTTCCCAGGTTACCCGAACGTGAATCTGTATACCTTCGTCGCGAAGTAGAGTAATGGCCTCACGTAGCGGCTGGTTATCAGCGCTTTTGCCATTGAGGATCAGTAAGCTGGCGGGAAAGTTAGCCATCCGTTATGCCTTAATAGGTTGAACAACAATCTCCAGAAAGTGTATAGCAGAAATGAAAAAGCGAGGTCAGAACAGGATGAAAATTGAAATGTTGCGCACTTATTGCTTTACCGTTTTTCTTCCTGCTGTACGCAGCGGTAAGTGAAGCATGGTTTAAGGCAAATGGCGACAAGAGAGATGCCGGTATGCGCATTGAGTAGCGCTTGTGAGAGTGCAAGGAAATCACAAGGGGTAGTCAGACGCTTTCCGATATAGCGACTTTGATAACGAAACGGAGAATTAACAAGACGAACATACGTCAGTTATCAGTATTAATTTCAAACTTCATAATATCAGATAAAAACCTGATATTTATTACCAAACATACTTTTTAATAGCATAAAATCGAAATGTTCTTTAGACTGCTTTGGCAGGAACAAGGCGCACTATTAGCAGTACACTATTCTTGTTATCAAATAAAACCTATTTAGATGATGACTTGGCGCGGTGTCTTATAGTCGTACCGTTGCCTGAGGTATCGCTTTTCTCATAAACATAAACAGGCATGTGCATGAAGAGGTTTATATGAATGTTACTTCAGGCGTGAATGCGCAAACGCCATTGCTCTCCCCTTCTGAACGGTGTAATGAAGAAAGTCCGGCAGCTGAAATCGTTGAGTTTAACGCTCACGGCAATAAACCCAGATGTTTAATATGCGTAGGAACCACGGCATTGTTTACAGGTATTTTCAGTGGGGTATGCTCAGGGGTTGTCGCCAGTGTCAGTAGTGGTGCTGCATATACTACCGCTCTGACGGTTTTAGGCGCATCGTTTGGCATGGGGGGAATTGGTATGATGGGAATATGCGCCGGACTATACCTTAGCGCAAATGGCGTCAGAACCCGGCCAGCCTGGCCATAAATGAGCAAACACAGCAAGTCATAGGGAAAAGACGAATTCTGACGATGACACGGGGTGTTAAGCGTCCAGACCAGAGGCTTATGACTTATATAGAAACGCTTTAAATAGAGTATGGGGTGTTATGTATTCAAGAGCCGATCGCTTATTAAGACAGTTTTCACTAAAATTAAATGCCGATTCAATTGTCTTTGACGAAAACAGATTATGCTCATTTATTATAGATAACCGTTACCGTATCTTACTAACAAGCACTAACAGCGAGTATATAATGATATACGGTTTTTGCGGAAGACCTCCGGATAATAATAATCTTGCTTTTGAATTTCTCAATGCTAATTTATGGTTTGCAGAGAATAATGGACCACATTTGTGTTATGATAATAACTCACAATCATTATTACTGGCTCTCAACTTCTCACTCAATGAAAGTTCTGTAGAGAAACTTGAATGTGAAATTGAGGTGGTTATTAGATCAATGGAGAATCTGTATCACATTTTACAGGATAAAGGAATAACTCTGGATACCGATTATACGTGACGGTGGTAAGGGCGAGTAAAACAAGGCTATCATGATTACCTCCAAGAACTGGCAGTTAAACTGCTTGTGTTCATAATGATATTTTCGTGTTTAAATTCAATGAAATCGCAAAATGCGTCATAATCTTGTATATGAGAACCGTCAAAATAATGCCTCAACCCTTTACTGAGCCAGTCATTATAGGGATCGCCATAAGGTTTACTGTGCATAATATCGAGTCCTTTTATTAATGCTGGATGCTCGCTGCGGTTAACAGCAATAATCCCATTTTCAAGGCTAACATGATTATCTTTACGACTTACATGGATAGCGATACCATCAGGTAAATACAACGTGCCGAGTTTATCAGTAAGTAACATATCTGCATCAAGATATATGCACCCACCGCCTGGTTGCAGATGATGACAACCAGGTTTACCAGCTTCCAGAAAAGCATCGCTTCCTTTTAGCAGGAAAAGATTTCTGTAGAAGTCAAACCATAAGTGCCCTTTGTCTTTATTATGAGATGAAATAAGCGTTTCCTCCGGATTGTTTTCCAAGACATCTTCCAGGCTTTTTTTTACCCCGTTAAGCAAGACCTCATCTCGTTCACTTGCTGGCTGAGCTTCCAGTTTGGTGATGTTTTCTAAATAAATCGTCGTTAACTTTTTATCATACATGCTATAATTAAGGTCAGAATTATAAATAACCTTTATGTTTCTATAATTTTGTTCCAATTTTGCCAATGCTTTTCTTTGTCCCTTGCTAAAATCGCCATCAACGAAAATACCAATAATTCTTTCTTTTTCTATTATAGCAGCATTGATAATATTATTAAGATAAGGGTTTTTCTGCGTATTGATAATGGGAATTTCGTTTTGACCAAATCTATCTGGATTGCGTTCAAACCACTGAAAAACGAGCGGCGTTTGGTGATCTAGTGGTAATAGAGGATAATCAACCCCAGCAAAACTTACATGGCCTGATGAGGGTGGACTGAGCGTAGGTGCGATGGTTTGAGTATTACTTTGACATGAAATCAAACCTCTAATCCGGGAAAACATTATTTTAATCCTTGTAAAAGCGGCATTAAAACGTGCCATATTTTTACACGCTTAAATTATCAGTTTTTAACCTTAATTTAATAACCTGGAAACTTTTTGTGTAAGTTCTCACAAAGCAGTTATTGATTTAATTTACTGATGTTAAACGTAAACGTCAGAATGCTAAGTCCTGAGTCTGACCGGATGCGGGAGGATTGTGACTTGCTGGCTGGCCATGAATAGTGGAGGTCTGTAAACCTAAGCGCCCATTTGCGCTTTGGTTAGTGTGCTCAATTTTTGGATGTGGCGGGAAGTACCACTTTTTTATTGATTATACGCAAAAAATAAGCCTGCGTAAGGGAGATTACGCAGGCCAAGGAGGTGGTTCCTGGTACAGCTAGCATTTATGGGTTATGTTTTTCAGCGCGTTGAATAATACCCGCATTGAGCGAAGCGGTATGTGATCAATTTCTAAGAATCTTCCCGCCATGAAAAAATAACCGCAATTAACTACTTAGCATGGGGGTTACGCGTTGATTCGCCTGAGAAATTACGCATCAATAGTGCGTAATCCAGCGTAACGTCCTGCGGGACGGGCATCCAGACGGTATAGCCATCGCCAGGTGCCACCGGCATAGCGTCGCCTTTGGCGTTCTCCATCTGTTCCAGGGTGAAATTGATATTTCCCTGCGGTGTCATCAGCTCCAGACTATCGCCAACGGAGAATTTATTTTTCACCGCCACGGCCGCCAGTTGGCCTTTACGCTCGCCGGTGAACTCGCCGACAAATTGCTGGCGTTCGGAAACGGAGTACCCGTACTCGTAATTCTGGTAATCGTCGTGCGTATGGCGACGCAGGAAACCTTCGGTATAGCCGCGATGAGCCAGACCTTCCAGCGTTTCCAGCAGCGTAGGGTCGAAGGGTTTACCCGCGGCGGCGTCGTCGATGGCCTTACGGTAGACCTGCGCGGTACGGGCGCAGTAATAAAAGGATTTGGTGCGGCCTTCGATTTTCAGCGAGTGGACGCCCATTTTCGTCAGGCGCTCCACGTGGGCGATAGCGCGCAAATCTTTTGAGTTCATGATATAGGTGCCATGCTCGTCTTCGAACGCGGTCATGTATTCGCCCGGTCTTTGGGCCTCTTCTATCATAAACACTTTATCCGTCGGCGCGCCGATACCGAGCGTCGGCTCAACGTTCTGTACCGGAATCGGTTCGTGCTTATGCACGATGTTGCCGACAACGTCTTCTTTTCCTTCCTGCACGTTATATTCCCAACGGCAGGCATTGGTGCAGGTGCCCTGATTCGGATCGCGTTTATTGATGTAGCCGGAAAGCAGGCAGCGGCCGGAATAGGCCATGCATAGCGCGCCGTGGACGAAAATTTCTATTTCCATATCCGGCACCTGCTGGCGAATTTCCTCAATCTCTTCCAGTGACAGCTCGCGGGAGAGAATCACGCGTGTCAGCCCCATCTGCTGCCAGAATTTTACCGTCGCCCAGTTTACGGCATTAGCCTGTACCGACAGGTGAATCGGCATTGCCGGGAAGTGCTCGCGTACCAGCATAATCAACCCTGGATCGGACATGATCAGCGCATCCGGGCCCATCTCGACGACGGGTTTCAGGTCACGGATAAAGGTTTTGAGCTTGGCGTTATGCGGGGCGATGTTCACCACCACGTAGAATTTTTTTCCGAGCGCGTGGGCTTCGTTGATGCCAAGCTGCAAATTTTCGTGATTGAATTCGTTATTACGCACGCGTAAAGAGTAGCGCGGTTGGCCCGCATAGACGGCATCGGCACCGTAAGCGAAAGCGTAACGCATATTTTTCAGCGTTCCCGCCGGCGAAAGAAGTTCTGGTTTAAACATCATTTTCTCGTTCTGATGACAGGTCAGATCCGCCTCACCTGATGAGGCGGCTTGAGGAGAGTCCTCACTTTAAGGGCGGGCATTGTACGCTTACGGACAGGCCGAGTAAATATTGCGAGAGTATATTGGCGCTAATAGAACACCGGATGTTAATGGAGAGCCAATGATGAAAATGAGCCGCACGGCCATCGCGTTGAGTCTGCTGGGAATGGTCGCGCATCCCGTTTGTGCCGCTCCGTCGTTTGAAGAGACGGCAAGACAGGTGATTATCGCTTTTCAGCAGCGAGACAACGCGAAAATTAATGCCCTGATTGATAAAAAAGTTGGGATGTATGTGCTGTACCGAATTGGGGCTGGGGTTGATTATAAGTGGATGAAAAATTTTGATATTAATAAGCCGATACCCGGTTTTAACTACCTGTTGGGGCAGGTAGGTTGGTTTTCAGAGCATATTCCTGTGGATAACGAATTTGATCACCACACGGAGGTTGAGTACGTTTGTGAAAAGGGATGGGATCACGCCGGTTTTTTTGTCAGCTATACCGGTTCTGATAATGCGCTGCTGACGTTTAGCATGGTGAATGGAGCGGATAATGGGGATCAGGCGTCTGATACCCGTATAGCAAACGCCAGGCGGCTTGAGCTGCAATCAGAGCGAGTGGTGGCAGTGCCGAAAAAATGGGGTGATGGTTTGATTTTTCATCTGAGCGAGCTTCATGGCTTGGGCAAAGGGTGGAGTTTAACGCTGCTGGATTTGGTCACGGAAGATTGTAGTGCGTGAGGCATATATGTTTAATCAGGGTAAATAGCTGCTTATTTATATCTTTCTGCTATCAGGATGTTATGACACTGCCCCCAATATTCAGGATTTAAATAAAGTATTTCCTGAATATGAAACTAATTCACTAAAAATAAAGTTGAAATTACCTCGGCAACATGCATTAAAGAAAATACTAAAGGTCATTTGACTTATTATAGCGTCAGTGATTACGTCTTTAACTAATTTGGCTCACGTTATGTATCCACTATGGGGAATCTTTATATATTCCGAAAAAAAACACAATGATATTCTTAATGCAGATAAGAGAGTAATCTTAGGGTGTGCAGGTTTGTAAACCAGGGTATGGCGGTAGCGTTATTTTTAACGAGATATCATCAGAGGTAGAATTAACGATCGCAGACGATGCTCAGTACTAAGAGGAAATCAGGTTGAGGTTGAACAGAAAATGATAATTACGTATTGATAAGATGGAATCCATTGAATCTACTTATTAGTGGATTTTATTATGAAAAATATATTTTTGTTTTTTACGCATTGCGCAATAGCAAATCCTTGCCGCCTTGATGCAACTTGAGTGATTTTGTGTATAGTGTGGCAATGCTGAATACTGAATTGATACCTTCTACATATTAAATCAGGGGTTAGTGGTATGGGCGATTTTATAAAGTATCTATTTATTTTTTCTTGCTTATGGAGCGCAAATACTTTTGCGATTACTCAAACTCAATGGGATGGTAACTTTAGAGTCGAGGAACTTGGCGAGCAGTTAAATGATGGGAGTCAGGTTTTTTTACAATATAATTTAAAGATAGATAGTAAAAATAATCGTGCTTCTTTATCCATGACAACCTGGCATGCGGGGATAACATGCATTGGTGACTACTCTTTAAAAATCAATTCTGGTGTTTTGGCATTATACTATAACGGCGACGAGGAAAATGCATGTCCATATCCATCACCGCAATTTGAGATAAGCAATAAAGGAAAAGCATATTATATAAAAGGAAAAATGTTTTCATATTCTCAGCCTGGTGAGTGGTTGCCACTCAAACGTATTACACTAAAATAATTCTATATTTCATAAATTATGATGATGAAGTTAATGATGGTATGAAATATTAATTGGATATGTCGTGAGCATATTTTTGTTATATGTTTTCAATGTGTACGACAAGAAAATTTGCATGAAAAGATTATATGAGACGGTTTGAAAAATGAATGAAGTTCACATAAAAGCAAGGTCATTCTGAAACGAATTTGTCAAATTTACTGAATTATATATCAATAATTCCTGACTATCGACAATAATGTAAAATCGAGTACAAACTCACGGATTTGTAGTAATTAGGGCAAAGAACAAGTCAGATAAAAAATTTCTCATTATTTATTCAAAAAACAAGTGCAAACTGTTAGTTTGAATTTGTACTTCTTCATAGAATGTTAAATAATATTGACGTCAAACATGTTCTGCCTTTTTTTACTAAACTGAGTAAGGTAACTTTAATATTATAATTGCAATGATACAAAATCACATCAATATATAATGAGGAAAACTATATGCCCGCCGTCGCTCGACTAAACTACAATGGTATGCGTTCGACCTGGATAGAGTGTTAATATGAAAGCGAATAATGTGATTATTTTTGTGATTCTATTTTTATCCTCTGTGAGTTATTGTTTTGCTGATATGAAGATATTAAAAATAAATCAGTCCCATTATATGAGTCCTTATAATAAAGAGCCTGGGGATAGAAACTTATGCAATAAATGGGTTTTAAATGCAAGTCAGATAGAAAAAATATTTTCGTTAAGTGATAAATACAAGGAAATGAGTGATACCATGACTGGATTTTGGCTCTGGTTTCCCTGTGAAATAACGGGTGAGTTGATTTATAATAAGAAAAAATGGCATTTTTCTATTAATGCTGCTGCCACGGCAGAATGGTCCGATGGTAAGGAAACGATATACTGGGGGTGTTCCAGGGAAAAATGTGATGACATGTTTATACTTCCATACCCAGGCCGAAGTTATATAGGTGGTGGTGGTAAATTGATTTGGTGACGAGGTAGATCTTCATCCGGGTTTTAGCCTTTTAAAATGAATTAAATTTAACCTTCAGCATCATGACGAGAGTATGAAAGTATATTTTTGCACACGCCTGGATAAAGAATAAAATAACCAGGAATCGTATATTTAGCACGTTAAATACAACTTTTTAAATACAAGTCAGTGCTGGATTTTACAGATTAATGTTGCGTTATTACTAAATTCATAAATTAATGTTTGAGTTATGGTTGTTATGATCTTTCCCTGATAGAACAGTGCCTTCAGGCAGAGGTGGCATTACCACCAACAAAAATAATGTTCATTTTTATGGGCGTAGGGGATTCACCCTCATCTAAAGATTACAAAGAGATATATTTCTCATTGAATGTTAAATAACATGTGACTCATATTGTCAGTGATGTTCCGGATGAGCTAATTGATTTTACATTTGAATGAGGGGTTAAAAAACTATGTGTGACGGTATCTTTTCGTTCAGAGAAACGTAGCGGAAAGAAAGAACCGGAAATGTTGGGTGAGATATTATATATGTTCAGAAGATTTAACAGCAGAAAAATTTGCTAATGCGATGAGAAGCCATTGGGATGTGGAAAATAAATTGCACTGGCGTTTGGAAGTGGCGATGAACGAGGATGATTGCAGGATAAGAAGGGGAAATGTCAAGAGCTTTTTTGAAATAATAAAATCGGGTGAATATGAAATTTGGGGATGTGAGATAATGAGATGGATAAGAATAAATATACTTAAATGTACGTTAGTATTTTGCCTGGCTTGTGGTTTTTCATTTGCAAAAACACCATGTACTAATATGTCTGATAAATTGAGTGCTGCACAAAGAGATTCTTTGCAAAATAATATCAAAAGACAACTAAAAACAGAACGATTAAATATACTCGAATTTTTTAAAGAGCAAAATAGTTCAATCGTCTATATAGAAACATATGGTGCCGATGAGGCGTTTATTTTTTATTCTGGAGATGAGTTTAAGGATGATTTTATCACAATATGGAGTGGTGCGGCTGAAATATCAGAGGAAAAAAATATAGAAAAATGGGTAAAAGATCATGTTCCATACATTCCAGATAGGTTGGCTCGATGTTTCGCATGGTACACAATCTATAGGCATGACTGATCTGATATTTAAGATAAATTTGTCGACGTGCGGAAATATGGTGAGTGGGGAAACCTGTCGGGTGAGGAAAATCCGGCGTACCTGGAGCAGGTGATACGGCTGCCGGGGCAGCAATATGATGAGGAATCGGGGCTGTATTACAACCGGCACCGTTATTACAATCCGGAACAGGGAAGGTACATCACGCAGGATCCTATCGGATTAGCCGGGGGATGAAACCTTTATAAATATCCGCTGAATCCGGTCACAGATATAGATCCATTAGGATTGGAAACACTAAAATGTACTAAACCATTGCATTCACTAGGAGGTACGGGTGAAAAAAGTGGCCCTGATATATGGGGTAATCCTTTATATCATCAATATCTTTGTGTTCCTGACGGGGAAAATGGATATGTTTGTGGTGGTCAGGATCAACGAGGAGAATGGCCAACTGATGGAATGTTAGGGCCAGGAAAAGCGAGCAACGATACGAGAGAAGGTGCTAGCCGGTGCGAATCGGTCGAACCAGATAATGATTGTATTGAAAGCTGCCTAAAAGAAAAACTAAAAGGAGCAAGGCCTTTTTATACCGTATTACCCGACTGGATGTTCCCGATGAAATTTGGATTGGTCAATAATTGTCAGGATTGGTCTAATGATACTTTAAAAACATGTCAGATGAAATGTTCCGGGAATAATGCAGGACGGCTTATGAGATTTATTTTAACTGGAGTGTTATAATGAAACACTTTATTAGAAGTATAAAAATGATCTGGATAACAATGTCAATCTCTATATTATGTGTTTCTTTACTTAGACTTTCTCAGTTAGATTCAAATTACGATATAAGTGAACTGAATAGTATTATGATGTATGGGATGGTAATAATATCATTTCCGACAGGAATAATATTTGCTATTGTTTTGTTTTTATTTTTATTGTCTTTTGGTTTTATTTTTACAACCATTCACAGTGAATATGTTTTGACAGTGGCAATATGGTGGTGGTTTTTATTTGGTGGATATGTTCAATGGTTTTGTTTGGTGGGGAAAATGATAAAAAACGAGGAGTATCACAAGTGATAAATACGTACATACCTTATTCCTCACATCAAATTAAATAATAAAAGGAATTGAGTGATGAGCGGAAAACCAGCGGCGCGCCAGAATGATATGACAGCAGAAGGTGGCCCGATAGTCCAGGGGCTGCGGGGGGGGGCTGATAGGCGCGCCGACAGGCGTGGCGTGCTCGGTATGTCCGGGCGGAATGACGTCCGGCGAGCCGGTAAACCCGCTGCCGGGGACGAAGGTGCTGCCGGGGGAGACCAACTTCGCGCTGTCCGGCCCGCTGCCGTTCATACATCATCTTTACCACTGCGACCAGCGTGGACTGCCACTGGCGCTGATTACCCGGACAATACGGTGGCGTGGCGCGGGGAGTATGATGAATAGGGAAACCTGTCTGGTGAGGAAAATTCGGCGCACCTGGAGCCGGTGATACGGCTGCCGGGGCAGCAATATGATGAGGAATCGGGGCTGTATTGCATTTTTATATGGATCCACCAATTGATCGGGAAACAGCTATTGACAACGTAACGCAAGAATATATGCGGTTAACAGGGCAGGGCCAATAAATGAATGTCATGAAATGTATATATATTGTTGTAATGTTGTGTGTGTATCCGTCAATTGCGTGGGGGGAGAGAGAATGGCCAATAACGGGTATATATACTGATCTTTCCTTTCATAAGATAACGGGAGATGTATTGGGTACGGAAATTATAATTGGATACTCAAATAAAGGTTACTGGGCTATATTTCAGTATAGCGAGGGGGAGCCATCAATTCCAGTAATTGTTCCATTAAATGTTAGTGGAAATAATATCTCATTCAATCTGCCAACAAATACTTATGACAGAGGTAGGTTCGATGGGGAAATATTACAAGGTGGTTGGTTGATTGGTGAATTTGAAAGAAATAAGCAAAAGTTAAAATTAAGACGTAAAAATAGCTACTGGCAATACAGGTGACTATTTTCTGCAATCGATATGGTTATATGAGCTTATAATTAAAAATAATGAAAGGAGTGGAATGTGAGCGGAAAACCAGCGGCGCGCCAGAATGATATGACAGCAAAAGGCGGCCCGATAGTCCAGGGTTCAGCGGGAGTGCTGAGAGGCGCGCCGATAAACCCGCTGCCGGGGGCGAAGGTGCTGCCGGGTGAGATCGACTTCACGCCGCCCGGCCCGCGGCCGTTCATACTCACCCGCGCCTAATCAAGCTAACACAGGAATACAGAAGCTGGTTGATTCATTAATAAGTGAGCGAGGGCAAAGTACAGGTAAGAAACCTGGCCGATGTGAGATGCTCGAAGAGTTAATTGCAGATGGTAGATTTACTGCACTGGAGACAAGTACACCATGAAGGCATGGGGATGCAAACATTCACGGCAATCCAAAGATAAAATTACCAAGTGATAATCGTTATGAAAGTTATTGAAAAATACAAACAAAAAAAAGAAAGAAGAGAGATTTTTCTATATGAAAAGTATAAAAATTACACAATAGAACAACTCACTCCTATTTTGTATGATAATGACCACTTAAAAAGAAATGCTGCTATATTTTGCCTGCAAATATTAAGTGGAGACGATGTTTTTAATTTATCCATGAATCTTTGTCATTCCAGGGATAACTATAAAAAGAAAATTGGAGTTACTATTTTAAGTCAAATGACCATGTCATATGAGAAACTGCGAAAATCTTTTTGTTTTTTAGAAAACATGTTCCAGCTCAATAAATCAGTCTTGATAAGAGCCTCTATTATCAATGCGTTAGGGCATTTTTGTAAAAAAGACAAACACTTCGAAAAGGAATTTATTAATTTATGCACTAAAGTAATTCATGATAAATCGGCAAATGTTCGATGTGCAATTGCAGCAGCACTATCAAATATTAATGATAACTCGACAATACCTTTATTGCTATGTTTACTTCGTGATAATAATAGCGCCGTGAAGAATTGGGCTGCATTTTCTATAAATTTCAATCAATATGACACCGAGGATATCAGAGAGGAGTTTGTGGGGATGTTATTGGATACGAATGATGATATAAGAATTGAGGTTATATCAGGTCTGGCAGAGAGAAAGGATGAACGTGTTCTGGAAACCATAATTAAAGAACTTAAGAAAGATGTGATTTTTGATGAAATTATTATTGCAGCCGGGAATGCCGGGAGTAAAGAATTACTTCCTATTCTAAATGAACTATTAAATGAATTTAGAGATGAACGTATTATAGACAAAATTAATGAATCGATAAAAAAAATAAAAGAAAATGTTTGTGAATAATAGTCTGTCTGTGCTACTGCTAATGAGATATAAAATTATCTGGTGTCGAGATTACAACTGATGTCGATGGTATGATTTGCTGCAAAGGAGGAATATCATACAGGATCCGATAGGGCTTATGGGGGGATTAAACCCGTATCAACGACCACTGGAACGCTTCAGAAACCAGGCGATATAAAATAAATTTATATGATGAGGAAATAAATGCGATTTGTTATTATATTTATAATGTTAATAGTATCATTTTACACATTTGGTGGCAAAATGACTAAGTCTAAAGACGGTAATAAATGGAGGTCGGAATCCACTTCCACCATCTATAATCTAACGGATGAGCAAAAATTCGAGCTTGAAAACAAATCGAAAGATGGAGACTCGGAAGCATCATTTCGATTATATCAATATTATTGCTTCACCATAAATAACATTGACGAACAATTAAGGTATTTGGAGATATCTGCATCTCAAGGAAATATCATAGCTCAATATAATTATGGTATTTATTTATCCAATACAAATCCAGCCTTTTCAAAGTATTATGATTTGGACAAAGCTATTTATTGGATGGGATTGGCTTCAAAAAATGGTGATATAGGTGCTCAAAACAAGCTACAAGAACTGAAAAAATTAAAGAATTAGCTATGATGTAAATATTTTTTTATTATCAATGAGTTGTGTAAATTTTAGTCAAGAGGGACGGACTGACGCCGGAGCAGATGACGGGGCAACTGGAGCCACACCATGAGCTGGAGAGAAAACTCTACCTTTGCCACTGTGACCATATTCTGATGGAAAAGTAGAGCCTTGGGGGGAGGGTATGTTGGTCCAAACAAGAAATGGATACAACTCAACCAGGGTCAATTTGGCCGGGATCTTAAAAAATGCATTGAACTAAAACGGGTCTATTTGCAGAAGCACTGCGGATGCTGTGCTTTATGAATTGTCTACTGGTGAGAAGGTCGGCGGCAGAGAATATATTGAAAGATTTACAGCGAGCTTTAAGGGGAGAGTAATGGATAAAATTATTGCTGACTATGTGGATAAATTTAGTTCTTTTTCGGACTCTATATCAGAAACAATTGTGTCCGTTAATGAGTATTGGATTCCTGATGAGTCACCGTTGATTATGCTATTTTCGCAGATTGGTAAGTCTTTGGTAGCGATATTTTCTGAACTTGATTGTGTTAAAAAAGAGTTATTTTTTAAATATATTGAAGATGGGATGGCTTCAGATAATGATGAATTAGCCACTGCCATAGCAACAGGTCTTGTTGAGGCAATAGTTACATCGACAGACGCCAATCAACATTTATGGGGGGAAATAGAGGGGTTGTTGGGAGTAAAATCTAAGGAACATGCTCAGGCTTGGAGGAATTTTGGGAAGTCATGATGGTATTTATTTAAATATGTAGAATCCGGTAATGACGCAAATTTAGTGATAGTGATTGATTGTCAGATACCAGCTAATGTTCTTATCGTGCCGTGCATTTTTTCTGACTTTGAAATATTGGTTTTGAAAAGGATGCCTATGCGACAGGGAATAAAATCTGATATGAAAAAAATAACTGATGCAGGTGATAATTTATGTCAAAAAAAATTTTCTCTATAATTATGGTCATATCATTCGTTGCGGCGATAACAGCTTGCCAGTCTTCTATTCCTGAATATGTCAGGAGTACCCTCAACGGGCACTCTATCCAGGATGTTTTGGTGTATATGAAGGGATTGCCTTTAGATAAAAGGTATGATTTTTATTATTATGGTACACGTGCTAAAAGACCATATCCATTATGGATGGCTGATGGTATTGCCCCTATGGGATCGAAGGCTATGCCTCTATTGAGAGACAAACTTTCCACCACAAATAGTTCTTTTGAAAAAATGACAATTATATATTTGTTATCTGTGATGTCAGTTCATGGTTGCTATGATGTTAAGTCTGACAGCGAATTGTTTTCGTTGGTTATGCAGAAGGAACGTGAATTAAATGATGATAATTATCATGATTATATCACTAATATGAACTATTTTTATGAGTTTGGAAGTTCTTTAAATAGTACAGAAAGAATAAAGTGTGAATAATGTGGTGTTTTGTAAACGAGCTCCATCCTCCGGGGCAACGTTTTGTGGAGGATGCAGGGGGTAATGCCTTCAATCGATAGAATTTATGGTATGTACTGTTATTTTAGGTTTTCTATGGTTACTGTTGCCATTCATTGCCCCGTTGCCTTTCAGATGAAATTTATCGTCATGGTCATAGTTCTGCCCGGCATGAGCGCTTTCGTTGCCGGTCATGTAGACGTGTTTTCCAGTTGTCTTATACCTGTGAAGCCCGTACGCTCGGCGTTAAATACCATATTGTTGATATGGCCTTTAATGGTGCTGACGTGCGCGATACAGCAAAAACGCTAAAAATTGGTATCAACACCGTCATCTGCACATCTTAATAATTGACGCTTATTTAGCAATCATATCATGAGTCTTTAATTGAAAAATACAACAATGTATGATGACAATATTTTATTATATAGTTTTCAACATATAATCCAATGTTAATGCCGACTATGAATAGTTATAGATTAACTTTTTCTTTATGTTTACTGCGTTCGGCCATATTGTTTGGCATTATTTTAACAAGTGTTGGTTGTAATAATCAAAAGAGTAAAGAATTGGTTCTTCCTGTTGATTCCACGCAGTTTGCGCAATTGGCTTGTTATTATAAGGATATTAATTCCGATGATAATGTAATGGAGTTAAAATTACCAGGTGAATATAAAGAGAAAACTAACTTATTTAATCAGCAGGAAGTTAAGGTGCCGGTAAAAGGTGAGAATTTTCTTTCTCCGTATATTGGAGATGGTGTCCGTTATTATGAATTAGGATACTTTGAACATGATGGTAATACTTACAGATTGATAGTTTATAATAAAATTGGAGAGTCTGATACGTCATTGCTTAATGTGCAAATAAATAGTTACGATGCAAAAGGAAACCTGGTGGATGCTTTATTGCTTAGTAGCTTTTTTGCTTATGAAGATATCGTGCGTTTTTCTGATTTTGTCATCCGCCAGGATTACACAATAAGCATTGATAGTTATGTTATATATAGGTGGTATGAAGACAGCAAAGATGGTCAGCTTGTAACTATAAAGTTTAAAGATCAGGCGCCTCAGATTTATATAAAGGAACAATATCAAATGGAAAATGGTCGGTTCAAATTGATATCCAGAAATGAAGTATCACAGGGTAAAAAAAAGAAGCGAGCGTTAAATATATCATGCTTACGACATTAATAATTGTAATGGAGGTGTTGAGGTAATATGGATAGCAGGAAAGAATGAGGAACGTTATGAGAATTATAAATAGATTGTTAATTTCAACTGAACTCAGGTTAATCATAAAATTTCAGTTTCCGCGCCAGATTTATTCAACGCGCAAATAGTGCCCGTCGGCGCGGACATTTGTGCCAAAACCGCAGTCCACAAACGTATCGGTGCTGGCATCAATGGTTTCAGAAGAAAAAGCCAGTGAAATGTCACAGTGAATATCATCGCCTTCCCGAAGTGCCACGATGGCTTTATCGTTTTCCAGCGTTACCGTTGCGGAGAACTCGCCGATATTGGGGCCGAAGTAGATCCCCATTAAACCGAACCAGTAACCCTGAAAATTAACCTGATAGCGCGATGGGGTGGGTAATGCCTTCACGCTAAGCACGTTCCAGGAGGCGCGCCCGGCATAGCGCCAGTATTCACCCGCCGCAAAAACCGGTGGCGGCAGGGCCGATAGCTTATCTTTGATAAGTTTCAGGTTGTAGATCGACTTGCTATTATTCGGCCTTAGCATCAGCCAGGCGCGGGCTTTACGCCACTCGCCTTCGCGTATCCAGGTCAGCGCCACGTTGTTGTAGGCCGTCGCGATGGCGTTGTCGTCAAGAGCGCAGCTTTCGCTCCATGCGGCCTGCTGTTCAAAAGCGTCGCGCGCTTTGGCATACTTTTGGGTCTTGTAAAGCTGTTCGCCCTGGCTGGCAAAAACTGGAATTTTTGCGCAGTCGGCCTCGATCTGCTGCTCCGTAATTTCAGCCCTGGCGGTGGCGCAGAGTAGAAGCAGGGCGCAAAGAAATAGAGATTTTCTTTGTATTATCACTCCATTACACCATTGAGTTGACCTGTCCCGGCAGCTCTGAATTCGGGATACGGACGGTATACCAGGCGAAACGAAAGCGTTTCCAGAAAGAATCGAAATGCAGGTGGTCAAGGCAGTCCATAACGATTTCATTATCCGGGTAAAGTGTGAAGGCAAAATGCGCCCAGCGTGCGCTTAGCTTCATATTAAACAGCGTTCGATCGTGTTTATTACCGTGCAGACGCGATAGGGTCACCATAGCATGTAGCGTGCCTTTGTTGGCCTCTTGTTGCACCAGTTCCAGATGCTTATGCGCCAGCGTAATATCCTTCACTTCAAAAATATTCAGCAGGAACAAGCCCCAGGCCTCTTTATGCCCGAACTGATGCGCCAGCCAGAGATTATCGAGCAGTTCTTTTTCATAAGCGGAACGTTTTTCGGTATCAGGTTCTTGTTTACTCAGACGCTGGTTGCAGATGCCAATGCTGAAATGAATATTTTGCAGGTCATTTTCATAGTCGGTATAGCCTCCGTTATCTATTAATTTGTACGGGGTGCTCTCGCGCAGCGCTAACTGCTGGTGCAAAATCTCCGCCGCGCGCTGAAAATACCCTAACGCGATGGCAGGATCGTAAGGTAGTAGGCCGTTGTTCTCTTTATTATTGTGTTCAAGGCCCAGCAGGTTTAGCGCGGCGGGTATATTTCTTTGTGCGCCCAGCTCTGCCAGCGGCACGAAATGTTCCGGGAGCCCGAACCAGTTGAAATTTTTAATCGCCGCCCGCCAGCTATGGTTATATTGAATGTCGGCGACGCTATCGAGCCAGGCGAGGCCTTGCGCCTCATCCTTTTCGAAACCCAATAACCCGGCGTACTGAAAGTAGCCACGACGGATTTTCGGCACTGCGAATTCCGTTTGCTGCGCATTCTGACAGAGAAAGTTATACATCCACCAGGTGTCAGGAAAATCGCGCAGGGCGAACTTTATCGTGTCATCAGAGAAGTAATTGTTGAGCTTAACTTTTTCCACGATCGAACGCTGAAGGGTTCGCCAGAGCGCGTCATTATCGTCCAGATCGCTATAGCAGACCCGAAGCCACTCCAGCGCGTTGTGGCGAGATTCCTGGATATGCGCTCGCAGGCTAATCTCTTCGGCTTTGGCGATAATACGTTCCTGTTCTGCCGGGGAGTCAACCTCTTTGATGCGCAGATCGCGGTGATCGTCCCACCAGATTAATAGCTCCAGATGTTCACGTTCTGCGGCAGAAAGGTGATCGCATACGCTTGATTCCAGAAATTCGCGGATTTCCTCGTGAGACCCTCTCCAGCGTGGCATACGAAACGGGATATATTCATCCAGCACGTAAAATGCCGTCGGGAAAATAGCCAGGCAGACGGCGAGCCAGTATTTTTGCCCGGCATCGTCATTGCACTCCGGCAGCACGGACGGGCGCGGCAAATTTGGGCAAACCGCGTCGGCAAACGACAGCCCGGAATGGGCCATCAGCGCGTCCACCTCCTGCGGTGAATGGCGATGATATTCAGCCAGATCTTCCATTAATGGCTGCCCGGCAACATCCGCGCCCACAAGGAACTCAACCAGCCAGTCGGGCTGGCCGAAGACTTTTGAGTTGGTGCTGGTCAGGGCCGCCGCCATCCACTGGCGCGGTTCACAGTCGATAGCATTGAGCGCGGCGATGACCATCCGTTCGTTGCAGGCGGCGGCGCAGATCCACATCGCTCGGGTGGTTTCTCTCGCCCAGCCATAGCTGCGGTAAAGCCACGCACGGTGATTCCAGTATTGCGCCTCGGCAAGCCAGGCGTGAGTGGAGCGGGGACGAGCGCGCAGCCAGTTTTTGATCAGCGCTAATCCTTGCGGCCCAGCCTCAACCAGCGTGTCCATATCGTAAAAAGGGTTGTCCATTTGATTCCAGGCGAAGAAATAGCGCTTTTCCGCTTCGCGGCTGGTAAAGCTCTCCGTCAGCGCCTGGTTGTAGCGTTCGTCCAGTTCGTCATAGCGTTCTTCGCGCAGCAGGCCGGGAATATCGGCGATATGCCATTCGCGTTGCCCGTCATTGAGGGGATTTTTGTGGTTGCACATCTCAAACATGGCGTTGAGCAGGCGGTCATCCTGTTCCATAAAGCGTCCTTTAAATCGGCTCGAAAATTTTGAATTCATTCCACGGCAGTTGTCGCCAGCGGCTGACAGGGTCTTGCAAATAATGGGTGGCTTCCTGTAAATCCCGTCCGGCAAGCGCTGTTGGCGTGTCACGTAGCGTGAGCCATACCCGGCGGGCGCGAACGTAGGCGGTGGCGTAATCCTCCCAGGAATCAAAACAGTCCTGAGCGCGCTGGGCGTTAAGTAATAACACCAGCCAGGCCTGATTTACGTCGCACCAGCCGAGCCCGGCGATACAGCGGGTCAGGAAGGCGGTGCGCATACAGTCGAAGGCCAGCGCGTCGCGGACCTGGCCCTGGGCCGCCAGATGATGATAAAACGTGCGCGGCGAGCTGCCGATGCCCGCAGGCCAGCGGCGTAAGATATCCTCGACCTTGTGGCGTAACGCCGCGCCGTCGAGGTTTTCGCTCAAGCCCAGCTCTTTTTTTACCTGCTGCGCCAGATAGCGGCGTTTGTCATCGTCAAGTTTGAAGACCAGCTCAACGCCTTTGATCGGTAGCCCGTTGCGCCGGGCGAGGATATCAGCTAGCGCCAGCGCCCATTGCCGCCGTCGGGTATCGCGACGCAGATCCTTCAGGCGATCTTTTTCTTTCTCCTCGGCGATACGAGCCGCAATCAGCGGTTTGTTTTTTTTGTAGTTGCGCCAGCTAAAAAATAGGGCGGCAATAATAAGAACAATCCAGAACATTAGCGCTCCTCCCTGGTTGCAGAAAGATAGCGCGTGGTTTGTAGCGTCAGGCTTTCAATTTCGAAAGGTTCGCTACTGGTGTTTTTCCCGGCAAGCGTAGGGTGCCATTCATGTCGTGGAAACAGCATTTCCGCAGCCGTCGCCACGTTAGGATCAACAACCTGAAGGTAGCGTAGCGCCTCCGGGGCGCTGTGCAGCAGCAGCCACTGTAAAGCCACCGGAGGCGTAGGGAAGTGTTCCATTAAATGAAAATTGTCATGCAGCACATTGAGCAGAAAATTGAGGTCATGAATATGAGTAATAAATTTCCAACCTGAATATTCCGGCGTCGATTCATAAACTATTCCCATCCCTTCGCAATCAGCGTGGCGCTCAGGAAGTGGTTGCAGATGGCGTAACAGAGATAAAACATCGTTAGCATATTTCTTAATAGGATGGCGATTTTGCTTACCTTTAATCTGATCAATACTCAGGCCGTTATTACCAACCACCAGGCTTATTGTGACATGGGGAATATTATTGCCGTCGCGCAGGCTGAACAGGCGAAGTTTCTGTTGTTCAATTTGCCGGGCGTAGTAATCGCCGTAGCCGCCGGAAAGCGCGCCTTTATTATCAAAATCTCCGACGCAGTGTTGCATATGCCAGGATTCATACGCCATCTCACTGCGCAGGCCGGGGTTTGTTGCATCAAGCTCAACCAGCACACCGTTATTCACCGCCATCACCGGTTTTAGCGCCTCGCTGTTGGAGGGATACCAACCTTGTTCACGCAGGCGCTGCATTTTTTGATGCTCCGCTTCGCGCATTGCCAGCACGGTAAAGCAGTTGATGCGCTGTAGTTTAGTTTCCAGCCGCGTTCCTTCCTGCCGCGAAAGAAATTCCACTAAATCTCTTTCCATTGCCACGAGTTGCGGGTGCTGAACGTTAAGGTAGTAAAAGCGCTCATCGCCACCCAGTTTTGGCGCCAGCCAGGCGGGGATTTCTGCATCCGCGCTAAAATAAACGGCATAATCGGCGACGGAGCGCACAGGGTAAACATGAGGAAAGTCACCAATGATCCAACGATAAAAATGGTTGCTTAACCAGCGCTGGATATTTTCGCTGTCGCCGCGTTGTTGGCTCCGGGAAAAAATAGACGATTTTACATTTGGCGCATTTATTATATTGCGTGGTTTATAGCGGTGAGATGACGTTTCTGTCATAAAAATCCATGTATAATTAAGCTGGTGTTATGTTTATGTATTTTTAGATTCACTTAATGAATTAATGCGCAATAAGTTTAAAAAACTACTCACAGTATATCGGTAAACTAAAAAGAGCGGCCAAATAATTTATTGTCCCCGATCGCGTTCGTCGTGGTTTTCGGGATACCGCTCGGCCAAAGGAAAGAGGACTGTGTGTTAATTCCGCCAGAATAGCGTTGGCGGAAAATATCGTCTTACGACCTTGTTATTGTTATGCTAATAATCATTATACCAGGCGACACGCATCCGCTTCCCAGCGATATCCCACCCCGTAGACCGCGCGGATAAATGACTGTTCGGCATCCAGCGATTCCAGCTTGCGGCGCAGGTTTTTAATGTGGCTGTCGATAGTACGATCGGTCACCACACGGTAGTCGTCGTAGAGGTGGTTTAACAACTGCTCGCGGGAAAAAACTTTACCCGGTTCAAGCGATAAGGTTTTTAGCAGGCGGAATTCAGCGGGGGTTAAATCCAGCGCTTTACCACACCAGGAGGCCTGAAAGCGGCTTTCATCAATCATTAACGGGCTTTCGGCATCCTGCTGCTGGAGTTCGCGCTGCGGTTTACAGCGGCGCAAAATGGTTTTCACGCGGGCCACGACTTCGCGCGGGCTGTAAGGCTTACAGATATAATCATCGGCGCCGATTTCCAGCCCAAGCAGCCGGTCGATCTCTTCGATTTTGGCCGTGACCATCACAATGGGGATGTCGGAAAAACGGCGAATCTCCCGGCATAGCGTCAGACCATCGGTACCCGGCAGCATCAGATCCAGCAGGATCAGATCCGGCGGCGTTTGACGCACATACGGCAGTACCTTGTCGCCATGATTGATGAGCGTGGGGGCGTAACTCGCCGCGCGTAAGTAGTCAATAAGCAGCTGTCCCAGCTTGGGTTCATCTTCAACAATCAAAATGCGCGGCGTGTTTTCATCAATGGGTAATTCAGTCATACTTCTCTCTGTAAATCGCGATCCAGCGGTAACTCTACTGTAATGCTAACCCCGCCAAAAGGCGAATGAGCGGCGTGAAGATGACCGTTATGCGCGTGTACAATATTGACGCATATTGCCAGCCCCAGTCCAGAACCGCCGCTGGCGCGGTTACGGGACACTTCCGTGCGGTAAAAACGGTCAAAAAGCTTTTGTAACTGTTCATCGCTGACGCCCGGTGCAGAATCGGCAAAGGTCAGGAATAATGATTTGTCGCGTTGTTCGGCGGAAATATGCAGGCCGCCGCCGCTGTCGGTGTAGCGCAGACTGTTTTCCAGTAGATTATTAAACAGTTGCATCAGGCGATCCGGGTCGCCGAAGACGGTCATGCTATCCGGCAACGCGTAATGTAGCGTTAGCCCCCGGCTGGTAAAGCGCTCTCTGAACGCGCCGCCAGCGACTTCCAACAGGGGAACAAGATCGACGGTCGTTTTTTGGTAAGCCAGCGCGCCCTCGTCAGACAACGACAGCTGATGCAGGTCGTCAACCAGTTTGGTAAGCGTACCGACTTCCGCCTGTAGCGAGGTAACCGATTCTGGCGTGAACTGGCGAACGCCATCCTGAATGGCTTCCAGTTCGCCGCGCAATACCGCCAGCGGCGTGCGCAGTTCGTGGGAAATATCCGCCATAAAGTCGCGGCGCATCTGCTGGTTTTTTTCCAGCGTGCTGGCAAGCTGGTTAAAGTCTTGTGCCAGTTTTCCCAGCTCATCGGCGCTGGTTGGGGTCACGCGCGTGGTAAAATCCCCCGCCGCCAGTCTGTGCGTACCCTCGACCAACCGTTTGACCGGGGCGAGCAGGCCACGCGCTAGCAAAAATGTCGCCAGCGCGGCCAGCAACGTTGATAACGCCACGATCATCCAACTGGCGCGCCGCTGCTGCATATCAAAATTAATATCCGTATTGCGCGTCAGCCGCTCGACAGGAGAGGCGATAATCGCGCCGACTTCGACGTCATTGACCAGAATGGGGCGGCGAGTACCGTCATGCGGCACCGGACCGCGTGGGCCGACCAGCACCCGGCCATTTTGATCGACGACCCAGAATTGGGTGCGCCAACCGTGCGGCGGCATACCGGGGCCGGGTTTATCCCGGTCGTTGTCATGCTCAAATGAACGCAGAATCTGGAAAACGAAGCGATCGTTGTTGCGTAAAAAACGCCAGTTGCCGTGTTGCTGGTACTGGTCGCCCAGCGCATCGCCCAGCATTTGTAGCCGCTGCTCGTTGCCGTGTTTGATATAGTCAATAAATCCGCGTTCAAAACTGACGCGCACGGCCCAATGCATACTGATCAGCAGCACGATGCAGGTGGCGAAGATCGCCAGAAACAGCTTGCCGGTGATTCCGGGCCGCCAGACTTTCATTACAGGCTCCTTTTACGCCGTGAAATGACCATGTTTTGCTGTGTATCGTTCGGCACGCGGGCAAAAATTATCGCCGGTAGCGCGATAATAACCGCCATACATAACCAGGTGTACATAAAGACGTGATGTGTGGCGCTACTGTCTATCCCGATATGCTGTTGGCCAAACATACCCAGCAGCATTCCGGCAATAGTGACGCCGATACTCATCGAGAGCTGCATAATCATCGATAATAAGCTATTGCCGCTGCTGGCCAGCGTATCGGGAAGGTCTTTTAGCGTTAAGGTATTCATGGAAGAAAAGCGCGCCGAGTTCACCATTCCCTGCAAAAGCAGTACCAGCGGCAGGAGATAATACCAGCCGAGCAGCGCGACCGACATAAACAACAGGCTAACCAATGCCAGTCCGAGCGTGGTCGCCACCAGAACCCGACGATAGCCAAAACGGTTAACTATCTGCACCACAATCCGCTTCATTCCCATGCTGCCCAGCACCATGGGGATCATCATCAAACCGGCATGAAACGGTGAAAAACCAAGACCAATTTGTAAAAAGACCGGCGTCATAAACGGCAGCATACCGCTGCCGATACGCCCGGCAAAACTGCCCAGCAACCCCAGTGAAAACGTGGGCGTGCGGAACAATCGCAGGCTGAATAACGCGCCTGAGTTTTTTTTGGCATGGAAGAGATAGAGCAGAATGGCTGCCGCGCCGCCCGCAGCAAGTCCGGCTAATGTCCAGGGCGAAATCCCCATGCTTTTACTACCATCCAGCGCCAGCGTGAGTACCGCCATGCCGATAGCTAACAGCAGGAACCCCGGCAGATCAAAGCGCCGGGTCTCTATGGTGTAGTTTGGCATCAGCATAAAGGTTGCCATAGCGCCGACAATTCCCACCGGGATATTGATCAGAAAGATCCAGTGCCATGAAGCATATTCCACCAGCACCCCGCCCAGCGCGGGGCCGAGTAATGGCCCGATCTGACCCGGCAGGGTGACGAAGGTCATCGCCGCCATATATTGCGCGCGCGGCACGATTTTCATGACCGTCAGGCGTCCGACCGGCACCATCATCGCGCCGCCTACGCCTTGTAAAACCCGCGCTAATACCAGTTGATTAAGCGTGCCGGAAAGGGCGCAAAACAGCGAACCCAGCGTGAACAGCACGATGGCGGCAAAGAAAATATTACGCACGCCGATTTTATCTGCCAGCCAGCCGCTGGCGGGGAGCATCACGGCGACGGTAAGAACATATGACACCACTACCATGTGCATATGCAGCGGGCTTTCCCCCAGGCTTTTCGCCATGGAGGGCAGCGCAGTGTTGACGATGGTGGTATCCAGCGACTGCATAAAAAAGCCGAATGCCACAATCCAGAGTTGCCAGCGGGTGTTGTCAGGAAGTTCTGTCATATCTCTACTATCGGTTTGCTATTTTTACGCGAAAAACGCAGCCGCAGACGATCGAAAAAGAGGTACACCACCGGCGTGGTATAGAGCGTCAGGAGCTGGCTCATGACCAAACCGCCGACAATGGTTATCCCCAACGGCTGCCGTAATTCCGAACCGTCTCCGCCAGATAACACCAATGGCAGTGCGCCGAACAGCGCCGCCAGCGTGGTCATCATTATTGGACGGAAGCGTAACAAGCAGGCCTGGAAAATGGCTTGTTCCGGCGTCAGGCCGCCGCTTCGTTGCGCTTCAAGCGCAAAATCGACCATCATAATGGCGTTTTTCTTCACAATGCCAATTAATAGCATGATCCCTATCAGGGCGATTAGGCTGAAAGGGGCATTGAAGAGTTCCAGCGCCAGAAGCGCCCCAACGCCCGCCGATGGCAGAGTAGAGAGAATGGTCAGCGGATGGACGTAACTTTCGTACAGTATCCCCAGCACAATGTAGACGGTAGCGATCGCCGCCACTATCAAAATAAGCTGCGAATTCATGGTCTGCTGGAACACTTGCGCCGTTCCGGAAAAACTGCCGCGTACCGTCGGGGGGACGCCAAGCTGCGTCATGGTGCGATTAATGGCCTCCGTCGCCTGCGATAACGATGTGCCGGTCGGCAGGTTAAAGGCAATCGTGGACGCCGCGGAAAGTCCCTGATGGTTCACCGACAGCGGCGCATTGGCGGGCCGCCATTGGGCGAAATAAGAGAGGGGGATCGCTTTTCCGTCACGGTTGATAACGAACATTTTCTCCAGCGCGCTGATATCCTGGCTATAGCGCGGATCGACTTCCATCACCACTTTATACTGGTTCATCGGCTGATAAATGGTGGAAATTTGCCGCTGGCCGAAAGCATTATTTAACAGACTGTTTGCGGCCTGAACATCAATACCCAGCCGTGACATGGTGTCGCGGTCGTAGATAAGGTTCATCTCCGCGCCGTTATCCTGCTGATCGGAGTTTACGTCCGCCAGTTGCGGCAGGGCCGAGAGCGCTTTGCGTATTTTCGGCTCCCACTCGCGCAGCGCCGCCAGAGAGTCAGACAGCAACGTATATTGGTAACTGGCGTTAGCCTGCCGCCCGCCGACGCGAATATCCTGTACCGCCATCAGAAACAGCCTGGCGCCGGGTTCTTTTGCCAGTTTGACCCGCAGTCGATCAATGATTTGCTGCGCCGTCTCTTTGCGCTCGCCGCGCGGCTTCAGCGTAATAAACATCATGCCGCTATTCACCCGCGAGCCGCCGGTAAAACCAGTGACATTATTCACCGCCGGATCGTCGCGAATAATTTTCATAAAATCCTGCAGCTTGCCGCGCATGGCCTGGAAAGAGATGCTCTGGTCAGCCTGAATACCGCCCATCAACACGCCGGTGTCCTGCTCCGGAAAGAATGTTTTAGGGATGGCGATATAAAGCCAGATGTTCAGCGCAATGGTGCCAAGAAAAACCACACCGACAAGACGCGTATGGTTAAGCACCCATTTTAACGACGTGCCGTAACCCTGTTGCAAGGCGACCAGCAAACGGCCAACGCCCCGTTTACGCGGTTGGGTGCGCGGTTTGCTTGATTTAAGCATCCAGCCGCACATCATCGGCGTCAGCGTGAGCGAGACCACCAGCGAAATGCCAATCGCCACCGAGAGGGTAACGGCGAATTCCCGTAATAATCGCCCTGGCAGACCGCCCATTAACAGCAGCGGCAGAAATACCGCCACCAGCGACAGACTCATGGAGATGACCGTAAACCCGACTTCCCGCGTACCCTGTAATGCCGCCTGCAAAGGTTTCATTCCCGCCTCCAGATGGCGGGCGATATTTTCCAGCACCACAATGGCATCATCAACGACAAATCCGGTCGCGATAGTCAGCGCCATCAGCGACAGATTGTTGAGGCTGAAGCCGCACAGATACATGGCGGCGAAGGTGCCGATGAGCGAAACGGGAACGGCGACGGCGGGGATTAGCGTGGCGCGCCCGGAACGCAGGAATAAAAACACCACCAGGATCACCAGCGCGACAGAGATAGCCAGCGTCTCTTCTACCTCTTGCAGCGACGCGCGAATCGTCGGCGAACGATCCTGGGCGATTTGTAAATCGATAGCGGCGGGGATCATTGCCCGTAGTTCCGGCAGTTTTGCCCGGATGCCGTCGACCGTCTGAATAATATTGGCCTCCGGCAGCTTGCGGATCATCAATAAAATAGCGGGTTTAGCGTTCGTCATCCCGGCGTTACGGACATCCTGCACCGAGTCGGTGACGCTGGCGACGTCGCCCAGGCGTACCGCCGCGCCGTTGTTATAGTGAATAATCAGCGGCTGGTATTCGGCGGCGGTTTTCAGTTCGTCGTTGGTCTGGATTTGCCAGCGGTGGACGCTATCTTCAATTGCGCCTTGCGGTCGGCGTACGTTGGCGCTGTCGATCGCTTCGCGGACCTCATCCAGCGAGACGCCCTGGTTAAAGAGCGCCTGCGGGTTTAAGCCTACACGTACTGCGGGCAGGGAGCTGCCGCCGACGTCAACATCGCCGACGCCGTCAATTTGCGCGATGGTTTGCGCCAGTTGGGTAGAGGCGAAATCATACAGTTTGCCCTGTGACCAGCTCTCCGAGGTGAGCGTTAAAATCATAATCGGCGCGTCGGACGGGTTGGCCTTGCGATAAGTCGGGCGGCTGGGCATTCCACCTGGCAACAAGCTTTGCGCGGCGTTAATGGCGGCCTGCACGTCGCGCGCCGCGCCGTTAATATCACGATCGAAATTAAATTCGAGAATAATGCGCGTACTACCGAGCGAGCTGCTGGAGGTCATTTCATTGACGCCTGCAATGCGTCCCAAAGAACGTTCCAACGGCGTCGCCACCGACGAAGCCATGGTTTCCGGCGAGGCGCCCGGCAGCGAGGCGCTAACCATAATCACCGGGAAATCGACCTGCGGCAGCGGGGCGACCGGCAGCAGACGAAAGCCCAGAATGCCGCACAGCGTAATGGCGGCGGCAATCAAAATGGTGGCGACCGGGCGGTAGATGAAAAGGGCGAAAAAGCGCATCTACGCCTCCTCTTTATGGCGCGGAAAGCGACTTTTCACGTACAGCGACAGGCGGTCAAACAGGAGATAAATCACCGGTGTGGTAAACAGAGTTAATACCTGGCTGACCAGTAGGCCGCCCACCATCGCGATCCCCAACGGGCGACGTAATTCCGCGCCAACGCCGGTACTCAACATTAATGGCAATGCCCCGAGCAACGCCGCCAGCGTGGTCATCAGAATCGGTCGAAAACGCAGCAGACAGGCCTGGAAGATAGCGTCGCGCGGACTCATCCCCTGTTCGCGTTCAGCGGCGAGGGCGAAGTCAATCATCATGATGGCGTTTTTCTTCACGATGCCGATCAGCAAAATAATGCCGATAATGGCGATAATATCGAGCTCGCTACCAGCGATGATCAGCGCCAGCAGCGCGCCGACGCCCGCCGTAGGCAGCGTTGAGAGAATCGTGATCGGATGGATAAAACTCTCATACAGCACGCCGAGCACGATATACATCGCCACCACGGCGGCGACAATAAGCCAGACGGTGCTGCCCAGCGCCGCCTGGAAGGCGAGCGTACTGCCCTGAAACTGCGTTGTAATATCCGCTGGCAGGGCGAGCGTTTTTTCCGTATCGAGAATCGCCTGCACCGCATCGCCGAGCGAATAGCCCTCCGGCACGTTAAACGAAAATGTCGTAACCGGGAACTGATCTAAATGATTGATGGAGAGCGGAGCGAAGCGCTGCTCAATGCGGGCAATCGCGCTGAGCGGTACGGTGCCGCCGTCGCGGCTCGTCAGGCGAATCGTCTCCAGCGCCGCCAGGCCCGGCGTGCTGGCGGTATTATGTTCCAGCACGACGCGGTACTGGTTCGCCTGGGTATAAATCGTTGAAATCAGGCGTTGTCCGAACGCGTTGTAGAGCGCGTTATCCACATCCGCCATGCTGATACCCAGACGGCTGGCGCTGTCGCGGTCGACATTCACCCAGGCCGCTAATCCTCGATCTTGCCAGTCGCTGCTTACCTCAGAGAGCTGTGGTAACGACTGTAGCGCGTTCTGCAGTTTTGGCACCCAGTGGCTGAGCGCATCGAGCGTCGTGGCCTGCAGGGTAAACTGATACTGCGTGCGGCTGACCTGCGTGTCGATGGTTAAATCCTGCGTCGGCTGGAGATACAGCGCCACGCCGGGAATCGTCGCCACGGCGGTTTGCAGCCGGGAGATCACCTGCTGCACGCGGTCATCACGCGCATCCAGCGGCTTGAGGTTAATTTGCAGGCGCGCGCTATTCAGCGTGGGGTTAGCGCCGTCTACGCCAACAAAAGTCGTCAGGCTTTGCACCGCCGGGTCCTGTAATATCCGCTCCGCCACCTGGCGCTGACGTTGCGCCATACTGGCATACGATGACGATTGCGGCGCCTGCAGCGTCCCCTGGATAATGCCGTTATCCTGTACCGGAAAGAACCCTTTCGGGATGACTATCCACAGCATAACGCTGAGCAGGAGCGTGGCGAATGCCACGCTCAATGTAAGCCACGGATGGTTGAGCACTTTCGCTAATCCGCGTCCGTAGCTGGCGATCACGCGGTCAAACATCCGCTCGCAGGCGCGGGAAAAGCGGTTTTGTTTACGCAGAGATTGCTGGCTGAGCATACGCGCGCACATCATGGGCGTGAGCGTCAAAGAGACGACGGCGGAGATTAAAATCGCTACCGCCAACGTCACCGCAAATTCGCGGAACAGTCGACCAACAATATCGCCCATAAAGAGCAACGGGATCAGCACTGCAATCAGTGAAAAGGTGAGGGAAATAATGGTAAAGCCGATTTCGCCCGCGCCTTTGAGCGCCGCCGCCAGCGGTTTTTCTCCTTTTTCGATGTAGCGCGAGATGTTCTCGATCACCACAATCGCATCGTCCACCACGAAACCCGTGGCGATAGTGAGCGCCATCAGCGTCAGGTTATTAATGGAAAAATCCAAAAATACCATCACCGCAAAGGTGCCGATAAGCGACAGCGGTACGGCGACGCCGGGAATAATTGTGGCGGGAATGTTACGTAAAAACAGATAGATAATCATGACGACCAGCGCGATCGCCAGCATCAGTTCAAACTGGGTATCGCGCACGGAAGCGCGAATATTGGTGGTGCGATCGGACAGGACCGTGACCTTCACCGATTTCGGCAGGCTTTCGGTAAGCTGGGGCAGCATCTGGCGAATGCTGTCTGCCGTCGCAATGATATTGGCGCCGGGCTGGCGTTGAACGTTCATCACGATAGCCGGCGCTTGATTCGCCCATGCGCCGAGCCAGCTATTTTCCGCCCCCTGTTCGACGGTGGCGACATCGCCCAACCGTACCGGCGCGCCGTTTTGATACGCGATGATAAGCCTGCGGTATTCGTCGGCAGACTGCATCTGATCGTTAGCAGAAAGCGTCACCGCTCGTTCGGGGCCATCCAGACTGCCTTTCGCCGAGTTGACGTTGGCGCCGGTAATTGCGGTACGGATAGTTTCGCTGGTCAGACCGAGCGCGGCGATAGCCTGAGCATTCAGTTTTACACGCACCGCAGGGCGCTGCCCGCCGGCAAGCGTCACCAGTCCGACGCCGGAGACCTGCGAGATCTTCTGCGCCACGCGGGTTTCTACCATGTCCTCTACCTGGGTCATCGGCATCGCGTTTGAGGTGACGGCAAGCGTCATAATCGGCGGGTCCGCCGGATTGACTTTGCTATAAATCGGCGGATTCGGCAGGTCGGAAGGCAATAAATTGGTGGCTGCGTTAATCGCCGCCTGTACTTCCTGCTCGGCAACGTCCAGCGGCAGCGTCAACTGAAACTGTAGCGTTACCACCGATGCGCCGCCGGAGCTTTGCGACGACATCTGCTTCAGTCCTGACATCTGGCCGAACTGGCGCTCAAGCGGCGCGGTGACGGCGGAGGTCATGACATCCGGGCTGGCGCCAGGGTAGAGCGTAACAACCTGAATAGTGGGGTAGTCGACCTCCGGCAAAGCGGCGACGGGCAGGAAGCGATAGCCGATAATCCCGGCGAGTAAAATCGCCGCCATCAGCAGAGTGGTGGCCACGGGGCGCAGAATAAACAGACGCGAAGGGCCGCCCGTGCTGCCCGGAGGTAATACCTGCATCAGGCGCGCGCTCCTTTTTGACCTTCATGGCGGGAAGGGGATTTTTCATCCGCCACGGTGGTTTGCGGCTCAACGACCTCGACTTTTGCGCCTTCCGTCAGCCGATCAATACCATCGGTAACGACGCGATCGCCTGCCGACAAGCCAGCGCTGATCACCACGTTTTGGTTATCCTGAATACCGATTTTTACCCGCTTCTTGCTGACGTTATTTTCGTCGTTCAGCACCCACACAAAGTGGCCCTCATTGCCCATTTGCACCGCCGCGGCAGGCACCACAACGGCATTTTGTTCGGTATCGACCAGCATCCGGGCGTTCACAAATTGATTGGGGAACAGCGTATCGTCCTGATTGGTAAAGCGCGCTTTAATTTTGATCGTTCCCGTCGTGGGATCAATCTGGTTGTCCAGACTGAGCAACACACCTTCGCTCAATTTGTGCGAGTTAGTCCGATCCCAGGCTTCTACGACCAGCGCTTTCCCCGCTTTCTGTGCCTGAACTACGGTCGCGATATCGCTTTCCGGCAGAGTAAAAATGAGATCAATCGGGTGCGTTTGCGTAATGACGACAATACCGGCGGTATCGCTGCTGGAAATCTGGTTGCCGACATCCACCTGTTTCAGACCCACGCGTCCCGAGACCGGGGCCGTGATACGACTCCAGTCGAGCTGTAACTGCGCGCTGGCGACATTGGCTTCATCCGCTTTAATGGTTCCCTGGGTTTCGTTGACCAGCGCCTGTTGCGCATCCAGTTCCTGACGGGAAACCAGATTGGTTTTTGCCAGTTGCTGATAGCGCGCCAAATCACGACGCGCATTCGCCAGCGTAGCGTTATCTTTCGCCAACTGTCCCTGAGCCTGTGCCAGGGCGACCTTAAACTGGCTGGGATCGATTTGCGCCAGCAGATCGCCTGCGTTGACCTGCTGACCTTCCTGAAAGTGCAGGGCGATGAGTTGACCGTCCACGCGGCTACGCACCGTAACGGTATTCGCTGCGGTCACGGTACCCAGCCCGCTCAGATAGCGCGGTACGGCTTGCGTGGTCGCGGTCGCGGCCTGTACCGGCGCCAGAGGGCCGTCGCGCATACCGCGGCGACCTGCGGCGGCGGTATGCGGCGCTTGCGCGGCGACGCCCGGCGCGGCGGTCGGGCTTTCGCTACGGCTATGCCAGAACCATAATGCGACGGCGGCTACTACAACCCCAATCGCTATTGCCCAGCGGAAAGTATTACTGCCTTTCATCGGTATAAGTTTCTCATCCTGAAACGTTTTGCGGAATGTTGCTCCCTCTATTGTAGTCAGCAGGGAAGGGAGAAAAATGGAGGAATTATGGAACACGGTCGGGATTATTCTGAATGGCGACCCGCTTTGCGAGGCGCTACGCAACTCTCATCGGTGAAAATCGTTAACGCGCCGGAGTGCGGTAAAGTGGCGGCACGGCAATGAAGGTAAGCCACCGATTTCAGCAGGACGCTGAAACGGGAAAGCCCCTCCCGAGGAAGGGGCCAAAATAAGGAAAGGGTTATGATGAAGGTAGTCATCATACTGGTGATACTCTTAGTGATTAGCTTCCAGGCTTACTAAGACACCAGGGGGAGGAGGAATCCTCCCTTACCCTCACTCCTGACGTTAAGCCACATCAAGAATAATGTCAATCCATCAGCGCTGGGCTTGCGAGGCGCTTAGCGGAAAACGACCTCTGCCCAGCGAGCCAGTCCTGCGGTGACGGAGCCGAAATCATCGCCGCCAGCGACGGGTATGCCCGGTAGCTGTTCGGAAAGCGCTTTTTTAATCAATGGCGAACGGGCGCTGCCGCCGGTCAGATAGATGACATCCGGTTTTTCCTGCGCGCTGTCCAGCGCCAGTTGCACCTGTTCCAGAATACGCGCCAGCGGTTGATCCAGCGCCGCTTCCAGTCCTTGCTGGCTGATAGCGACCGCCAGGTCGTCGCTGATAAATGGCAGCCTCGCCGTAACATCCGCCTGGCCGGAAAGGGCGATTTTGCTCTCTTCCGCGCAGCGTACCAGGCGGTAACTAAGCCGTTGACGCCAGACCTTGAGCAGCAACGCGACCTTGTCTGCTTCACGCGCGTTGCGAACCAAATCGTTCAACAGACGACCATTCGCGCTACTGTAAAAATCGCTTTGCGCCGGGACGTCGTTAATCGCCACGGCATTCCACCACGGCAGCACCGGCAGGGCGATGCCTTTTTCGGTTTCGCCGCCCATGCCCAGCAAAGGCATCAGATTTTTAAAGGCCAGCGCGATATCCAGATCGTTTCCGCCCACGCGGCAACCGCTGTGTCCCAACAGGCTGTTTTCACGATCGGCGCGCTGACGCCACTGCGGCCCCATCAGCAGCATGGAACAGTCGGTGGTGCCGCCGCCAATATCCACGACCAGCACACGCTTCTCTTCCCGCAGCGTAGCCTCGTAGTCCAGGCCCGCCGCGACCGGTTCATACTGGAATACCACCTCCTGAAAACCGGCGCGTTTTGCCGCCCGCTCCAGAATACCCTGCGCCTGGCGGTTCGCGTCATCGCCGCCGAGTCCCTGAAAGTTGATCGGGCGACCGATCACTGCCTGGGTAATGGCCTCCGGCAATTGGCTGTGCGCCGTATGACGAATATGTACCATCATGGCGCAGACCAAATCTTCAAACAGCGCGACCTGCTGCGGTTTCAGGCCGCTGGCGCCTAAAAAGGATTTCGGCGATTTGACAAACCAGACCTCCTGGGGATCGTCAATATAGTGCGCCAGCGACGCCAGACCAAACTGTACGCTTTGCGCGCCAACCTCAATATCTTCCTCGCGGTTGTAGCGTATCGCGCGGCGCAGCAGCGCCTGGGTTTCTTCGTCCGTTGCCGGCACATCATGATGGCGATACAGCCACTCGCTCACCGCTTCGCGCGTCGGTGCGCACAGCATAGACGGCAGTAATGCGCTGTTATTCTCCATTGTCAGCAACTGTGGATGCCCGTCGCGCATAATGGCGACCGAGCAATTTGCCGTACCGTAATCAAATCCTATAAACACCTTAAAATCCCCATGCCAGTGAAGAAGGGGCGTGACTTTAGCGAAATGTCGTCGCGGCGACAACTGGAATATGAAAGCAAGGCGTTACGTGCGATTAGCGTTTATGCTGAAAGGTCAAATAAAGGAGAAAAGTATGTTTACCCTGAGCTGGCAGCCACCTTACGACTGGTCGTGGATGTTGGGCTTTCTTGCCTCGCGTGCGGTGGACGGCGTGGAAACGGTAGGCGAGGGCTTTTATGCGCGCAGCCTGGTGGTGGGCGAGCATCGCGGACTGGTCAGCGTGAGGCCCCATCTGCCCACCCACACTGTGCAGGTTAGCGTGAGCGCCGGATTACTTCCCGTCGCGCCGGCGTGTCTGGCGAAGGTTTCGCGTCTGTTTGATCTTGACTGCCAGCCCGCGCAGGTTGCCGCCGTGCTGGGGCCACTGGGCGAGGACAGACCGGGGCTGCGTTTACCGGGATCGGTTGATACGTTTGAACAAGGCGTGCGGGCGATACTGGGGCAACTGGTGAGTGTCGCGATGGCGGCAAGGTTGACGGCGAAAGTGGCGCGCCGCTATGGCGAGGCGTTGCCGGATGCGCCCGATTATGTCTGTTTTCCCGGTCCGGAAACGCTGGCGTTGGCCGATCCGCTGGCGCTTAAAGCTCTGGGGATGCCGCTGCGGCGCGCCGAAGCGCTGATTCATCTGGCGCAGGCGACGCTGGCGGGAAAACTGGCGCTCGCCGCGCCGCCGGATATTGAGCAGAGCGTTAAAAATTTACAAACGTTTCCGGGAATTGGCCGCTGGACGGCGAACTATTTCGCCCTGCGCGGTTGGCAGGCAAAAGATATCTTTTTGCCCGATGATTACTTAATTAAGCAGCGCTTCGCCGGGATGACGCCCGCGCAGATCCGTCGCTACGCGGAGCGCTGGAAACCGTGGCGTTCCTACGCGCTACTGCATATCTGGTATACCCACGGCTGGCAACCGTCAATGGATAGCGAAATAGCTGGTATTCAGTAACAAATCCAGCGGTTGCGCTTCGGCGATAGTGTCGCCATAAATCAGATCCACGCCAATACGGGAGAGCGTATCCAGCACCTGTGGGTTTTGTACCGGCCCGGCGAGCGTTTTGATGTCCAGATGCTGGGCGTGTCCCTGGATGATCGAGGTCAGCATTTCATCCATTAAATTCTCATGAACGTTGGCGATAAGGTCGCTATCCAGCAGTAAATAATCGGCGATATGCGGGGTCAGTAAATTAAACAGCTGTAAATCGCGCCCGACATGGCTGAGAATCACCTGGCAGCCGCGTTGCCGCAGTTTTCGCAGAGTCGCAGCGGCGGTCTGCGCCTGCTTAACGATAACGTCAGCCGGGATAATCAGGTGTAATAACCGTGGCGGCAGTGGGCTATGCTCCAGTTGTTCCAGCAGCTCATCAATAAGGGTCGCGCTGTATAATCCCGCGGCGGACAGCGGCAGCGCAACGCTTAATCCCTTGCTGGCGACGGCGGTCGCCGCATGGCGGAAAAACTCATGGAATACCCGTCGGTCAAGCGCGTGATGCAGCGCGGAGTCGGCTAACCCTGCCCGGAACGCGCGCTCTTCCATCACTTCCCCTTCGCTGGTCCACAGCCTGAGTGAGACCAGCCAAAAGCTGGTGGCCTCCGGCGTACGCGGCGGCGCGACGTTTCTGGCAAGCATCAGCAGGTGGTTATTTTTAATCATATGCCACTGTTCTTCCAGCGGCATCATTCCCTTTGAGGAGGTTAATGCGTGCTGTGGTTCGTACACGGTCAGACGGCCTCGACCGCTATTTTTCGCGGCGTAGCAGGCAATATCGGCCTGAGACACGACCTCTGTGAGCTGGCAGTTATGTTCATTTATCATTGTGATCCCGGCGCTGGCGCCGATCCGATGCAGGCGTCCTTCCCACATAAAGTGATACTCATTAACGGCGTTGATAAGCCGCGTCACGATAAAGCGCGCGCTGTCACTATTACAATCCGGCAGCAACAGGCCAAACTCATCGCCACCCAGACGGGCCAGGAGATCGCCGGAGCGAAGCATACTGAGCATCAGTGACGCGAGCTCGCGCAATAAGGCATCGCCGGCGGCATGTCCCGCGCTGTCGTTAACCGCTTTAAAACGGTCCAGATCGATAAACACCAGCGCATGATGTTGAGGCGATTCCTGTATTGTTTGCAGGCGCTGTTGAAGCTGTTTTTCAAAACTGGCGCGGTTGGCAAGATGGGTGAGGGCGTCATGCGTTGCGCTGTAGCTGAGCTGGCGTAACATTTTTCGTGATTCGGTAACGTCCTGGATAACCAGAACCGAACCAATCTTATCGCCGTCAAGCGTACTGAGCGGCGTGATACTGTAATGAATATCGTAGCTGCCGCCGTTATGACAATGGAGCACTATCTCCTGTTCCATGTCCGATCGCGACCTGTCGGCGCGATAAATATCCTCCAGCAGCGGCCCCTTATTACCTGACGTAATGCGCAGAACCGTTAATAATGGCGCGCCTAAAGCATCCTCTTGCCGCCAGCCGCTCATCTTCTCGGCGATCGGGTTCATAAAGGTGATATTCATCGCGACATCAATACACACCACCGCTTCTCCGATAGAGTCAAGCGTGATGTGCAACCGTTCTTTTTCCTGAAACAGCGCCTCGTTCGCCTGTGTAATTCGCTCCATCAACCGCTGGTTTTCCTGCTCGCTTTGCTTGAGATCGTTAATATCTTCAATCTGAGCAATAAAATAGAGAGGTTGATTGTCTTTATGACGAACCAGCGAGACGGCCAGTAGCGCCCAGACGACATCGCCGTTGCGGGTGTAGTAGCGTTTTTCCATGGAATAGCTATTGATGTCGCCGCGCACCAGCATGTTTAGCTGTTCAAGGTCGTTATTCAGGTCTTCCGGCCAGGTCAATTGCTGAAATGTCATCGTGCGTAATTCATCCTGGCTATAGCCAAGAAAATGGCTCAGAGATTTATTGACCTGTAGCCACTGACCCTCCGTACCGACCAGCGCCATACCAATGGCGGAATACTCCATCGCGTTGCGAAAGCGGGATTCGCTCTCGGTGATATGTTTGCGTTCCGTGCGAAACGCGTACATCACCATCGTCATCATATTGGCAGGCAGCAGGATCATTAAAAAAGGTAGCCACGGCATATTGACCATCACGTCGGTTTTCGGCGTGGCGAGCAGCGTGGGGTCATTGGCCAGCATGAGCGAGACCACGATAACGGTAGCTAAAAAAATTAAAAACGCCTCCATTCGCGGCAGGCGCACCGCACTCCACATCAACAGGACGATAACGCACGTAAACGGCCACGGAATATAGCGCATAGCGAGCCAGCTTAGCGCCAGCGTAATGACCAGCGTCAATAGCGTTTCCAGCAACAGATGCGGGTCGCGATGACGCAACAGATAGTGTGGTTTAAACAGTAAACCTAACGGTACCAGCGTCAGCGCGCCGATGGCTTCCGATAATACCCAAATCAGAAACGCTTTCGAGGCGACCGCTTCCGGCGCTATCAGCCAAAATAACAGGCCGCCGAGTAGCGGCGGAATCACGGCGCTGCCGATAGCCA
Organism: Salmonella sp. SJTUF15581; assembly: GCF_043356775.1. NCBI lineage: Bacteria > Pseudomonadati > Pseudomonadota > Gammaproteobacteria > Enterobacterales > Enterobacteriaceae > Salmonella > Salmonella sp. SJTUF15581. Next base: position 21,838 of record NZ_JBEUJY010000011.1, on the reverse strand, counting down.
GACGAAACCAGTCATTCAAATTTTGTAAGGGGTTGTAGCTGGGGAGCAGTTTTCGCAGCAGTATCGCGCCAGTGGCCGCCTCGATAATATTTATTGCCGTCCAGCTAAAGTTAAGCGAGGCGGCAGGAAATAAAGTCAGGGAGGCGCCGATGCTGCCGAGCGAGCAGGCGACCGCGATCCCTGGCCACAGACGGCCCGCGTGGCGGTAAAACGCGACCATCATAATGGAGGTGGGGAACCACAGCGGCGCGAGTTGGGTGCCGACACGCGATAATACGAGCGAAAAGAGCGTAAAGACAAACGCGACCAGGCCTAAACTGACCAGACGCAATAGCGGGTGGGGGACGGTAACGAAAACATGTTGGGATGGTTTACTCATTACCACTCTATCCGAATCGCCGGTAACGTCGCGGAATACCGGACGCGTCAGTTTACTCTGTGATTATGCTAGTATAAACGCGTAATGATTTATACGCTGGCTGAATATAAATTGTGGCTCCCGGCGTATTCCTCCTCCAGACGGGTCGATAAAACCGCTGCCCGCGTTAAAACTGAACGCTTTTACGTCGCGACGTCGAATGCGCCGCCAACAAATTCACCGTGGCATAGCGCCGGACTGGTATCGCGCTGCTGAAATCCCTATAATTGCCGCGTTTGGCGTTTCGGCGCCCCCCTTCCTTACATCCAGGTTAATCAGGTCGCTAAATTTATGACTGATCAGTCTCATCAGTGCGTCATTATCGGTATCGCTGGCGCATCGGCTTCCGGCAAGAGTCTTATTGCCAGTACCCTTTACCGCGAATTGCGTGAACAAGTGGGTGACGAACATATTGGCGTTATTCCCGAAGACAGTTATTACAAAGATCAAAGCCATCTGTCGATGGAAGAACGCGTAAAAACCAACTATGACCATCCGAATGCGATGGATCACAGCCTGCTATTTCAGCATCTTCAGGCGCTCAAGCGCGGTTCGGCGATTGAATTACCGGTATACAGTTATGTTGAGCATACCCGTATGCAGGAAACGGTTCGCGTAGAACCGAAGAAAGTGATTATTCTTGAAGGTATTCTGTTACTGACCGACGCGCGTTTGCGTGAAGAGATGAACTTCTCTATTTTTGTCGATACGCCGCTGGATATCTGTTTGATGCGCCGTATCAAACGCGATGTGAACGAGCGTGGTCGCTCAATGGATTCGGTGATGGCGCAATATCAGAAAACGGTGCGTCCGATGTTCCTGCAATTTATTGAGCCTTCCAAACAATATGCGGATATTATCGTGCCGCGCGGCGGTAAAAACCGCATCGCTATTGATATTCTGAAAGCGAAAATCAGCCAGTTCTTTGAATAAATCTGGCGAATTGTGTACCGTTCAGTGATAACCTGGTTAGCCCTTGATGTGCTTGATTTAAGGGCTTGATGCGCGAAAGGAGAAAGTGCCATGCGTTTATGCGACCGAGATATTGAAGCCTGGCTGGATGAAGGCCGTTTGTCTATCACCCCGCGACCTCCCGTAGAGCGCATTAACGGCGCGACGGTCGATGTACGTCTTGGCAATAAATTTCGAACCTTCCGTGGCCATACGGCGGCGTTTATCGATCTGAGCGGGCCGAAAGATGAGGTCAGCGCAGCGCTGGATCGCGTGATGAGCGATGAAATCGTTTTGCCGGACGGCGAGGCATTTTATCTGCATCCGGGCGAGTTGGCGCTGGCCGTTACCTTTGAATCCGTTACCCTGCCGCCGGATTTAGTGGGCTGGCTGGATGGTCGCTCCTCGCTGGCGCGTCTGGGGCTGATGGTGCATGTGACGGCGCACCGGATCGATCCCGGCTGGTCGGGCTGCATTGTGCTTGAGTTTTACAACTCCGGGAAGCTGCCGCTGGCGTTGCGTCCGGGTATGCTCATCGGCGCGCTGAGCTTTGAGCCGCTGTCCGGCCCGGCGGCGCGGCCTTATAACCGCCGTCAGGATGCCAAATATCGCGATCAGCAGGGCGCTGTTGCCAGCCGGATTGATAAAGACTGAGCCATTCGGCGCAATACTGCCGGTCCATTGAGGGTAGCATGAGACGATTTCTGACGACGCTGATGATTCTCCTGGTCGTGCTGGTGGCCGGATTCTCTGCGTTGGTATTGTTGGTCAATCCGAATGATTTCCGCGCCTATATGGTGCAGCAGGTTGCCGCGCGTAGTGAATATCAGTTGCAACTGGACGGGCCGCTGCGCTGGCACGTATGGCCGCAACTCAGCATCCTTTCCGGGCGAATGACGCTAACGGCGCGAGGCGCCAGCGAACCGCTGGTGCGGGCTGACAATATGCGCCTGGACGTCGCTTTATGGCCGCTATTGAGTCATCAGCTTCATGTTAAGCAGGTGATGCTGAAAGGCGGGGTGATTCAACTGACGCCGCAAACGGAAGCGGTACGCAGCGATGATGCGCCGGTCGCGCCGAAAGATAATACCTTGCCGGACGTAGCGGAAGATCGCGGCTGGTCGTTTGATATTCGTAGCCTGCGCGTTGCCGACAGCGTGCTGGTTTTCCAGCATGAAAATGATGATCAGGTCACGGTGCGTGATATTCGTCTGAATATGGAACAAGATGCCGAGCATCGCGGCACGTTTGATTTTTCGGGACGCGTGAACCGCGATCAGCGGGATCTTGCTTTATCGTTCAGCGGAACGGTGGATGCTTCCGATTACCCGCATAATTTAACCGCGGGTATTGAGCAACTGCGCTGGCAATTGCAGGGCGCGGATCTACCGGCGCAGGGGATTGAGGGGCAGGGACAATTGCAGGCGCAGTGGCAGGAGGCGCAAAAACGTCTTTCATTTAACCACTTAAATTTAACGGCGAATGACAGTTCTCTGACCGGGCAAGTTCAGGTAACGCTGGCGGACCAGCCGGAATGGCAAATTGACCTCCAGTCCAGCAAGCTTAATCTGGACAACCTGTTGCCGCATCATAGCGCCGTGGCACAGACGGGCGGCGCGGTGTCGCAGGGGCAAAATACGCTCCCCCTGACCAGGCCAGTTATCGCGTCGCGTGTTGGTGCGCCGCCTTATCAGGGGCTGCAAAGCTTTACGGCGGAGATTGCTTTACAGGCGGATTCAGTTCGCTGGCGGGGAATGGACTTTACCCAGGTTTCGACGAAGATGTCTAATCAGGCCGGATTGCTGGATATCACCGAGTTGCAGGGGAAACTGGCCGACGGAGAGATGTCGCTGCCCGGCACGCTGGACGCCCGCACCGCCAGTCCACGCATCGAGTTCCATCCTCGCCTCAACCATGTTGAGATTGGGACTATCCTGAAAGCCTTCAATTATCCGATTAGCCTGACCGGTAAGATGTCGCTGGTTGGCGATTTCTCCGGGGCGGATATTGACGCAGAGGCATTTCGCCACAGCTGGAAAGGAAAAGCGCATGTTGACATGAGCAATACGCGCCTCGAAGGAATGAATTTCCAGCAACTGGTGCAGCAGGCCGTAGAGCGAAGCGGCGGCGACGCGCAGCAGTCGCAGGAAAATATGGACAACGCGACCCGACTGGATCGCTTCACGACCGATCTGACGCTAAATAAGGGCACGCTGACGCTCGACGACATGGTCGGGCAATCTTCTATGCTGGCGTTAACCGGCAGCGGAACGCTGGATCTGGTTAAGCAGAGCTGTGATACACAATTTAATCTGCGTGTGCTGGGCGGCTGGAACGGCAATAGCAACCTGATCACCTTCCTGAAAGAGACGCCGGTGCCGTTGCGCGTCTATGGCAAGTGGCAGGAGCTGAACTATACCCTGCAAGTGGATCAGTTATTGCGTAAGCATTTACAGGATGAGGCGAAGCGTCGGCTCAATGACTGGGCGGATCGCAATAAAGATACCCGCAACGGTAAAGATGTGAAGAAGCTGCTGAATAAGCTGTAGTTTTTGGCCAAAGGGCAGCGCCGGATGGCGAGGCTAACGCGCCTCCGGCCTGCCTGGTAAGCAGGCCGGGGCAGGCGAACAGACGTTACATCTCCTGGTCTGGCTCGCCGTTATGCAGCGGAATTAACTGCACTTTCTGCACTCGATGGCTTTCTACCTGCAATGTTTTCAGCAAATAATCGCCCACCTGAACCTCTTCACCGGTTTGTGGTATGCGCTGCAAATATTCCATCAATAATCCGGCAATCGTATGGTATTCCCGTTTTTCATCCAGCGGTAGCGGCACGTACTGCACCAAATCCTCCAGCGGCATATGGCCGTTTGCTGTCCAGGAACCGTCCGGGTTCTTCTGAATATCGTGGCGGGCGTCAATTTCCTCGACTTCATTCGGCAGATTACCGGCGATAGTCTCCATGACATCGCTTAATGTCACAATGCCTTCAACCGAGCCAAATTCATCTACGACAAAGGCAAAATGGGTTCTGGCGTTACGGAACTGCTCCAGCGCAGGCAGCAGCGGCAATGTTTCCGGGAAAACCAGCGGTTGGCGAATCAGCGCCCGCAGGTTGAGCGGTTCGCCGCGCAGCGATTGTTGCAACAGATCGATGACGTGGACGACGCCGAGTAAATCTTCCTGTTCATTTTCACCCGTCACGACCAGACGCGTATGCTGGTTCTTTTCCAGCAGAGCGCGGATTTCCGCTTCCGGCGCGTTGAGATCGATATGCTCGATATCGTGGCGCGACGTCATGATGCTACTTACGGTGCGCTGGTTGAGATTCAGCACCCGCTCAATCATCCTGCGCTCCTGCGGATTAAAAATCTGGCTGTCGTCATGGTCTGCCAGCATCGCGGCGGTTTCCGCATCCAGTTCGGCATCCTCTTTTTTACCGCTAATCAGCCGCATCACGGCCTCCGTTGTGCGCTGGCGCAGCGTATGGTTAGCGGAAAGAAAACGGCGGCGGTTAAAAATAGCCAGTTGGTTGAGCGCCTCGATCATCACCGAGAAGCCGATAGCCGCGTACAGATATCCTTTCGGAATGTGGAAACCAAACCCTTCCGCCACCAGGCTAAAGCCGATCATTAGCAGGAAGCTAAGGCACAAAATAACAATGGTGGGATGGTTGTTCACAAATCGGGTCAGGGACTTGCTGGCGAGCAGCATCAGGCTAATGGCGATTATCACTGCCGCCATCATGACCGCCAGGTGATCGACCATCCCCACGGCGGTAATCACGGAGTCGAGAGAAAAGATAGCGTCCAGCACCACGATTTGCGCGACCACCGCCCAGAATTTCGCCCCCTTACGCTGGGTAGGGTTGGCGCTATCTTTCCCTTCCAGCCGTTCGTTGAGCTCCATGGTGGCTTTAAAGAGCAGGAAGAAGCCGCCGAACAGCATAATCAGATCGCGGGCGCTGAAGCTTAACGCCTGTACGCTAAAGAGCGGCTTAGTCAAGGTGACCAGCCACGAGATTGACGCCAGCAGCAGCAGGCGCATGATCATCGCCAGTATCAGGCCGGTAATGCGCGCGCGGTCGCGCTGCCCCGGCGGTAGTTTTTCAGCGAGGATGGCAATAAAGACCAGGTTATCAATGCCGAGAACAAGTTCGATAACGATTAACGTTACCAGTCCGGCCCAGATTGACGGATCGGCAATCCATTCCATAGTAAGAGCAATACCTTCTGTAATATGACAATTGTCACAATTCGATCATGGATAATACGGCGGAAAAATGCAATGCCGCAGAGCAATTTATCTTTGTTACGCGGCTATAAAATAACTTTAAAATAGCCGTAATGTTTCTGTCGGAAACTAAATAATGTCAAGAATATATTTAGGAAATATCGCAGGTGGAGTGGAGTAAATAAATATTGTCAACATCAATAAAATCCTAAAATCATCTGTTAATTCATTTAATATTAATCTTAAAAATATAGAATGGCGGGTTTGTTACCTTGCCTGTCATTAGGTTAGCTGCAACAATTCTTGCAGGATTAAGATAGCGCTCTTAAATATCCTGTCACGACATCGAGAAAACTATTAATACGTAACCTTTATTTCGCTGAAGATTTTTATCTGAACGAGGATGAAATCGGAGGGGAATGCGAAAATTTAGAATAATCAGTGTATTGGTAGCTAAGAAGCCAGGGGCGGTAGCGTGCCTGAAAGCCTGAATATAAGCCTTTATTATTCTGTCAATAGCCTGCGGATGAATTGATTTTTTTTCAGAATGATGCCAGTTAATTTTCTCTGCCATTAACTGCAAGGTAAATGTGCACGGACGAAGTCGCTATTTAAATTGCACAGGATAATGACTCTGCCAAAGTGATAAATAATCAATGATGAAATCCAAAATGAAATTGATGCCATTATTGGCGTCGCTCAGCTTGATAAGTGGTTGCACAGTACTTCCGGGCAGCAATATGTCTACGATGGGGAAAGATGTGATCAAACAGCAAGACGCTGACTTTGATCTCGACCGGATGGTCAATGTGTATCCGCTGACGCCACGGCTGGTTGAGCAATTACGCCCGCGGCCCAATGTCGCGCAACCGAATATGTCGCTGGACCAGGAGATCGCCAGCTATCAGTATCGCGTCGGGCCTGGCGATGTGCTGAATGTCACCGTCTGGGATCACCCGGAATTGACCACGCCAGCGGGCCAGTACCGTAGCTCAAGCGATACCGGCAACTGGGTTCAGCCGGACGGCACCATGTTTTATCCCTACATTGGCAAGGTTAGCGTCGTCGGTAAAACTTTGTCAGAGATTCGCAGCGATATTACCGGGCGTTTAGCGAAGTACATCGCGGACCCACAGGTGGATGTCAATATCGCCGCTTTCCGCTCGCAAAAAGCGTATATCTCCGGCCAGGTGAATAAATCCGGTCAGCAGGCTATTACTAACGTACCGCTAACCGTCCTGGATGCGATTAACGCTGCGGGCGGCCTGACCGATATGGCGGACTGGCGCAACGTCGTGTTGACGCACAACGGCAAAGAACAGCGCATTTCGCTACAGGCGCTGATGCAAAATGGCGATCTTAGCCAGAACCGCTTGCTCTACCCTGGCGACATTCTGTATGTGCCGCGCAATGACGATCTGAAAGTCTTTGTCATGGGCGAAGTGAAAAAACAGAGCACTCTCAAAATGGATTTCAGCGGTATGACGCTCACCGAAGCATTGGGCAATGCGGAAGGCATCGATCTGACCACCTCCAACGCCAGCGGCATTTTTGTGATTCGTCCGTTGAAAGGCGAGGGGGGACGCGGCGGCAAGATCGCCAATATCTACCAGCTTGATATGTCTGACGCCACGTCATTGGTGATGGCGACGGAATTCCGACTTCAGCCTTACGATGTGGTGTACGTCACGACCGCGCCGGTTGCTCGCTGGAACCGTCTGATCAATCAGTTGCTGCCGACCATTAGCGGTGTCCGTTATATGACGGATACGGCCAGCGACATTCATTCCTGGTAATCGTTATGTTTAACAAAATCTTAGTGGTCTGTGTGGGGAATGTTTGCCGTTCCCCGACGGCGGAACGTTTGCTAAAGCGCTTTCATCCCTCGCTGACGGTTGCGTCCGCCGGATTAGGCGCGCTGGTCGGCAAAGGCGCCGATCCTGCGGCGGCGAGCGTGGCGAGCGCCCACGATCTGTCTTTGGAAAATCACTGCGCAAGGCAAATTTCCGCGCGTCTGTGCCGGGAATATGACCTGATTCTGACGATGGAGAAACGCCACATCGCCGCCCTGTGCGACATTGCGCCGGAAATGCGCGGCAAGGTAATGCTGTTTGGTCACTGGGACAGCGAGCGTGAAATACCGGACCCGTATCGCAAAAGCCGCGATGCGTTTGAGGCGGTGTACACATTACTGGAAAGGTCTGCCCGCCAGTGGGCGCAGGCACTGAATGCAGAGCAGGGAAAACCATGACAGAAAAAGTAAAACAATCTGCGGCGGTTACGGGTAGCGATGAAATCGATATCGGGCGTCTGGTCGGAACGGTGATTGAAGCGCGTTGGTGGGTGTTGGGGACGACGGCCATATTTGCGCTGTGCGCGGTAATTTATACGTTCTTCGCCACGCCCATCTATAGCGCCGATGCGCTGGTGCAGATTGAACAAAACGCCGGTAATTCGCTGGTACAGGATATCAACAGCGCATTAGCGAATAAGCCGCCGGCTTCCGATGCGGAAATTCAGCTCATTCGATCGCGCCTGGTGCTGGGGAAGACCGTCGACGATCTGGATCTGGATATTGCCGTCACTAAAAACACCTTTCCGCTCTTCGGCGCTGGGTGGGAACGGCTGATGGGACGTCACAATGAAAGGGTGAAAGTCACGACATTCACCCGACCAGAGACGATGAGCGGACAGATCTTCACCCTCAAAGTGCTGGGCGACAAACGTTATCAGTTGGTCAGCGACGGCGGATTTAGCGCGCAGGGCGTTGTGGGCCAGCCACTCAATAAAGACGGCGTGACGATGCAGGTAGAGGCGATTGACGCCCGTCCTGATACAGAATTTACGGTGAGTAAATTCTCAACGCTTGGCATGATTAATAACCTGCAAAATAACCTCACCGTAACGGAAACCGGCAAAGATACCGGCGTTCTGAGCCTGACGTTCACGGGAGAGGATCGCGACCAGATCCGCGAAATTCTCAACAGTATTACCCGTAACTATCTGCAACAGGATATTGCGCGGAAATCTGAAGAGGCGGGGAAGAGCCTGGCGTTTCTGGCAAAACAACTGCCGGAAGTCCGTAGCCGTCTGGATGTGGCAGAAAACAAGCTAAACGCTTTCCGCCAGGATAAAGACTCGGTGGATTTACCGCTGGAGGCGAAGGCGGTGCTCGATTCGATGGTTAATATCGACGCCCAGTTGAATGAGTTGACGTTTAAAGAGGCGGAAATTTCCAAGCTCTTTACCAAAGCGCATCCGGCTTACCGCACCCTGCTGGAAAAACGTAAAGCGCTGGAAGATGAAAAAGCCAAACTGAACGGGCGGGTGACGGCAATGCCGAAAACCCAGCAGGAGATTGTGCGTTTGACCCGTGATGTGGAGTCCGGCCAGCAGGTTTATATGCAACTGCTTAATAAACAGCAGGAGCTGAAAATCACCGAAGCCAGCACCGTTGGCGACGTGCGCATCGTTGACCCGGCGATTACCCAGCCGGGCGTGCTGAAGCCGAAAAAGGCGTTGATTATTCTCGGCAGCATTATTCTGGGATTAATGTTATCGATTGTCGGCGTGCTGCTGCGCTCGCTGTTTAATCGCGGTATTGAAAGCCCGCAGGCGCTGGAGGAGCAGGGGATCAGCGTCTATGCCAGTATTCCGCTGTCGGAATGGCAAAAAGCGCGCGATAGCGTCAAAACCATTAAAGGAATTAAGCGTTACAAGCAGAGCCAACTGCTGGCGGTGGGCAATCCGACCGATCTGGCGATTGAGGCGATTCGCAGCCTGCGCACCAGCCTGCATTTCGCCATGATGCAGGCGCAAAATAATGTACTCATGCTCACAGGCGTCAGCCCCTCTATCGGCAAAACCTTTGTTTGCGCCAACCTGGCGGCCGTCATCAGCCAGACGCATAAACGGGTATTACTGATCGACTGCGATATGCGTAAGGGCTACACCCATGAACTGCTCGGCACCAATAACGTGGACGGCTTATCTGACATTCTGGCGGGCAAAGGCGAGATAGCCTCCTGCGCGAAACCCACGGCGATCGCTAATTTTGATCTTATTCCGCGCGGTCAGGTGCCGCCTAACCCATCGGAACTGCTGATGAGCGAGCGCTTCGGCGAGCTGATCGCCTGGGCAAGCAGCCGCTACGATCTGGTATTAATCGACACGCCGCCGATTCTGGCCGTGACGGACGCCGCGATTGTGGGTCGTCACGTCGGGACGACGCTGATGGTGGCGCGTTATGCCGTCAACACTTTAAAAGAGGTGGAAACCAGTCTGAGCCGTTTTGACCAGAATGGCATTCAGGTCAAAGGCGTCATTCTCAACTCCATTTTCCGCCGGGCGACGGGCTACCAGGATTATGGCTATTACGAGTATGAATACCAGTCAGATTCCAAATAAAAAATAAGGCGTGCCGGATGGCGCGGCCTGTGACTGTAGGCCGGACAAGCGTAGCGCCATGCGGCAAAACTATCTGGGGAATAAGCATGACAACAGACAATCCGCTGATCTCAATTTATATGCCAACCTGGAACAGGCAGCAGTTGGCTATCCGGGCGATTAAATCAGTACTACGTCAGGACTACCGTCACTGGGAGATGATCATCGTGGATGATTGCTCCTCATCTTATCAGCAGCTACAACAATTTGTTGAGGAGCTGAACGACCCGCGCGTCCGTTATACCCATAACGCCAGGAATACCGGCGCTTGCGCGGTTCGCAACCAGGCCATTATGCAGGCGCAAGGGCACTACATTACCGGTATTGATGATGACGATGAATGGACGCCAAACCGTCTGAGCGTGTTTCTGGCCCATAAACACCAGTTGACTACGCACGCCTTTTTGTATGCCAACGACTATGTGTGCGAGGGCGAGGTCTACTCTCAGCCTGCCAGCCTGCCGCTGTATCCGAAATCCCCTTATTCGCGCCGCTTGTTCTACAAGCGCAATATTATTGGCAATCAGGTTTTTACCTGGGCCTGGCGTTTTAAAGCGTGTTTGTTCGATACCGAACTCAAGGCGGCGCAGGACTACGACATTTTTCTGCGCATGGTGGTGGAGTATGGCGAACCGTGGAAAGTCGAAGAGGCGACGCAAATTTTACATATCAACCACGGCGAGATGCAGATTACCTCTTCGCCGAAAAAGTTCTCCGGCTATTTCCATTTTTATCGTAAGCACAAAGATAAATTCGATCGCGCCAGTAAAAAATACCAGCTTTTTACCCTGTACCAAATTCGCAATAAGCGAATGACCTGGCGCACGTTGCTGACGTTGCTCTCCGTGCGTAATAGCAAACGCCTGGCGGCCGGGCTGCGGGGGCGATAACGATGCTGGAAGACTTACGCGCGAATAGCTGGAGCTTACGCCCCTGTTGCATGGTGCTGGCCTACCGTATCGCTCATTTTTGTTCCGTCTGGCGCAAAAAGAATGTGCTGAATAATCTGTGGGCTGCGCCGGTGCTGGTGCTGTATCGCGTGATCACGGAATGCCTGTTCGGGTATGAAATCCAGGCCGCCGCGACCATTGGTCGGCGGTTCACTATCCATCATGGTTACGCGGTAGTGATCAACAAACATGTCGTCGCCGGCGACGATTTTACCATTCGCCACGGCGTCACCATTGGCAATCGCGGCGCGGACAGCCTGGCTTGTCCGGTGATTGGTCACGGCGTTGAGCTGGGGGCGAATGTCATCCTGCTTGGCGATATTACTATCGGTAATCACGTCACGATTGGCGCGGGTAGCGTGGTGCTTGACAGTATTCCGGACCATGCGCTGGTGGTGGGAGAAAAAGCACGGGTGAAGGTCAGCACATGAATATTCTGCAATTTAATGTACGGCTGGCGGAAGGCGGCGCGGCGGGAGTGGCGTTGGATCTCCATCTGCGGGCGCTGCAAAAAGGGCTGACGTCACGTTTTGTCTACGGTTATGGTAAAGGCGGAAAAAAAAGCGTCAGCCACCACCGTTATCCGCAGGTGATAAAACAGACGCCGCGCGGCACGGCAATCGCTAATATCGCGCTGTTTCGTTTCCTGAATCGCGATCTGTTTGGCAATCTCGACAATCTTTACCGCACGGTTATCCAGACATCCGGCCCGCTGGTGCTGCATTTTCATGTTCTCCACAGTTACTGGCTAAACCTGGCGGACATCGTGACGTTTTGCGAAAAAGTCAAAGCGCAAAAACCAGACGTCACGCTGGTCTGGACGCTGCACGATCACTGGAGCGTCACCGGGCGTTGCGCCTTCACCGACGGTTGCGAGGGCTGGAAAAGCGGCTGCCAAAAATGCCCGACCCTAAGCAATTATCCGCCGGTCAGGGTGGATCGGGCGCACCAGCTTATTGACGGCAAACGTCAGCGCTTTCGTGACATGCTGCGGCTGGGCTGCCAGTTTATTTCGCCGAGCCAGCACGTGGCCGAGGCCTTTAACAGCGTTTATGGCGCGGGGCGCTGCCAGATTATTAACAACGGTATCGATCTGGCGACCGAGGCGATTCTCGCGCAGCTATCACCTGTGCCGCTGAATCCGGGCAAACCGCGGATCGCCATTGTGGCGCATGACTTGCGTTACGACGGCAAAACTGACCAGCGTCTGGTACACGACATGATGGCGCTGGGCGAAAAAATTGAACTGCATACCTTCGGTAAATTTTCGCCTTTTACCGGCCAAAACGTTGTTAATCACGGTTTTGAAACCGATAAGCGTAAATTAATGAGCGCGCTCAATGAGATGGATGCGCTGGTCTTTAGCTCGCGGGTCGATAACTATCCGCTGATCTTGTGTGAAGCGCTCTCGATCGGCGTACCGGTGCTCGCTACCCACAGCGAGGCGGCGCAGGAGGTGCTGGCGAAATCCGGCGGCCAGACCTTTGCCGCTACAGATGTACTGCGCCTGGCGCAGCGGCGTAAGCCAGAGATTGCTCAGGCGGTATTTGGCGCCACGCTGGACGCCTTTCGTATGCGTAGCCGCGTCGCGTACAGCGGTCAACAGATGCTGGAGGAGTATGTCTCGTTCTATCAGAATCTGTAGCTATCTGCTGCTGCCGCTGATCTACCTACTGGTCAATGTCAAGATTGCCCAACTGGGGGAAAGCTTTCCCATTACCATCGTCACTTTTTTACCGCTGTTGCTGCTGTTATTTGTGGAACGCATTAGCGTAAAAAAATTGATGATCGCCTTAGGCATCGGCGCGGGGCTTACGGCATTTAACTTCCTGTTCGGCCAGTCGCTGAATGCCGGTAAATATGTCACATCCACGATGCTGTTTGTCTATATTGTGGTCATTATCGGGATGGTCTGGAGTATCCGATTCAAAACCATTTCCGCGCATAACCACCGAAAGATTTTGCGTTTTTTTTATCTGGTGGTGGGTATGGTGGTCGCGCTCGCCGCGGTTGAGATGGCGCAAATTATCCTTACCGGCGGCAGCAGTATTATGGAAGGAATTTCGAAATATCTCATTTACAGTAATAGCTACGTACTGAACTTCATAAAATTTGGCGGTAAGCGTACCACTGCGCTTTATTTTGAACCGGCATTTTTCGCTTTGGCACTAATCTCAATTTGGCTGAGCATCAAACAGTTTGGTATCAAAACACCGAAAAGCGATGCTATGATTCTGGCAGGGATAATATTATCAGGATCATTTTCAGGGGTAATGACCTTTATCTTGTTTTACCTTCTGGAGTGGGCGTTCCAATATTTGAATAAGGATGCGATAAAGAAAAAACTTCCACTGGCGCTGGTCTCATTAACCCTGTTTTTGGTTGGGGTAATTATTGCATTTCCTTATATCGCGACACGACTTGGCGATTTAGGGACGGAAGGCTCATCTTCTTATTATCGTATTGTGGGCCCGTTAGTCATGGTCGGATATTCCTTGACCCATATTGATGGTGTAGTCAGATTTGGCTCACTTTATGAATATGTCGCATCATTCGGAATCTTTAACGGTGCGGATGTCGGGAAAACCATAGACAATGGATTGTATCTGCTGATTATTTATTTTTCCTGGTTCGCAGTGCTAATGACGCTGTGGTATATGGGGAAAGTTTTAAAAATGGCGCTAAATGCGTTTGGCGATAATCGCAATTTTCGGGTACAGCTCTATCTTTTTACGCCGGTGTCACTGTTTTTTACCGGTTCAATATTTAGCCCGGAATATGCTTTTTTAATCGTCTGTCCGTTCATTTTGCGCAAGGCGTTAAAAATTTCATAACAGGGTGGTGGCATGTTTTTAAGCGTCGTTACCGTCGCCTTTCGCAATTACGAAGGGGTGGTAAAAACCTGGCGCTCGCTGCGCAATCTGGCGCGCGATCCGGGTCTGTCATTTGAATGGATCGTAGTGGATGGCGGTTCGGAGGACGGCACGCGCGAATTTCTGCAAAAACGTCACGGTGAGTTTAACCTGCGTTTTATCAGTGAAAAGGATCGCGGTATTTATGATGCCATGAACAAAGGCATTGCGCTGGCGCAGGGGCGCTATACCCTGTTTCTTAATTCCGGTGATGCGTTCCATGATGATGCCGCGCTGTTTGTCCGCCAACTGGCGCGACAAAAGGGCGAGGCGATGTATATTGGCGACGCGCTGCTGGATTTTGGCGGCGGGCATAAAATACGCCGGAAGGCTAAACCCGGGTATTATATCTACCATAGTTTGCCAGCCAGCCATCAGGCGATATTTTTCCCGACGGTAGCGTTAAAAAAGTATCCTTATGATCTGCAATATCATGTCTCTTCAGATTATGCGCTGGCGGCCCGTCTCTATAAAGCAGGCTATCCTTTCCGGCGAATTAACGGACTGGTATCTGAATTTTCAATGGGCGGCGTGTCAACCTCGAATAATCTGGAATTATGTCAGGATGCAAAAAACGTACAGCGAAAAATATTACATGTTCCAGGGTTTTGGGCGCAATTATCCTATTTGTTACGTCTGAAAACGACGGGTAAAACAAAAGCGCGGTATAACAAAGTCTAATCACCGGGAGTTATTATGCAGGATCTTAGCGGCTTTACGGTGCCGAAGGGGTTCCGCGGCGCTAATGCGCTAAAAGTACAATTATGGTGGGCGGTACAGGCGACATTATTCGCCGGGTCGCCGCAAATATTGTATCGCTGGCGAGCCTTTTTGCTGCGTCTGTTTGGCGCCAAAATTGGAAAGAATGTGGTTATTCGACCGTCAGTAAAAATTACCTATCCGTGGAAATTAACCGTCGGCGATTATGCATGGGTAGGCGACGACGCGGTGTTATATACGTTGGGTGAAATTAATATTGGCGCACATGCGGTTATTTCACAAAAAGGGTATTTGTGTACCGGTAGCCATGATTATACCAGCGCCCATTTCGATATTAATGCCGCGCCGATTGTTATTGGCGAAAAATGTTGGCTGGCGACCGATGTTTTTGTCGCGCCCGGCGTGACGATAGGTCATGGCACCGTCGTCGGCGCGCGCAGCAGCGTATTTAAATCATTACCGGCAAATGCGATTTGTCGGGGCAATCCCGCAGTGGTAACGCGCCAGCGCGTTCAGAAAGTTACTCCCTAACGGGACTATTTGAGGAAATGAAAATGTCAAAAGTCGCTCTCATTACTGGCGTAACCGGACAGGATGGGTCTTACCTGGCAGAATTTCTGCTGGAAAAAGGGTATGAGGTGCATGGTATCAAGCGCCGCGCGTCATCGTTTAATACCGAGCGCGTGGACCATATTTATCAGGATCCGCACAGCTGCAACCCGAAATTTCATCTGCATTATGGCGACCTGACCGACGCCTCCAACCTGACCCGCATTTTACAGGAAGTGCAGCCGGATGAGGTCTACAACCTGGGCGCGATGAGCCATGTGGCGGTGTCGTTTGAGTCGCCGGAATATACCGCCGATGTGGATGCGATGGGCACGCTGCGCCTGCTGGAGGCGATCCGCTTCCTCGGTCTTGAAAAGAAAACGCGGTTCTACCAGGCCTCCACCTCTGAACTGTACGGGCTGGTGCAGGAGATCCCGCAGAAAGAGACCACGCCGTTCTACCCGCGTTCCCCCTATGCGGTGGCGAAACTGTACGCCTACTGGATCACCGTCAACTACCGTGAATCCTACGGTATTTACGCCTGTAACGGCATTCTGTTTAACCATGAGTCCCCGCGTCGCGGCGAAACCTTCGTCACCCGTAAGATCACCCGCGCCATCGCCAATATCGCGCAGGGACTGGAGTCCTGCCTGTATCTCGGCAACATGGACTCGCTGCGCGACTGGGGCCATGCGAAAGATTACGTGCGGATGCAGTGGATGATGTTACAGCAGGAGCAGCCGGAAGATTTCGTGATTGCCACCGGCGTGCAGTATTCCGTGCGCCAGTTTGTGGAGCTGGCGGCGGCGCAACTGGGGATAAAACTGCGCTTTGAAGGCGAAGGCATTAATGAGAAAGGGATCGTGGTATCCGTTACCGGACACGATGCGCCGGGTGTGAAACCGGGGGATGTGATTGTGGCCGTTGATCCGCGTTATTTCCGTCCGGCGGAAGTGGAAACCCTGCTGGGCGACCCGTCCAAAGCGCATGAGAAACTGGGCTGGAAACCGGAAATCACCCTGTCGGAGATGGTCTCCGAGATGGTGGCGAACGATCTGGAGGCCGCGAAAAAACACTCACTGCTGAAATCTCACGGTTACGAGGTGGCCATCGCGCTGGAGTCCTGAGAATGAATAAGCAACGAATTTTTGTGGCGGGCCATCGTGGGATGGTGGGATCCGCCATTGTACGGCAGCTTGCGCAGCGCGGCGACGTGGAACTGGTGCTGCGCACCCGCGATGAGCTGGATCTGCTCGACGGGCGCGCGGTACAGGCGTTCTTTGCCGGAGCGGGTATCGACCAGGTTTATCTGGCGGCGGCGAAAGTGGGCGGCATTGTTGCCAACAACACGTATCCGGCGGATTTTATTTATGAAAACATGATGATAGAGAGCAACATTATTCACGCCGCGCACCTGCACAACGTGAACAAACTGCTGTTTCTCGGTTCGTCCTGTATCTATCCGAAACTGGCAAGGCAGCCGATGGCGGAAAGCGAGCTGCTGCAGGGAACGCTGGAGCCGACCAACGAGCCGTACGCCATCGCCAAGATCGCCGGGATTAAACTGTGCGAGTCCTACAACCGGCAGTACGGTCGCGACTACCGTTCGGTGATGCCAACCAACCTGTACGGCCCGCATGACAATTTCCATCCGGACAATTCACATGTGATCCCGGCGCTGCTGCGTCGCTTTCATGAGGCCGCGCAGAGCCACGCGCCGGAGGTGGTGGTGTGGGGCAGCGGCACGCCGATGCGTGAATTTCTGCACGTTGACGATATGGCGGCGGCCAGTATTCACGTGATGGAGCTGGCGCGCGAAGTGTGGCAGGAGAACACCGCCCCGATGCTGTCGCACATTAACGTCGGCACTGGCGTGGACTGCACCATCCGCGAGCTGGCGCAGACTATCGCAAAGGTGGTGGGTTACCAGGGCCGGGTGGTGTTCGACGCCGCGAAGCCGGACGGCACGCCGCGTAAATTGCTCGACGTCACGCGCCTGCATCAGCTTGGCTGGTATCACGAAATTTCACTGGAGGCAGGGCTTGCCGGTACTTACCAGTGGTTCCTTGAGAATCAGCAACGGTTCCGGGGGTGACAATGTTTTTACGTCAGGAAGATTTCGCCGCCGTGGTGCGGACCACGCCCCTCATCTCCCTCGATTTCATTGTGGAAAACGGCCAGGGGGAAATTTTACTGGGCCAGCGTCTCAACCGTCCGGCGCAGGGCTACTGGTTTGTGCCGGGGGGGCGGGTGTGCAAAGACGAAACGCTGGAGACCGCCTTTGCACGCCTGACGCAGGCGGAACTGGGCGTGCGTCTGCCGCTGGCGGCAGGGACGTTTTATGGCGTCTGGCAGCACTTCTATGACGACAACTTTTCCGGTGAGGATTTTTCAACTCACTACATCGTGCTCGGCTTTCGTCTGCGCGTGGCGGAGAGCGATTTACGCCTGCCTGACACCCAGCATGGCAGTTACCGCTGGCTGACGCCGGAACAGCTTCTGGCAAGCGATAATGTTCATGAGAACAGTCGGGCCTACTTCTCTCCTGACGCGCCGGCGGTGGGCCTATGAAGATCCTGGTCTATGGCATTAACTATTCACCGGAACTGACCGGTATCGGCAAATATACCGGCGAAATGGTGGCGTGGATGGCGCGGGAAGGCCATGAGGTGCGGGTCATTACTGCGCCGCCGTACTACCCGCAGTGGAAGGTCGGTGAGCGCTATTCCGCCTGGCGCTATCGCCGGGAAGAGGGCGAGGCTACCGTCTGGCGCTGCCCGCTGTATGTGCCGAAACAGCCCTCCACCCTAAAACGACTGCTTCATCTGGGGAGCTTTGCATTGAGCAGTTTTTTCCCACTGATGGCGCAGCGTCGCTGGAAGCCGGATCGGATTATCGGCGTTGTACCGACGCTCTTTTGTACGCCGGGAATGCGCCTGCTGGCGAAACTCTCCGGCGCGCGTACCGTACTGCATATTCAGGATTACGAAGTGGACGCCATGCTCGGCTTAGGAATGGCGGGAAAAGGCAAGCGCGGCAGCGTAGCGCGGTTAGCGACGGCCTTTGAACGCAGTGCGCTGCGTAACGTTGATAATGTTTCGACCATCTCTCGCTCCATGATGAATAAAGCGCGGGAAAAGGGCGTCGCGGCGGAAAAAATCCTCTTTTTTCCGAACTGGTCGGAAGTGGCGCGCTTTCAGGATGTTAATGACGCTGACGTGACGGCTTTGCGTCAGCAGCTTGGCTTGCCAGAGGGCAAAAAAATTGTGCTCTATTCCGGCAATATCGGCGAAAAGCAAGGGCTGGAAAAGGTAATTGGCGCCGCGGAACGATTACGCGATCGACCGTTGATTTTTGCGATTGTCGGCCAGGGGGGCGGCAAGGCGCGGCTGGAGAACATGGCCCGCGAACGCGGCCTGGCAAATATTAAATTCCTCCCGTTGCAGCCTTACGACGCCTTACCCGCGCTGCTGAAAATGGGCGACTGCCATCTGGTGGTGCAAAAGCGCGGCGCGGCGGATGCGGTACTGCCCTCCAAGCTGACTAACATTCTGGCGGTCGGCGGTAATGCGGTGATTACCGCTGAGCCGCACACCGAATTAGGACAACTTTGCGCGCGCTATCCGGGCATCGCCGTTTGCGTGGAGCCGGAGTCGACCGACGCGCTGGTCAACGGGATTAGCCAGGCGCTCGCCATGCCGAAAAACAACACGACGGCACGTGAATACGCCGAACGCACGCTCAATAAAGAGAACGTGCTACGCCAATTTATTGCAGATATTCGGGGATGATAATGCGTCAGACAAAACTTTACCCGGTTGTGATGGCCGGTGGCTCCGGTAGCCGATTGTGGCCGCTTTCTCGCGTGCTTTATCCAAAACAGTTTTTGTGCCTGAAAGGCGATCTCACCATGCTGCAAACCACCATTTGCCGTCTGAACGGCGTGGAGTGCGAAAGCCCGGTGGTTATCTGCAACGAACAGCACCGTTTTATCGTTGCCGAACAGCTCCGCCAGCTCAATAAGCTGACGGAGAACATTATTCTTGAGCCCGCCGGGCGCAATACCGCGCCGGCGATTGCGTTGGCGGCGCTGGCGGCGACGCGCCAGCATACGGACTGCGATCCGCTGATGCTGGTACTGGCGGCGGATCATGCGATCGCCAATGAAGAGGCCTTCCGCGACGCGGTGCGCGGCGCCATGCCCTATGCCGACGCGGGCAAACTGGTGACCTTCGGTATCGTGCCGGATCTGCCGGAAACCGGCTATGGCTATATCCGGCGTGGTGATGTCGTGCCGGGCGCGACGGATGCGGTGGCTTTTGAGGTGGCGCAGTTCGTTGAGAAGCCGGGGCTGGAAACCGCTCAGGCCTACGTCGCCAGCGGCGATTACTACTGGAACAGCGGCATGTTTCTGTTCCGCGCCGGACGCTATCTGGAAGAGCTGAAAAAGTTCCGCCCCGATATTCTGGCCGCCTGTGAACAGGCGATGCGCGGCGTCGATCCGGATCTTGACTTCATTCGTGTGGATGAAGAGGCCTTCCTCGCCTGTCCGGAAGAGTCCATTGACTACGCGGTGATGGAGCGAACGGCGGACGCGGTGGTGATGCCAATGGACGCGGGCTGGAGCGATGTCGGCTCGTGGTCCTCGCTGTGGGAAATCAGCGCCCACACCCCGGAGGGAAACGTCCACCACGGCGACGTCATCAGCCATAAAACGGAAAACAGCTACGTTTACGCCGAATCCGGCCTGGTGACTACCGTCGGCGTGAAGGATCTGGTGGTGGTGCAGACCAAAGACGCCGTGCTGATTGCCGATCGCCACGCGGTGCAGGACGTGAAAAAGGTGGTGGAGAAGATCAAGGCCGACGGACGCCATGAGCACCACATGCACCGCGAGGTTTACCGTCCGTGGGGCAAATACGACTCCATCGACGCGGGCGAGCGCTATCAGGTGAAGCGCATTACGGTCAAGCCGGGGGAAGGGCTGTCAGTGCAGATGCACCATCACCGCGCCGAGCACTGGGTAGTGGTGGCGGGTACTGCCAGAGTCACCATTAACGGCGAGGTGAAACTGCTGGGTGAAAACGAGTCCATCTATATTCCGCTGGGGGCGACCCACTGCCTGGAAAATCCGGGAAAAATACCGCTCGATTTAATTGAAGTGCGTTCCGGCTCGTATCTCGAAGAGGACGACGTGGTGCGGTTCGAGGACCGTTACGGGCGGGTCTGACGCCTGCAATTATGCCCGGTAAGCGCAACGCGCCATCCGGCAATGAATAACAATAACGATGCTGGCCATTTACGGTCAGGGCTAACTGTTGCCTGAAGAAGGGTAAGAACATGACAAAATTAACCTGTTTCAAGGCCTACGACATTCGCGGCAGGCTGGGCGAAGAGCTCAATGAAGATATCGCGTGGCGGATTGGCCGCGCCTACGGCGAATATTTAAAACCGAAAACCATCGTGCTGGGCGGCGACGTGCGCCTGACCAGCGAGGCGCTGAAGCTGGCGCTGGCGAAAGGGTTACAGGACGCGGGCGTTGACGTGCTGGATATCGGTATGTCCGGCACAGAAGAGATTTACTTCGCCACCTTCCACCTCGGCGTGGACGGCGGTATTGAGGTGACCGCCAGCCATAACCCGATGGACTACAACGGCATGAAGCTGGTGCGCGAGGGCGCCCGCCCGATAAGCGGCGACACCGGTCTGCGCGACGTTCAGCGTCTGGCGGAAGCGGGCGACTTCCCGCCGGTGAACGAGGCCGCGCGCGGCAGCTACAGACAAATCAGCCTGCGCGACGCCTACATCGACCACCTGCTCGGCTATATCAGTGTTAACAATCTCACCCCGCTGAAGCTGGTGTTTAACGCCGGCAACGGCGCGGCGGGGCCGGTCATTGACGCCATCGAAGCGCGCCTGAAGGCGCTGGGCGCGCCGGTGGAGTTCATCAAAATCCACAACACCCCGGACGGCACCTTCCCGAACGGCATTCCCAACCCGTTGCTGCCGGAGTGTCGCGACGACACCCGCAAGGCCGTTATTGAACACGGGGCGGACATGGGCATCGCCTTTGACGGCGACTTCGACCGCTGCTTCCTGTTCGATGAGAAAGGGCAGTTTATCGAGGGGTACTACATCGTCGGGCTGCTGGCGGAAGCGTTTCTGGAAAAACACCCGGGGGCGAAGATTATCCACGACCCGCGCCTGACCTGGAACACGGAGGCAGTGGTGACGGCGGCGGGCGGGACGCCGGTGATGTCAAAAACCGGGCACGCCTTTATCAAGGAGCGGATGCGTACGGAGGATGCCATTTATGGCGGGGAAATGAGCGCGCATCACTATTTTCGTGATTTTGCCTACTGCGACAGCGGGATGATCCCGTGGCTGCTGGTGGCGGAGCTGGTGTGCCTGAAGGGGCAGTCGCTGGGTGAGCTGGTCCGCGACCGGATGGCGGCGTTTCCGGCGAGCGGGGAAATCAACAGCAGGCTGGCGGAGCCGGCGGCGGCCATCGCGCGGGTGGAAGCGCACTTCGCGGAAGAGGCGCAGGCGGTGGACCGCACGGACGGCCTCAGCATGTCGTTCCCGGACTGGCGTTTCAACCTGCGCTCGTCAAACACCGAACCGGTGGTGCGCCTGAATGTGGAATCACGCGGCGATAT
>NZ_JBEUJY010000010.1:0-183237 GCF_043356775.1 Salmonella sp. SJTUF15581 | reverse complement strand
GGTGATGCTGCCAACTTACTGATTTAGTGTATGATGGTGTTTTTGAGGTGCTCCAGTGGCTTCTGTTTCTATCAGCTGTCCCTCCTGTTCAGCTACTGACGGGGTGGTGCGTAACGGCAAAAGCACTGCCGGACACCAGCGCTATCTCTGCTCTCACTGCCGTAAAACATGGCAACTGCAGTTCACTTACACCGCTTCTCAACCCGGTACGCACCAGAAAATCATTGATATGGCCATGAATGGCGTTGGATGCCGGGCAACTGCCCGCATTATGGGCGTTGGCCTCAACACGGTTTTACGTCACTTAAAAAACTCAGGCCGCAGTCGGTAACCTCGCGCATACAACCGGGCAGTGATGTGATTGTCTGCGCTGAAATGGACGAACAGTGGGGCTACGTCGGTGCTAAATCACGTCAGCGCTGGCTGTTTTACGCGTATGACAGGATACGGAGGACAGTTGTGGCGCACGTTTTCGGTGAACGCACTCTGGCCACACTGGAGCGTCTTCTGAGCCTGCTGTCACCCTTTGACGTGGTGATATGGATGACGGATGGCTGGCCGCTGTATGAATCCCGCCTGAAGGGAAAGCTGCACGTAATCAGCAAGCGATATACGCAGCGAATTGAGCGGCATAACCTGAATCTGAGGCAGCACCTGGCACGGCTGGGACGGAAGTCGCTGTCGTTCTCAAAATCGGTGGAGCTGCATGACAAAGTCATCGGGCATTATCTGAACATAAAACACTATCAATAAGTTGGAGTCATTACCCGCATGATTCAGCAGATAAATCCTTGAAAGCAGGTACTCAGCCCTCAGTGAACAGAATAAGTCAGCGTAATGTACTTTAGTGCTGACCACGTGCTCTGTATGATACAGAATCTATCTACTATAAACGAAAATACAGCACGATCAATGCTCACACTCTATATGGGACGTTCGTACCTGGACATGATTATCTGTGTTCAATGTCCCCGCATGACCGTCTTAACATCCAGAATATTACGTTTCCAAAAAAACCAGAAATGATAAAAAATGAGCTTAACGTACAATAATTTTCGATATCCAAACTGACCCCCAGTAGCAAATATTACGCATAAAAGAATGGTTATTATTATCATTTAAATTATAAAGCTCATGAGTCAATTCCAAAAAATATAATAAGCATTGAAATCATTACCCGTGATTCTGGAGTTTTAACTTTGCCATGTAACCAACCACAAGTTAGTTTCCGGTGTTTTGAGGGGCAGTAAAGTTCTGAAAGCGCGACCAGATCATAATCCCGAAATGTCGTTAAGATATTCTGAATAACGGTTATCCCTGCTTGTTGGCAGGCATTTGAAAATATATTTTGTATTCAGGTTGCAGCAAAACGCTTTCTTACACACAGGACTTCATATGCGGCTCAGAAAATTAAAACTGAAAAACTTCAGAGGCTACAGAAACTCTACTGAAATCATTATTGATGAAAGCATGACGGGTATTGTCGGTCGTAATGACTTTGGGAAATCAACGCTTCTGGAAGCGCTGGCTATTTTTTTTGAAACAGAAGGAATGAAGGCTGACAAGAATGACATGAACTGTTTCAGCCTAAGAGAAGGGGACGGCCGTTTTGAAATAGCCTGTGAATTTGATGACCTGCCCGATTTTATCATGATCGACGACAGGGTGCAGACCACGCTCGCCTCAGAACATCTGCTGAATGAGGACGGCAATTTTGAAATCGTCAAAACGTTTAAAGCAACGACCTCAGGAAAACCGGAGCAGACCTGCATCCGCTGCATCCACCCGGATGAGGAGCCCCTGAGAAATTTACTGGGCATGAAAATTTCTGAGCTCAAGGCGGTGGGAAAAGAAGTTGAA
The DNA here is from genome assembly GCF_043356775.1 of Salmonella sp. SJTUF15581. Classification (NCBI taxonomy): domain Bacteria; kingdom Pseudomonadati; phylum Pseudomonadota; class Gammaproteobacteria; order Enterobacterales; family Enterobacteriaceae; genus Salmonella; species Salmonella sp. SJTUF15581. The sequence goes on along the minus strand of NZ_JBEUJY010000010.1, from coordinate 181,377 downwards.
AAAAATGTGGCGGATAAACGCACTGCATCGTTATGGCGTCAGGCCATCAGGGAAGCCGCAGCCCCCTATACCTGTTCGGAAATTATGCTGGATGTCGATAAAGAGTTCGGAACCGACACAAAATCATTATGGGGTAAGATCCTCGATTTGCTGCCCACGTATGCGATTTTCAAAGCCGACAGGGAAAGCAGCGACGGGGATTCCGAAGCTAAAAACCCCTTACAGCAGGCCGTAAAAGACGCTCAGGCTGCGCTGCAGGACAAAATTACAGCGCTGGAAAATGAGATTCAGGACAGCGTCCTGGATGTCGCACAGAGAACGCTGGATAAATTACGTGAAATGGCCCCCGAACTCGCCAGTGAACTGACTCCACGATTTAAGGAGAAACCCAAGTGGACCTTCAATTTCACCCTGGACGGGGAAAATGGCATCCCCATCAATAAGCGCGGCAGCGGGATAAGGAGGCTTATCCTGTTGAATTTTTTTCGGGCTGAGGCTGAAAAGAATGTCGCGGGGACGCCCAGAAATGTGATTTATGCCATAGAGGAGCCTGAAACGTCACAGCATCCGAACTATCAGATGATGCTGATGAAAGCGTTACTGGCACTGGCAGGCCAGCCGCACCGTCAGATTATCGTCACCACCCATGTCCCGGCGCTGGCCGGATTAATCCCTGTCGAAGGCGTACGTTATGTTACCCGAAATGAGGCGGGTGAACCCGTAGTAAAAATGCCGGATGACGCAGTGCTGAAGGAAGCCACTGAAAGCCTGGGGGTGCTGCCAGAGACCGGTATGGAAAGGGCGCAGGGGATTGTTCTGGTAGAGGGAAAGTCGGATGTTACTTTCCTGAGGCATGCGGCCAGTTCATTAAAACAGTCAGGTGCGCTGCCAGCCTCTCTGGAGGACGTGAAAATAGTGCCAGTCCTCATAGGAGGGTGTGGTAGCGTCAAACACTGGGTTACATTGAATCTGGCCAAAGATCTGGGGCTTCCCTGGTGCGTATTTCTGGACTCCGATATTGGGGGAGACCCTGCACAGGTTCTGTCCATCCAGAAGCGTAAAAAAGAAGTAGAGGAGGCCGGTAAGGTATTTTTCGCTACGCGCAAACGTGAGATAGAAAACTATCTGTGCCCGGATCTTATCGAGGAAATTACTGGTGTAGCCGTCACGTTTACGGACACCTGTGACGCTAAAAAAATAATCGGCCGGGCTGTGGGAATGAAACCCGATAATGTACTAGATAAATTCTGGCCTCAGATGACATCAGAAAGAATCATCTCAAGATCAACCTATCATGACGGAACGCAGGAGAGAAGCGAGCTGGTTGAGATCCTGAGCGACATTGTATCCATGACGAGATAATGTATTAAATAAGCATCTCAGGTGCATATATTCCGGTCCTCAACAAAGGACCGGAGTACAGAGTAGTAAAAACCCGAAATTAATCGGGTTTGAATTATATAAAGATTAACCGACTCCCGCGCCCAGGAACGATGTAAAATCACGCTTGTCGTGACATTTCTACAATGTTTACTTTTGACTATCAAGCCATTTATTCATCTGCTCAATTTCACCTTTTTGAGCTTTAATGATGTCCTGCGCGAGCTTTCTCATTTTCGGATCTTTTCCGTATTTGAGCTCGGTCTCAGCCATTGCTATTGCCCCTTCATGGTGCGCTACCATGCCTTTCGCAAAAGCCTTGTCGGGATCGGACTCATTTACGGCAGCCATCATTTTGTCATGCATGTCTTTCATGCCAGCCATATATTCCTGTGACGAAGCCGAGGTAGACATATCAGTCATTTTCATTTCTGAATGTTCTGCTGAAATCGCTGGCAGGGATAACATTAATACTGCAAATAAAGTGTTTCTGGCTTTCATAAAAAATATCCTTTTAGCGTTGATGCCCGTTAACTGTAGCAGAATCTGATAAAAATGCCCCCTGTAGGGGGCAAAGATGTTGCCATATATCCGGTTACGGAAAAATCTATCAAGGAAATAAGGACAGCACAGATACTTCCCTCGCCGTCAGCCTGCACTGAGCATGCGACGATGCGCTTCGGCCATGGCCTGATGTGGGCCAGACTGACCGTTATTCATAAATTCATGGGCAACTGCAGCTCTTTCATGCTCATTCATTGCCGCTAATGACTTCGACGGCCCGGTAGGGGAAACGGTCTGACTTCCCATCATCCTCTGATGACTTTCCACCATTTTCTGGTGCGCATCCGCCGACCCGTTCGTCATGGTTTCATGAGCAATAATGGCCTGTTCATGCTGGTCCATACCGGCCATACGAGGTGCAGTCCCCTGGATCCCGACAGGAGCCGCAGCAGACTGCATCTGGTGAGCAGGTGCCTGTGCATTGTTGACCCGCTCATGGATATTCACGGTTTCAGTGGCCCAGGCCGAAGAAATTAAGCCAAAGCCCAGCAAGGATGCTAATACGATATTTTTCATGATAACTCTCCATTTCTTAATTAGTGATGTCCGGGGGAGTACAACCGGTGTTTTCAGTTCCATAACTGAAACAGGTTCGGAAGTGTTTATTTCTCCGGGAGGGGACTGGATATTCATTTCCTGGCGTCCACTGACGCCGGATATTGATAAAGCAATCCAGCCTTCCTGATAAGTTGCACTAATTATATCGAATGGCTTCTGTTTGCTGCATGACAGGCTAATGACATCTTTGTCATTTAAATCTTTATTCCCAGCACTGGGTGTCCGGAATCATTTTCTCCAGTCTGGGCACGGATAAGATAAAACGCGTTGAGTGTACGTCCGATTCCACCTGCACTCTTCCGTGATGTGCTTCCACGATTGACTTCACAATCGCAAGGCCGATGCCGCTGCCTTCTCCTTTTCGTTGTCTGGACGGATCCACCCGATAAAAACGGTCAAACAACCTTGATAAATGCTCTTCAGGGATTGGTTTCCCCGGATTTTCAATCACAAGGTCAAAAAAGCTCTCCTGCTCTCTTATTGAGACGGTGATTGCCTGTCCCTCCGGGGTATAACGCAGGGCATTGGATAACAGATTATTGATCGCCCTTCTGAACATTTGTGGATCTCCCTCAACCAGGCAGGGCATCCCGTTAAATTTGAGCGTGATATTGCGTTCTTCGGCCCAGGCTTCGAAAAACTCGAAGACTTTCATGACTTCCGCTCTGAGGTCAAACATGACCCTGTCAGGTATCAGCTGATTATTATCTGCCTGTGCCAGGAACAGCATATCGCTGACCATTTTGGTCATCCGGTTATACTCTTCAAGACTGGAATAGAGGACATCCTCAAGTTCCCTCTGTGTTCGATCCTGACTCAGTGCGATTTCAGTCTGCGTCACCAGATTGGTGATGGGCGTTCTGATCTCATGCGCGATATCGGCAGAGAAATTGGCCTGGCGGGTAAAGACATCCTCAATCTTTCCAATCATATGATTGAACGAGATAACCAGTTGCTCCAGCTCAATGGGAACGCGTGTCGGTTCCAGTCGCGCATCAAGATTCTCGGAGGTGATGTTTTTAATGGCATTGCTGACATTACGAAGGGGCAGGTGCCCCTGACGGACAGCGATTCGAATGATCAGAACAATCAACAGGCTTATCACGACGGCAATCGCAATCAGGTTCTTTTTCAGCGCATCGAGGTAATGGAGATGGAAATTAATGGATAGGCCAGTCAGCATGACATAGTTCTGCTGTTTGCCCTGAAATATCGCCTGACCAGAGGAGGCGATAATCCTGTATGTTTCCATCTTCATTTCGGACCCGGTATCCATCGGTCCCGCAGGATCCTCCACCGTCCAGAGAAAGACATCCCGTGCGCGGCTGTGCTCGCTAAAATCTGCTGAATTCACTGCCGGGCGTAGTGCCGCCCCCTGAGCTGAGCTAAAGAGCACTTCCCCCCTGGGATTGAGGAGCAAAAGGGCAACGTTGCGGTAGCTGGCAATTGATTCCTTTATTTTGCTTATTTTTTTATCATCCGGATCCACCGGGGACTGCAGTATACGGTTCAGTGTGGTGCTGATTTGTTGAAGATCGCTGACATCCTGCTCGGCAAAATGATTTTCAACAGAATGCAGCATAAACCAGGTGAATGCGATAAAAGCCAGTATCGTGGACAGGCTGATAAAAAAGGTCAGCCGCAGAGCGAGTGAGAAAGGGCGTCTGGAAGGTTTGCTATGCATCCGGGACCTCCAGCATGTAGCCCACGCCCCGGACTGTCTGGATCAGCTTTGTCTCGTAATCGTTGTCTATTTTAGCGCGGAGTCGCTTTACTGCGACATCGATCGCATTAGTGTCGCTGTCAAAATTCATGTCCCAGACCTGAGAGGCAATCAGGGAGCGGGGAAGAACCTCTCCCTGATGGCGAATGAAGAATTCCAGCAGGCTGAACTCTTTACTGGTGAGCACAATGCGGTTTCCGGCGCGACTGACTTTTCTGGATACGAGATCAATCGAGAGGTCAGCCACCTTAAACTGGCTTTCCGTGATCATCGTGTTTCCCCGCCTCAGAAGGGTTCTCACCCGGGCGAGCAGTTCGGCAAACGCAAAGGGTTTAACCAGATAATCGTCCGCACCCAGTTCCAGTCCTTTGACCCTATGTTCGATCGTGCCGAGGGCTGTCAGCAGTAAGACCGGCATACCCTTTCCGGCAGTGCGCAGCATGCGGATGATATCCCAGCCGTTCACATCAGGTAGCATGATATCCAGAATGACTAAATCATACTCGGCTGTCATGGCGAGATGATATCCGGTAAGACCATTATCAGCGTGATCCACTACGAACCCTGCCTCTGTAAGCCCTTTGCTGAGATATTCACCTGTTTTAATTTCGTCTTCGACGATCAATATTTTCATCTTGCTCCCCGGCTGGCTGCTAATGTCATTCTATTGCGCCCACGATCGTTATCAACGGATTACAGCAAAAATGACAACATTGTCATTATCCTGTCACCCGGCAAACAGAGAGCGTTAGGTAAAGTACCCCTATCAATACTCTGGACTTCATTTGAACCATTTACCAGGTCTGCCTGGACGAGAAGCGTTATGTTCAAATTAAAATTACTCAGCATTAGCACGATATTCATCCTGGCAGGCTGCGTGTCGCTTGCGCCTGAATATCAGCGGCCCGCAGCACCGGTACCCCAGCAGTTTTCACTGTCCCATAACAGCCTGACGCCAGCGGTAAATGGCTATCAGGATACGGGCTGGCGTAACTTTTTTGTCGATCCCCAGGTTACCCGGTTGATCGGTGAAGCTCTGACTAATAACCGTGATTTGAGAATGGCTGCCCTGAAGGTTGAAGAGGCCCGAGCCCAGTTCAACGTCACGGATGCAGATCGTTATCCCCAGCTGAATGCCTCATCCGGGATAACATACAGCGGTGGTCTGAAAGGTGACAAGCCGACCACACAGGAGTACGACGCGAGACTGGAGCTCAGCTATGAGCTCGATTTTTTCGGCAAACTTAAGAACATGAGTGATGCTGATCGCCAGAACTACTTTGCCAGCGAAGAAGCCCGTCGGGCCGTACACATCCTGCTGGTATCCAACGTTTCACAAAGCTATTTCAGCCAGCAACTGGCGTACGAACAACTTCGTATTGCGCGGGAAACGCTGAAAAATTATCAACAGTCCTATGCTTTCGTTGAGCAGCAGCTCGTGACCGGGAGTACGAACGTTCTGGCACTTGAACAGGCGCGAGGACAAATCGAAAGTACCCGCGCCGAAATAGCCAAACGAGAAGGCGATCTGGCTCAGGCAAACAATGCCCTGCAACTGGTGCTGGGAACGTACCGCGCACTTCCGTCAGAAAAAGGGATGAAAGGCGGGGAGATAGCCCCAGTAAAATTGCCACCAAATCTGTCTTCACAAATTTTGCTGCAGCGACCGGATATTATGGAAGCGGAATATCAGCTGAAAGCGGCTGATGCCAATATTGGCGCAGCGCGAGCGGCCTTTTTCCCCTCAATTACCCTGACCAGTGGTCTTTCCACAAGCAGTACGGAGCTGTCCAGCCTGTTTACGTCAGGAAGTGGAATGTGGAATTTTATCCCTAAAATTGAAATTCCTATATTTAATGCTGGCAGGAATAAAGCCAATCTGAAGCTGGCTGAAATTCGCCAGCAACAGTCGGTGGTTAATTACGAACAAAAAATTCAGTCAGCCTTTAAGGATGTTTCCGACACGCTTGCGCTGCGCGACAGCCTTAGCCAGCAACTTGAGTCACAGCAGCGTTATCTTGATTCACTTCAGATAACTCTCCAGCGTGCCAGAGGATTGTATGCAAGTGGTGCTGTCAGTTACATCGAAGTGCTGGATGCAGAACGTTCCCTCTTCGCTACCCAGCAAACCATTCTCGATCTTACCTATTCCCGGCAGGTTAACGAAATTAATCTGTTTACCGCGCTGGGTGGCGGTTGGGTAGAGTAAATTTATTTAATTAATCAGGAAATTAAAATGCGTAATTCACTTAAAGCCGTTTTATTTGGTGCCTTCTCTGTCATGTTTTCTGCCGGTCTTCATGCTGAAACACATCAGCATGGCGATATGAATACTGCCAGTGATGCTTCGGTACAGCAAGTTATCAAGGGCACCGGTGTCGTTAAAGACATTGATATGAATACTAAGAAAATCACCATTTCGCATGAAGCAATTCCAGCGGTGGGCTGGCCTGCAATGACCATGCGCTTTACTTTTGTTAATGCAGACGATGCTATTAATGCCCTGAAAACAGGCAACCATGTCGATTTCTCGTTTATTCAGCAGGGCAATATCTCCTTACTCAAAAGCATTAACGTGACGCAGTCCTGATTGGCTGTCCGGAGCGATTACATCCTGTGCGCCTGTACATTCACATAGGTATATGTGTGAGTTAACCGTCAGGCGCATATGCCAGGTGTTTTGATTTTTTAGCGGAAAATTGTATGGCTTCTTTAAAGATAAAATATGCTGCAATAATTATCAGCAGCCTCATAGCAGGGGGGCTGATATCGGTTACTGCCTGGCAGTATGTAAACTCATCACAAAAAACAGTACAAACCGAACAAAAGGCACCGGAGCGAAAGGTACTTTTCTGGTATGACCCGATGAAACCGGATACCAAATTTGATAAACCCGGAAAATCGCCCTTTATGGATATGGACCTGGTGCCAAAATATGCTGATGACAGTGGCGATAAAAGCAGTGGCGGGATCCGTATCGACCCAACCCAGGTTCAGAATCTGGGATTAAAAACGCAAAAAGTCACGCGAGGAATGCTGAATTATTCTCAGACAATCCCGGCTAATGTCAGCTATAACGAGTATCAGTTTGTTATTGTGCAGGCGCGTTCTGACGGGTTTGTCGAAAAAGTCTACCCCATGACGATTGGCGATCATGTGAAGAAGGGGACGCCACTTATCGATATTACCATTCCGGACTGGGTGGAAGCACAGAGTGAATTCCTTCTGTTATCCAGCACCGGTGGTACTTCCACGCAAATTAAAGGCGTTCTGGAACGGCTTCGCCTGGCAGGTATGCCGGAAGAGGATATTCAGAGACTGCGTTCTACCCGGAGCATTCAGACCCGTTTTACCATTAAAGCACCTATTGATGGTGTCATTACTGCATTTGACCTGCGCACCGGCATGAATATTTCGAAAGATAAGGTGGTGGCTCAGATTCAGGGAATGGACCCGGTCTGGATCAGCGCTGCAGTGCCAGAATCTATCGCCTATCTGCTGAAAGATACGTCGCAGTTTGAAATTTCGGTACCGGCTTATCCGGATAAAACATTCCATGTCGAAAAATGGAATATTCTTCCCAGCGTGGATCAGACAACCCGTACGCTTCAGGTCCGTCTCCAGGTTTCTAATAAGGATGAGTTTCTCAAGCCGGGCATGAATGCCTATCTGAAACTGAATACCAGAAGCCAGGAGATGCTGCTGATACCAAGCCAGGCCGTTATCGATACCGGCAAAGAACAGCGCGTGATTACTGTTGATGATGAAGGCAAGTTTGTGCCGAAACAGATCCACGTTCTGCATGAGTCACAGCAACAGTCCGGCATCGGCTCCGGCCTGAATGAAGGCGATACCGTGGTGGTCAGTGGCCTGTTCCTCATTGACTCTGAAGCCAATATTACGGGCGCACTGGAACGTATGCGCCACCCTGAAAAAACAGAAAGCAGTATGCCAGCAATGTCTGACCAGCCTGTAAATATGCATTCAGGGCACTGAGGAGACGACGATGATTGAATGGATTATCCGGCGCTCTGTCGCCAACCGTTTCCTGGTCATGATGGGGGCCCTGTTTCTCAGCATCTGGGGCACATGGACGATTATTAACACGCCTGTCGATGCCTTGCCTGACCTGTCAGATGTGCAGGTCATTATCAAAACCAGCTATCCCGGCCAGGCCCCGCAGATTGTAGAAAACCAGGTCACCTATCCACTTACCACCACCATGCTGTCCGTGCCTGGCGCAAAAACCGTGCGTGGTTTTTCACAGTTCGGTGATTCGTATGTGTATGTCATTTTTGAAGACGGCACCGATCTGTACTGGGCCCGTTCCCGCGTGCTGGAGTACCTGAACCAGGTACAGGGAAAACTGCCCGCCGGTGTGAGTTCTGAAATCGGTCCGGACGCCACGGGGGTGGGCTGGATATTTGAATATGCCCTTGTCGATCGCAGCGGAAAACACGACCTTTCAGAACTGCGTTCTCTGCAGGACTGGTTCCTGAAATTTGAGCTGAAAACCATCCCGAACGTGGCTGAGGTCGCTTCGGTTGGCGGCGTGGTGAAACAGTACCAGATTCAGGTCAATCCGGTAAAATTGTCTCAGTATGGTATCAGCCTGCCCGAAGTGAAACAGGCCCTTGAATCGTCTAACCAGGAGGCCGGTGGCTCATCCGTTGAAATGGCCGAAGCTGAGTATATGGTCCGTGCCAGCGGTTATCTTCAGAGCATTGATGATTTTAATAACATCGTCCTGAAAACAGGCGAGAACGGCGTGCCGGTTTATCTGCGGGATGTTGCCCGCGTGCAGACCGGGCCTGAAATGCGGCGTGGTATTGCCGAGCTGAACGGCCAGGGCGAAGTCGCTGGCGGCGTGGTGATCCTGCGGTCGGGTAAAAATGCACGCGACGTTATCACGGCAGTGAGGGATAAACTTGAGACGCTGAAGGCCAGCCTGCCGGAAGGCGTTGAAATCGTGACCACCTACGATCGCAGCCAGCTCATCGACCGGGCGATTGATAACCTCAGTTCCAAACTTCTGGAAGAGTTTATCGTGGTGGCCATCGTCTGTGCCCTGTTCCTGTGGCACGTACGTTCTGCCCTGGTGGCGATTATCTCTCTGCCGCTTGGTCTGTGTATCGCCTTTATCGTCATGCACTTCCAGGGACTGAACGCCAATATCATGTCGCTGGGAGGGATAGCGATTGCCGTCGGTGCGATGGTGGATGCCGCCATTGTGATGATTGAGAATGCGCATAAGCGGCTTGAGGAGTGGGATCATCAGCATCCGGGTGAGCAGATTGACAACGCCACCCGCTGGAAGGTGATTACCGATGCCTCCGTTGAAGTGGGACCCGCACTGTTTATCAGCCTGCTGATCATCACCCTGTCCTTTATTCCTATCTTTACCCTGGAAGGTCAGGAAGGACGTCTGTTTGGCCCGCTGGCATTCACGAAAACGTACTCCATGGCGGGCGCGGCCGCGCTGGCCATCATCGTCATTCCGATTCTGATGGGATTCTGGATCCGGGGGAAAATTCCTGCAGAGACCAGTAACCCCCTGAACCGGGTACTGATCAAAGCGTATCATCCATTGCTGTTGTGGGTTCTCCACTGGCCAAAAACAACCCTGCTGGTTGCGGCCTTGTCCATTTTCACCGTTATCTGGCCGCTGAGCCAGGTGGGCGGTGAGTTTCTGCCGAAGATTAACGAGGGCGACCTGTTGTATATGCCGTCGACCCTGCCGGGTGTCTCTCCGGCTGAAGCTGCAGCGCTCCTGCAGACGACGGACAAGTTAATCAAAAGCGTTCCTGAAGTGGCCTCTGTATTTGGCAAGACCGGTAAAGCAGAGACCGCCACGGATTCCGCACCGCTCGAAATGGTTGAAACCACGATCCAGCTCAAACCTGAGGATCAGTGGCGTCCAGGCATGACGATTGACAAGATTATTGAAGAACTCGACAGGACCGTCCGTTTACCGGGGCTGGCAAACCTCTGGGTGCCGCCAATCCGTAACCGTATTGATATGCTCTCAACCGGGATCAAAAGCCCGATAGGTATCAAGGTGTCCGGAACGGTTCTGTCCGATATCGATGCAACGGCGCAGAGTATCGAAGCGGTCGCCAAAACCGTACCCGGCGTAGTGTCTGCTCTCGCAGAGCGACTGGAAGGCGGGCGCTACATTGATGTGGATATCAACCGGGAAAAAGCCTCCCGCTACGGAATGACGGTGGGCGATGTGCAGCTGTTCATCTCATCAGCCATCGGCGGCGCGACGGTAGGGGAAACGGTTGAAGGCGTGGCCCGGTACCCGATTAATATCCGCTATCCGCAGGATTACCGGAACAGCCCGCAGGCCCTGAAACAGATGCCGATCCTGACCCCGATGAAGCAGCAGATCACGCTGGGCGATGTTGCGGATATTAAGGTCGTTTCCGGGCCGACTATGCTGAAAACGGAAAATGCCCGTCCAGCCAGCTGGATTTACATTGACGCGCGCGGCAGGGATATGGTGTCGGTGGTTAATGACATTAAAACGGCGATCAGTCAGAAAGTGAAACTGAGACCGGGTACCAGCGTGTCATTCTCCGGACAGTTTGAACTGCTTGAGCATGCCAACAAGAAACTGAAGCTGATGGTGCCGATGACGGTGATGATCATCTTCATCCTGTTGTATCTGGCATTCCGCCGGGTTGATGAAGCCCTGCTGATCCTGATGAGCCTGCCGTTCGCCCTGGTTGGCGGGATATGGTTCCTGTACTGGCAGGGCTTCCATATGTCTGTCGCAACCGGAACGGGGTTTATCGCTCTGGCCGGGGTGGCAGCAGAGTTTGGCGTGGTCATGCTGATGTATCTGCGTCATGCCATTGACGCGCACCCGGAATTGTCCCGTAAAGAGACGTTCACACCGGAAGGCCTTGATGAAGCCCTCTATCATGGTGCCGTACTGCGTGTCCGGCCGAAAGCCATGACCGTGGCGGTGATCATTGCGGGTCTGCTGCCAATACTCTGGGGAACCGGTGCAGGTTCAGAAGTCATGAGCCGTATCGCGGCACCCATGATTGGTGGGATGATCACGGCTCCGCTGCTGTCCCTGTTCATTATTCCTGCCGCCTACAAATTAATCTGGCTGCGCAGACATAAAAAAAGCGTGTCCTGAACCTGAAAGGGCACCCCCTGTGGGTGTCCTTCTTTACTGATTCACCCTGACGTCAGGGTTTATATCGATAATATACAGAGGTGAGTATGAAAAAAGTGGTTCTAATGGCGCTGGCTCTCGGCCTTTCACTACCCGCGATGGCGAGTGAAAAAGTCATTGATATGTACAAATCTGAAAACTGTGGCTGTTGTTCCCTGTGGGGCAAAGCGATGGAAAAAGACGGGTTCGAAGTACGAACTCACGTCATGAATGATCAGGCGCTGTCAGCCCAGAAAGAAAAGCATGCTATTCCTGCAGGACTACGAAGTTGTCATACCGCGGTTGCCGGTAATTTGATCATTGAAGGCCATGTGCCTGCGACAACGATACATAAGGCAATGCAGTCTGGTTCGGGTATATACGGTCTCGCCACCCCCGGTATGCCAGCAGGAAGTCCTGGAATGGAGATGGGAGCCCGAAAAGAGGCTTACGATGTTATCGCATTCTCACCGGATGGAAGTAAAAAAGTCTTCCAGCGAATCGAATAGTCAGCGGAACGGCTGATAACGGGACGCCGGTAGCAGGCACTCCTGTGCCGGCGATATTCGTGGTAATCGCATCCATGACATACCCTGAAGACAGAAAATGCTTCAGATATGCATAAGGAGAGTTACAGTGAAAAATAACAATGCAGTGCAACACAACAACCAGACTGCTTCTGAGCAGACATTATCCCCGGACGAGGGCCACGTATTGCATAAGGTGAGAGATCCCGTGTGCGGGATGGCCATCCTGCCCGACAGGGCGCACAGCAGCATTCGATACCAGGACCATCAACTTTATTTCTGCTCCGCCAGCTGTGAGAGTAAATTTAAAGCCCATCCCGATCGTTATCTTACCGAAGATGCCAGTGAACATTCCCATCACCATCACCACGATCATCACGAAGTCAGCCCTGATCAGATAAAACAGCCTCACCACCAGGCGGAAAAAGAGAATTCTGAAGGTGTGTGGACATGTCCGATGCACCCGGAGATACGCCGCAGTGGTCCCGGAAGCTGTCCTGTCTGTGGAATGGCACTGGAGCCGCTCGTAGCTACGGCATCCACGGGGCCGAGTGATGAACTTCACGACATGACAAGACGCTTCTGGCTGGGGTTGTTGCTGGCGTTTCCGGTTCTGGTACTCGAAATGGGATCTCATCTGTTTCCCGACTTGAGGAATACAGTACCGCCACAGTACAACACATGGCTGCAGTTGCTTCTGGCCTCCCCTGTCGTGTTGTGGTGTGGCTGGCCATTCTTCGCCCGGGCCGGAATGTCGTTACGTAACCGCTCCCTGAATATGTTTACCCTTGTTGCAATGGGGACCGGCGTAGCCTGGGTTTACAGCGTCATTGCAACCGTCTTCCCCTCCTGGTTTCCTGCATCGTTCAGAAACATGGATGGCCTGGTGGCCGTTTATTTTGAAGCCGCAGCAGTTATTACGGTGCTTGTTCTGCTGGGACAGGTTCTTGAGCTGCGGGCACGGGAACAAACCTCAGGCGCCATTACTGCGCTTCTGAACCTTGCCCCCAAAACCGCCAGACGGCTGGATCATGACGGTCATGAAACGGATATTAATGCGGAAGATGTCCTGCCTGGCGATAAGCTCCGCATCAGACCTGGAGAGAGTATTCCGGTCGACGGTATCGTGATCGAAGGCAAAACAACCGTTGATGAATCGATGGTGACCGGGGAGTCTATGCCGGTTACCAAAACGAAGGATGACCCTGTCATTGGGGGGACGATTAATCAGACAGGGAGTCTTATCATCCGTGCAGAGAAAGTCGGTGATGAAACGATGCTCTCACGAATTGTTCAGATGGTCGCTGATGCACAGCGTTCGCGTGCCCCCATCCAGAGAATGGCTGACAGCGTTTCAGGCTGGTTTGTTCCTCTGGTGATACTTATCGCGGTTGTTGCTTTCGTGATCTGGTCTGTCTGGGGGCCCGAGCCCAGGATGGCGCACGGTCTGATTGCGGCTGTGTCGGTCCTGATTATTGCCTGCCCCTGCGCACTGGGGCTGGCCACACCGATGTCGATAATGGTGGGGGTAGGCAAAGGAGCCCAGGCCGGGGTGTTAATCAGGAATGCCGAAGCCCTTGAGCGTCTTGAAAAAGTGGACACGCTGGTTGTCGACAAAACAGGCACGCTCACGGAAGGTTCGCCTACGGTGACAGGGATTATCAGTCTCAATCCGGGTGGGGAAGCATCTCTTTTACGTGTAGCGGCCGCAGTGGAAAAAGGCTCGCAGCATCCGCTGGGTATGGCTGTAGTCCGGGCAGCCCAGCACAGGGGGATCATGATACCCGCAGTCAGTGATTTCAATGCTCCGTCGGGGAAAGGTGTTTCAGGCGATGTTGAAGGTCAACGGGTTGTTATTGGTAATGAACTGGCTATGCAGGAAAACAGTATCGTTATTGATAATCAAAAGGCCGTTGCGGATAAGTTGCGGATGGAAGGCGCTACCGTTATCTATGTGGCCACAGATGGGTACCTTGCAGGCCTGATAGCTATCTCGGATCCCGTGAAAGCAACCACGCCGGATGCGCTTAAAGCTTTGCGTCAGGCGGGGATCCGCATTGTTATGCTCACCGGGGATAACCAGCTTACTGCTGAAGCAGTCGCACGGAAACTGGGAATAGATGAGGTTGAAGCCGGGATTCTGCCGGATGGCAAAAAAGCAGTGATAACCCGACTGAAAGCGTCTGGCCATGTGGTTGCGATGGCCGGAGACGGTGTGAATGATGCCCCGGCGCTGGCAGCGGCTGACGTGGGAATAGCCATGGGAACGGGTACAGATGTGGCAATTGAAAGTGCCGGAGTCACCCTTCTCAAAGGCGACTTGATGATACTGAACAGGGCCCGTCATCTGTCAGAGATCACCATGAAAAATATCCGTCAGAATCTGTTTTTTGCATTTATCTACAACGCACTTGGCGTGCCTGTGGCTGCAGGTCTGCTTTATCCTGTGTATGGAATACTGCTGTCGCCAGTTATTGCGGCGGCGGCCATGGCTCTTTCCTCCGTCAGCGTCATTGTGAATGCGTTGCGTCTGAAAAGTGTCAGGCTCGGGAAATAACACTGAGTGAAGGGTCAGTTACGAACAGAAGGAGTCCAGTATGAAAAGTACCACCTATGCGCTTATTGCTGTCGCCGCGATCGCGGCATTTGCCCTCCTGCGCGAACACTGGTCACATGTGGCAGGTTACTGGCCATATCTGTTATTGCTGGTCTGCCCGCTAATGCATCTTTTCCACGGCCACGGAGGGCATGGAGATCATCAACATCACGGAAGTGAAAACGATAAAAAAAATTAATCCGGCAGACGGGGCCGCGTCGCGGTCCCGTTATCAGTCCAGGTATCGTTCGTAGTCTCTGGCATGCGCAAAGGCATGCTGTTCGAGTTTGTTATCAGCGGGTGCCGCTGCCCGGAACGCCAGAGAGTTAACAGGGTTGTTATTGATGACCAGCTCGTAATGCAGATGAGGACCGGATGAACGTCCGCTGTTACCGGATAACGCAATAGCACCTCCCCGTGTAACCCTGGCCCCTTTAGTAACGAGTATTTTATTGAGGTGGAGATAGCGAGTTTTAACACCGGCTTTTCCCGTTACTTCAACAAAATATCCCATGGTACTGTTGTATTCGGCCCGGGTGATTTTTCCGTCGATGACGCTGACTATTTTCGTGTTCATGGGCATGGAATAATCAATGCCATTATGGGGACTCACTTTTCCCGATACCGGGTTAAGTCTTGCAGGATTGAAAGGCGAACTGAGTCTTGCTGTGGCCGGTAACGGATAATCGAGACTGCCTTTCCCGGAAGTATCGGAAAGGTTATAGAACTTTTTATCTGATATACGATACGCCGTGTAATTAAATGAACCGGACGTAAATTTATAGGCCACGACACGTGATTTTCCCGCTTTCTTTTGCAGTACGAGTTTTAATGATTCATTTTTTTTCAAATGCCGCAGATTAAACCGGGAAGGCAAGGAGCGCTGAAGAGTAGCGATCTCGTTCGATTCCAGCCCCGAGCGGGTGGCTGAAAGGTAGGCATTTTCTTTTACGACATCGGTAGAATACATTTACTGGAATTCGCCGTTAGCATGAACACTGCGGCGTATGCTAGGGGTTTTCAGGAGGCGTGTCATCTGTCAGTTAATCGGGAGCACCGTTGATGGTCGTCATTTTTGTAACATATCTTGTTTCCCGTTTGCTCCTGAAGCTCTGGGAACTGTATGACCAGCCCGACGGTGATGATTAACGGGACTGAAACAGGTTACGGCAGAGCAATATGGGGCTCATGTCCTGCTACGTAACCCGTCAGTAAAGCCCTGCTGCGCACCTGACGCTAAGCACTAACCCGCCTGCAGTTACCTGGTCGAATACAGCCCGCGAAGCTTTCTTGCCTGCGTCTGATGTGCTTCCGCACCGGCATTATTGACCTGCTCATGCACGAGAGCGGCTTTTTCTCCGGCATTCAGTTCGTTAAAAGAAGAAGACGAGGTCTTTGAATTTGCGTCACTGCCGGACAGCATTTTTTTATGTTCCTCAATCATTTTCTGATGCGCATAGGACGCGCTGTTGTTCATAAATGAATGAGCAACAATGGCCCTTTCATGTTCATTCATTTCAGAGAATGAGGGCGTGTTGTTTTTATTAACCCTGTCCGGTAAGTTTTCATGCGTCGAGGAATTCACATGACTGACGGCTGAGGCATTATTAACAAATCGATGTGCTTCATGGGCAATATCACTGGACTGAGCAAAAGCTGCCCCACAAAATAAAGCTGTAAACGCAGTGGTCGTGATTAATATATTCATGTGTAATTACCTTCTGAGGTACATAAAAGATGTCCTTATGATCATATATAAAAATAATCAACCTGTGGGGAAGATGACGTAAATGTAATACAGCTATGTACATTACACGATTGTAATGAATTTGTTTCTTAAGGTGTGCTAGATTCATTTTATTGTAAGTGGATGAACCAGTAATTTAATTTAAATCGGTTCTCGAATTCTGTCAGTAACCATACTTTAAATAAGGGAATACGCATGCTGTTGAAAACGTCTCGACGAACTTTCCTGAAGGGGTTAACCCTCTCTGGCGTAGCCGGAAGTCTTGGCGTATGGAGTTTCAATGCGCGTTCCAGTCTGAGCCTGCCAGTTGCCGCATCCCTGCAGGGTACTCAGTTTGACCTGACCATTGGTGAAACGGCCGTCAATATCACGGGCAGTGAGCGTCAGGCCAAAACAATCAATGGAGGCCTGCCGGGGCCCGTTCTTCGCTGGAAAGAAGGTGACACCATTACCCTGAAGGTCAAAAACCGTCTTAATGAACAGACGTCCATTCACTGGCACGGCATTATTCTTCCGGCCAATATGGATGGTGTTCCGGGGCTGAGTTTTATGGGCATAGAGCCTGATGATACCTACGTTTACACCTTTAAGGTTAAGCAGAACGGGACTTACTGGTACCACAGCCATTCCGGTCTGCAGGAACAGGAGGGGGTATACGGTGCCATTATCATCGATGCCGGGGAGCCAGAACCGTTTACTTACGATCGTGAGCATGTGGTCATGTTGTCTGACTGGACCGATGAAAATCCTCACAGCCTGCTGAAAAAATTAAAAAAACAGTCGGATTACTACAATTTCAATAAACCAACCGTTGGCTCTTTTTTCCGCGACGTGAATACCAGGGGGCTGTCAGCCACCATTGCCGATCGGAAAATGTGGGCTGAAATGAAAATGAATCCGACTGACCTCGCGGATGTCAGTGGCTACACCTACACCTATCTCATGAACGGGCAGGCCCCGCTGAAAAACTGGACCGGACTGTTCCGTCCCGGTGAAAAGATACGCTTACGGTTTATCAACGGCTCGGCAATGACCTATTTCGATATCCGTATCCCCGGGCTGAAAATGACGGTCGTGGCTGCAGATGGCCAGTATGTAAACCCGGTTACCGTTGACGAATTCAGGATTGCCGTTGCCGAAACCTATGATGTCATTGTGGAGCCTCAGGGTGAGGCCTATACCATCTTCGCACAATCCATGGACAGGACCGGTTACGCTCGAGGGACACTGGCCACGAGAGAGGGGTTAAGTGCTGCCGTTCCCCCCCTCGATCCCCGTCCTCTGTTGACCATGGAAGATATGGGTATGGGGGGAATGGGACATGATATGGCAGGAATGGACCACAGCCAGATGGGAGGCATGGATAACAGCGGAGAGATGATGTCTATGGACGGTGCTGACCTTCCGGATAGCGGGACATCCTCCGCGCCCATGGATCACAGCAGCATGGCCGGTATGGATCATTCCCGGATGGCCGGAATGCCGGGTATGCAAAGTCATCCTGCGTCAGAAACGGATAACCCACTGGTTGATATGCAGGCGATGAGCGTCTCTCCGAAATTAAATGATCCGGGTATTGGTCTTCGAAATAACGGAAGAAAGGTTCTCACGTACGCGGATTTGAAAAGCCGCTTTGAGGATCCTGACGGACGTGAACCTGGCCGTACCATAGAACTGCATTTAACCGGCCACATGGAAAAGTTTGCCTGGTCATTTAACGGAATCAAGTTTTCAGATGCCGCACCGGTGCTGCTGAAATACGGTGAGCGGCTCAGGATCACGCTGATCAACGATACCATGATGACTCACCCCATTCACCTGCATGGTATGTGGAGCGATCTGGAAGATGAAAACGGTAATTTCATGGTTCGTAAACACACAATAGATGTTCCCCCTGGTACAAAACGCAGTTACAGAGTGACAGCAGATGCGCTTGGCCGCTGGGCGTATCACTGCCATTTGCTCTATCACATGGAAATGGGAATGTTTCGTGAAGTCCGGGTGGAGGAATGATGCGAATGAAGAGAAATTTGAAGGCCATACCTGTTCTGGTCGCCGGTTTGTTTACCTCACAGCTTTCTATTGCGGCGGGCTCCGTCTCTGCAGATCCCCACGCCGGGCACGACATGTCTGCCATGCAGATGCCAGCAGATGAGAATTTCACTGAGATGACGTCAATGGAGCCCATTGTAACTGAGAGCAGAACGCCAATTCCGCCTGTTACCGATGCCGACCGGAAGGCTGCATTCGGCAATTTACAGGGGCATGCGATTCACGACAGTGCGATTAATTATCTGGTTCTGCTGGATCAACTGGAATGGCAACGGTCGGATAACACCAACAATTTCAGCTGGAGTGTTAACAGCTGGATTGGAGGCGACACAGATCGGATTTGGCTAAAGAGTGAAGGTGAACGAAGCAATGGGGAAACGGAGGCGGCTGAAGCGCAGTTACTCTGGGGACATGCGGTTGGCCCATGGTGGGATTTGGTTGCGGGTGTCAGGCAGGATTTCAGACCTGCTTCTGCCCGGACCTGGGCTGCTGTCGGTTTTCAGGGGCTGGCACTCTATAATTTTGAGTCTGAAATTACGGGTTTTGTCAGTAATGGCGGAAAAGCAGCCCTTCGTCTGGGAGGAGAATACGACGTTTTACTGACTAACCGGCTCATACTCCAGCCATCCTATGAGGTGAATTTCTACAGTCAGGATGATGAATCGCGGGGTCGCGGCAGGGGACTGACTGACACAGAGCTGGGGCTCCGGCTGCGCTATGAAATACGCCGTGAGTTTGCACCCTATATAGGCGTTTCCTGGAATCAACTTTACGGGAAAACATCCGATATGGCGAAAAGAGAAGGTGAGAAAGACCATCAGGTAGTATTCCTGGCGGGAGCCAGAATCTGGTTTTAACGCACTGATATAAAACACTCAACTAAACAGGTAAATAAAATGTCGATTTTAAATAAAGCCATTCTTACAGGTGGCCTCGTTATGGGCGTTGCTTTCTCTGCTATGGCCCATCCGGAATTAAAAAGCTCTGTGCCACAGGCTGATTCAGCCGTAGCGGCCCCGGAAAAGATTCAGCTTAATTTCTCGGAAAATCTGACCGTGAAATTCTCAGGTGCAAAATTAACGATGACGGGTATGAAAGGCATGTCATCACATTCTCCGATGCCGGTCGCGGCAAAAGTGGCGCCAGGCGCTGACCCTAAATCGATGGTCATTATTCCGCGAGAGCCTTTACCCGCTGGCACTTATCGTGTTGACTGGCGCGCGGTTTCTTCAGATACGCACCTTATTACCGGTAATTACACCTTTACAGTGAAGTAATATTATGAACGACCTGATTATGATTGTTATTCGTTTTCTTCTTTATCTGGATTTGATGGTAATATTTGGATTGCCATTTTTTCAGATATATGGAATAAGCGGTGTCAGACATGAAACCTATAACCTGACTAATTTCAGGTCGTTTATAACTTTTGCTGTTGTTACAGGCATCATTCTTACTGGCATTAATATGCTCCTGGTATCTAATGCCATGAGTGGAGTAACTGACCTCAGAGAATTATCCATCCATGTTATCGAGATGGTGATAGAAGAAACTGATGTGGGTATTAGCTGGATTGTCAGGCTCTGTGCCCTGTTTACCACACTCGGTGCTTTGTTCCTTTACACTAATAAGAGAGTATTGTCCTGCCTGCTGATGACGATGAGTGGGGGCGTGGCGCTGGCTACACTTGCCTGGGGAGGACACGCCGTTATGCATGACGGTCTGCATTACTATCTCCATTTACTGAGCGATCTGACCCATCTCGGCGCTGCAGGTGCCTGGACAGGTGCTCTGGTTGCATTTGCTATCCTGCTGATGCGCAGAAACGAGCATAATGCACAGAGCGTCATTGTGATATCTGACTCCCTGGCAAAATTTGCCACGGCAGGAACGGTGATTGTTGTAGCCCTGATCCTGAGTGCGCTGGTCAACTATCTGTATATTGCTGAGGGTAACTTAACTCCCTTATTCAACAGTTCCTGGGGGAGGATATTGCTTGCCAAGACGGCTCTGTTTGTTCTGATGCTTCTTCTGGCTGCAGCAAACCGGTTTCACCTGGGTCCCCGGCTTGAAGTTATGGTCAGGGAAGGGAATTATGATCGCAGCGTTGCCCTGATGCGAAACAGCATCCTGACAGAATTCGTTGTTGCGATTATCATTCTGGGCGCCGTAGCGTGGCTCGGAATGCTTGCTCCGTCTCAGGTCAGCTAGGGGACAGCCAAAGCTCATGCGTGAGATTTTTACTTTCATATCAGCGAGTTGACCATGCAGCGTATTTTAATCGTTGAAGACGAACAAAAAACAGGTCGTTACCTGCAGCAGGGACTGGTTGAGGAAGGCTATCAGGCCGATCTCTTTAATAATGGCCGCGATGGTCTCGGGGCCGCGTCGAAGGGACAGTATGATTTGATAATACTGGACGTGATGCTGCCTTTCCTCGACGGGTGGCAAATCATCAGCGCACTGAGGGAGTCCGGGCACGAAGAACCGGTCCTGTTTTTAACCGCAAAGGACAACGTGCGGGACAAAGTGAAAGGACTGGAGCTTGGCGCAGATGACTACCTGATTAAGCCCTTTGATTTTACGGAGCTGGTTGCACGTGTAAGAACCCTACTGCGCCGGGCACGCTCGCAGGCCGCAACAGTCTGCACCATCGCCGATATGACCGTTGATATGGTGCGCCGGACCGTGATCCGTTCGGGGAAGAAGATCCATCTCACCGGTAAAGAATACGTTCTGCTTGAGTTGCTGCTGCAACGCACCGGAGAAGTGTTACCCAGGAGTCTTATCTCGTCCCTGGTCTGGAACATGAATTTTGACAGTGATACGAATGTGATTGATGTCGCCGTGAGACGTCTGAGAAGTAAAATTGATGATGACTTTGAGCCAAAACTGATCCATACCGTTCGCGGTGCCGGATATGTCCTGGAGATCAGAGAAGAGTGAGGTTCAAAATTTCCCTGACCACACGCCTGAGCCTGATTTTTTCTGCGGTGATGCTTACGGTATGGTGGTTATCAAGTTTTATCCTGATTAGCACCCTTAATGGCTATTTCGATAATCAGGACCGCGATTTTCTGACAGGTAAACTTCAGCTCACCGAAGAGTTTCTTAAAACAGAGACGTTCAGGAACAAAACGGATATTAAGTCATTATCAGAAAAAATAAACGATGCGATGGTGGGGCACAATGGCTTATTCATTTCTATAAAAAACATGGAAAATGAAAAAATTGTTGAACTCTATGCCAAAAATTCTGTTGTTCCAGCGGTCCTGCTTAATAAGTCGGGTGATATTCTCGACTATATGATCCAGACGGAAGAAAATAACACCGTGTACCGCAGTATCTCGCGGCGGGTTGCCGTGACGCCGGAACAGGGTAAAAGCAAACATGTCATCATTACGGTTGCCACGGATACTGGGTATCACACCCTGTTTATGGACAAACTCAGTACCTGGCTGTTCTGGTTCAATATCGGTCTGGTCTTTATTTCTGTTTTTCTGGGCTGGCTGACCACACGTATTGGTCTGAAACCGCTACGGGAAATGACCAGTCTGGCTTCCTCCATGACCGTACACAGCCTGGATCAGCGTCTAAATCCCGATCTGGCTCCGCCGGAAATCTCTGAGACCATGCAGGAGTTCAATAATATGTTTGATCGCCTGGAGGGGGCATTCCGGAAACTGTCAGATTTCTCGTCTGACATCGCGCATGAGCTGCGCACACCAGTCAGTAATCTGATGATGCAGACGCAGTTTGCACTGGCTAAGGAAAGGGATGTTTCGCATTACCGCGAAATTTTATTCGCTAACCTGGAAGAACTGAAAAGGTTGTCACGAATGACCAGTGACATGCTTTTTCTGGCACGTTCAGAGCATGGTCTGCTGCGGCTGGATAAACATGATGTGGATCTGGCAGCCGAACTGAATGAATTACGTGAGTTGTTCGAGCCCCTGGCAGACGAAACAGGAAAGACAATCACGGTTGAAGGAGAGGGCGTTGTTGCCGGAGACAGCGATATGCTCCGACGTGCTTTCAGTAACCTGCTTTCCAATGCAATCAAGTATTCTCCCGATAACACCTGTACAGCGATACACCTTGAGCGTGACAGTGACTGTGTGAACGTGATGATTACGAATACGATGTCCGGCCAGGTTCCCGCTAATCTGGAACGTTTGTTTGACCGGTTCTATCGCGCAGACTCATCAAGGTTCTACAACACGGAAGGCGCGGGGCTGGGATTATCAATTACAAGGTCGATCATTCATGCTCACGGCGGCGAGCTGTCAGCAGAACAGCAGGGGCGTGAAATTGTGTTCAAAGTGCGCCTGTTAATGGATTAATCCCGTTGTTCAGGAGAAACCTGGAAGGTGACAAAATTGTCATCATTCAGTCACGCGATAAACAGAGGCGGTTTTTTATAATTATTCATAAATCAGGAGCAGCGTGATAACACAATCACCTGGTTCCTGGAGTGATGATTAACCCGCCCTGAGATCAACTGCTTTCTCTGTTATAAGCCATTGATTGTTTGGGTATGTAAACACCGGAGACCCAACCATGAAAAAGATTCTCGTATCATTTGTTGCCATTATGGCTGCCGCTTCATCTGCCATGGCTGCAGAGACAATGAACATGCATGACCAGGTAAATAATGCACAGGCACCTGCCCACCAGATGCAGTCATCTGCTGAAAAAAGTGCAATTCAGGGAGACAGCATGACAATGATGGATATGAGCAGTCACGATCAGGCCGCAATGTCCCATGACATGATGCAAAACAGCAATTCTGCTGCCCACCAGGACATGGCTGAAATGCATAAAAAAATGATGAAAGCTAAACCCGGAGCTACCAACGAAACAGCAAAGTCATTTTCTGAAATGAGCGAGCATGAGAAGGCCGCAGCTGTACATGAGAAGGCGAATAATGGTCAGTCTTCCGTTGTTCACCAGCAGCAGGCTGATAAGCATCGCAGTCAGATCACCCAGAATTAACCCGCAGCTCCACTTGTTAGACCCTCATTTGACGCCGAAGTCACTGGCTTACGCTCCCGTCCGGGAGCGTTTTTTTTCCCATATATCAAACTTTAACTCTGAAGAGGTGGAAGTATCTGACCAACACTGTCACGTAACGCCAGATAACTACAAAAACACCTTTTTCCTCCTGTAAATTGCAGTTCCTGCAAGAACATCAAGGCATAATGTTGGAACAGCGTGTGATACACACTTAGCATCATGTTTTGTATGTGTTTTTTTAAAACTTTACAACTTTAAAGTCTTTTTCAGGTTAAAGGATACAACTTTAATGTCTCTACACAGCGGCAAAACGCTAAGTACCATTACAAACAATAAGCGAATAGACATCCCGGACAGAGGTGTTAGTATCGATTTATAGCAGTTATGAGTATGCGTGTTTCATTTACGGCCAGGAACGCTGATGATGACAACATTACTCCCTCTTTTCCGGGTACCTACATCATTCACTCCCTTTGACGGCGAGCGCTTCATCGGCGTCTGTTCGTCGTCTGGCCCCTTTTCTTTTTTCATTCTTATCCCGAATGGAAACCCCCGCTGAGCGCACGCCCGGCGGACTTTGTGACACGCATGGTTAGACAACAGGGATTACGGCGGGTCGATTATGGACAAAATGAAGCGTCATCTGGTGTGGTGGGGAGCGGGGATTCTTGTAGCGGTGGCCGCGATAGCCTGGTGGATGCTGCGCCCTGCGGGAATACCGGAGGGATTTGCCGCCAGCAACGGCAGAATTGAAGCCACCGAAGTGGATATTGCCACTAAGATTGCCGGGCGTATTGATACCATCCTCGTTTCGGAAGGGCAGTTCGTTCGTCAGGGCGAGGTGCTGGCGAAAATGGATACCCGCGTACTGCAGGAGCAGCGGCTGGAGGCGATTGCGCAGATTAAAGAGGCCGAGAGCGCAGTTGCCGCCGCCCGCGCCTTGCTGGAGCAACGCCAGAGTGAAATGCGCGCCGCGCAGTCGGTCGTCAAACAGCGGGAAGCTGAGCTGGACTCCGTCTCTAAACGTCACGTGCGTTCCCGTTCGCTGTCGCAGCGTGGCGCGGTATCTGTACAACAGTTAGATGACGATCGCGCGGCGGCGGAAAGCGCGCGCGCCGCCCTCGAGACCGCCAAAGCGCAGGTATCTGCGGCAAAAGCGGCGATTGAGGCGGCGCGTACCAGTATTATCCAGGCGCAAACGCGCGTGGAAGCGGCGCAGGCGACCGAGCGGCGTATTGTCGCCGACATCGACGACAGCGAATTAAAAGCGCCGCGCGATGGACGCGTGCAGTACCGCGTTGCGGAGCCGGGCGAAGTGTTATCGGCTGGCGGCCGGGTGTTGAACATGGTCGATCTCAGCGACGTTTATATGACATTTTTCCTGCCGACCGAACAGGCGGGGTTGTTGAAGATCGGCGGCGAAGCGCGACTGGTGCTGGACGCCGCGCCGGATCTGCGTATCCCGGCGACGATCAGTTTTGTCGCCAGCGTGGCGCAGTTCACGCCCAAAACCGTGGAAACCCACGATGAACGGCTGAAGCTGATGTTCCGCGTCAAAGCGCGTATTCCGCCAGAGCTGCTGCGACAGCATCTGGAATATGTCAAAACCGGTTTGCCGGGAATGGCCTGGGTTCGTCTGGATGAGCGCGTGCCCTGGCCTGACGCTCTAAGCGTGAGGCTGTCGCAATGACGTCGCTGACGCTGGTGCCTGTTCCTCCCGTGGCGCAGCTTGAGGGGGTGAGCCAGCATTACGGAAAAACGGTCGCGCTGAACAATATCACGCTGGACATTCCCGCCCGTAGTATGGTCGGGCTGATTGGTCCGGACGGGGTGGGTAAGTCGAGCCTGCTGTCGCTGATTTCTGGCGCGCGGGTGATTGAGCAAGGGAACGTTATCGTCCTGGGCGGCGATATGCGCGATGCGAAACATCGCCGCGACGTCTGTCCGCGCATCGCCTGGATGCCGCAGGGGCTGGGGAAAAACCTTTATCACACATTATCGGTTTATGAGAACGTCGATTTTTTCGCTCGTCTCTTTGGTCATGACAAAGCTGAACGCGAAGCGCGTATTACCGAGCTGCTGAACAGCACCGGCCTGGCGCCGTTTCGTGACCGTCCTGCCGGGAAGCTGTCCGGTGGGATGAAACAAAAGCTGGGGCTGTGCTGTGCGCTGATTCATGACCCGGAATTGCTGATTCTTGATGAGCCTACCACCGGCGTGGACCCGCTCTCCCGCGCTCAGTTCTGGGACTTAATCGACAGTATCCGCCAACGGCAGACCAATATGAGCGTGTTGGTCGCAACGGCCTATATGGAAGAGGCGGAGCGTTTTGACTGGCTGGTGGCGATGAATGCGGGCGAGATACTGGCAACCGGCAGCGCGCAGCAACTGCGGGCAAAAACCCATAGTGCGACGCTGGAACAGGCGTTTATCGCCCTGTTGCCAGAAGCGCAGCGCCAGGCGCATAAGCCAGTGGTGATCCCGCCGTATCACGCTGAGCAGGAAGAGATTGCCATTGAGGCGAAAGATCTGACCATGCGCTTCGGTAAGTTCGTCGCGGTTGACCATGTTAATTTCCGCATTCCGCGCGGCGAGATTTTTGGCTTCCTCGGTTCAAACGGTTGCGGCAAATCGACCACCATGAAAATGCTGACCGGTCTGCTTCCCGCCAGCGAAGGCCAGGCCTGGCTATTTGGCCAGCCGGTGGACCCGAACGACATCGATACTCGTCGCCGGGTCGGGTATATGTCGCAGGCTTTTTCGCTCTATAACGAACTCACCGTGCGGCAGAATCTGGAACTTCATGCCCGCCTGTTTCATATTCCGCCAGCGGAGATCCCGGCGCGCGTCGCGCAGATGATCGAACGCTTTATGCTAACGGAGGTGGAAGATACGCTCCCCGCTTCGTTGCCGCTCGGTATCCGCCAGCGTTTATCGCTGGCGGTAGCGGTGATCCATCGCCCGGAAATGCTGATTCTTGATGAGCCAACGTCCGGCGTTGATCCGGTCGCCAGGGATATGTTCTGGCAGCTTATGGTCGATCTTTCGCGTCAGGATAAGGTGACGATTTTTATCTCGACCCATTTTATGAACGAAGCGGAACGTTGCGACCGAATGTCATTGATGCACGCCGGTAAAGTGCTCGCCAGCGGTACGCCGCAGGAATTGGTGCAACAGCGGGGCGCGGCCAATCTGGAAGCGGCGTTTATCTCCTGGCTACAGGAAGCTGCGGGAGCGGCGCCTGAAACCCCAATACCGCCATCCCAGACGCCCGCCGCGTCAGGTAAACCGTCGCGGCAGGGATTGAGCTTCCGGCGTTTGTTCAGCTACAGTCGCCGCGAAGCGCTGGAGCTACGCCGCGATCCGGTACGCTCGACGCTGGCGCTGCTGGGAACGGTAATTCTGATGCTGATTATGGGCTATGGCATCAGTATGGACGTGGAGAACCTGCGTTTTGCCGTACTCGACCGCGATCAAACCGTCAGCAGCCAGGCATGGTCGCTCAATCTGGCGGGATCGCGCTATTTTATCGAACAGCCGCCGCTCGCCAGCTATGACGAGCTTGACCGGCGGATGCGTTCGGGAGAGTTGGCGGTTGCCATTGAGATCCCGCCTAATTTTGGCCGCGATATTGCTCGCGGTACGCCAGCGCAGATTGGCGTCTGGGTGGATGGCGCCATGCCCAGCCGCGCCGAGACGGTGAAGGGGTACGTTCAGGCGATGCACCAAAGCTGGCTGCAGGAGGCGGCAAGTCGTCAGCCGAACCCGGTTAAACAGGCCGGGCTGCTCAACATTGAAACGCGCTATCGCTATAACCCGGATGTGAAAAGTCTGCCCGCTATCGTTCCGGCGGTCATTCCGCTGCTGCTCATGATGATCCCGTCAATGCTTAGCGCCCTGAGCGTGGTGCGGGAGAAAGAGCTGGGGTCGATGATTAATCTGTACGTAACGCCGACGACGCGCAGCGAATTTTTGCTGGGTAAACAACTGCCGTATATCGCGCTGGGTATGCTGAACTTCTTGCTACTGTGCGCGCTGTCGGTCTTTGTGTTCGGCGTGCCGCTGAAAGGCAGCTTTCTCACGCTTACCCTCGCGGCGCTACTTTACGTCATCATCGCCACCGGTCTGGGGCTGCTGATCTCCACGTTTATGAAGAGCCAAATCGCCGCTATTTTTGGGACGTCGATTATTACCCTCATTCCGGCAACACAATTTTCCGGCATGATCGATCCGGTGGCTTCGCTGGAAGGGCCGGGAAGATGGATCGGCGAGATCTACCCGACCAGCCATTTTCTGACGATCGCGCGCGGGACGTTTTCCAAAGCGTTGGATCTGTCCGATCTCTGGCCGTTATTTATGCCGTTACTGATTGCCGTCCCGGTGGTGATGGGTCTGAGCATTCTGCTGCTGAAAAAACAGGAGGGGTAATGCGCGGATTACGTAATATTTATAACCTCGGCGTTAAAGAACTGCGCAGTCTGCTGGGCGACAAAGCGATGCTGTCGCTGATCGTCTTCGCCTTTACGATTTCGGTTTACTCCTCCGCTACCGTCCTGCCCGGTTCGTTGCATCTTGCCCCTATCGCCATCGCCGATATGGATCAGTCACAGTTGTCGAACCGTATTGTGAATAGTTTTTACCGCCCGTGGTTTCTGCCGCCGGAGATGATTACGGCAACGGAAATGGATGCCGGACTGGATGCCGGACGCTATACCTTTGCGGTCAATATTCCGCCGAATTTCCAGCGTGATGTGCTGGCCGGACGTCAGCCTGATATTCAGGTTAACGTCGATGCGACGCGCATGAGCCAGGCGTTTACCGGCAACAGTTATATCCAGAATATTATTAGCGGCGAGGTCAACAGCTTTGTGGCGCGCGCGCGGGGAGATAACGTTCAGCCGGTGTCGCTGGAGATTCGGATGCGCTTTAACCCGAATCTGGACCCGGCGTGGTTTGGCGGCGTGATGGCGATTATCAACAACATTACCATGCTGGCGATAGTGCTGACCGGATCGGCGCTGATCCGCGAGCGAGAACACGGCACGGTAGAGCATCTGTTGGTGATGCCGGTCACGCCCTTTGAGATCATGATGGCAAAAGTGTGGTCGATGGGGCTGGTCGTGCTGGTGGTTTCCGGTTTGTCTTTGATGCTGATGGTGAAAGGCGTACTTGGCGTACCGATTGAAGGATCGATCCCATTGTTTATGTTGGGCGTGGCGCTGAGCCTGTTCGCCACCACTTCAATTGGGATTTTTATGGGCACCATCGCCCGTTCGATGCCGCAACTGGGGTTATTAATGATTCTGGTACTGTTGCCGCTACAAATGCTTTCCGGCGGTTCCACGCCGCGCGAAAGTATGCCGCAGGCGGTGCAGGATATTATGCTGACCATGCCGACGACGCATTTTGTCAGCCTTGCCCAGGCTATTCTTTATCGCGGCGCAGGTTTGAGTATCGTCTGGCCGCAGTTCCTGACCCTGCTGGCGATAGGCGGCGTGTTCTTCCTGATAGCGCTGTTACGCTTCAGAAAAACGATTGGCACAATGGCGTAAACATTATTGCCGGAGGGCGGCTGCGCCTCATCCGGCCTACAAACGACGACGTGCGAACGTAGGCCGGGCAAGCGAAGCGCCCCCGGCAAAGCGCTGGGGCGTTAGTCTTCTTTCGGCAAACACTGCAAGTGGCCGTGGCGCACGCCGCGCTGGGCGATAACATCATCGGCAAAATGCTGTACGTCGCCCATATCGCCCTTCAGAACGGCGATCTCCAGACAGTCATCGTGGTTGATATGGACGTGCAGCGTGGCGACGGATAAATCATGATGATGATGCTGGGTGGAGACGATGCGGCTGGCTAAATCCCGTTTCTCATGTTCATAAACATATGAAAGTACCGCGAAACCCTGTGTGCCGTGTTCCTGAGTGGCCTCCTGCGCCAGAGCGCCGCGCAAAATATCACGGATCGCTTCGGAGCGATTGTTATAGCCGCGTCGCTGGCTCAGGCTGTCCAGCGTTTCCAGTAAATCGTCATCGAGGGTGATGGTGACACGTTGCATCTGACTTAAACCTTTTGGTATGGCGCGTCGGCGCATGGGAAGCTCCGCATTTTGTAACACACGTCCGCCGCCAGAGGGAAAAATTAATGTGTCATAACGCTTTCGTTATCGTCTGCGGCGTCAGCGTAAACGGTGTGGGGGTACAGACTGCCAGACTGAGCGTATCGAGCTGACACTGGCTGACCGACAAGGCAGAGGGCAACGTGCTGTCCACGCTGACGATTTGCCAGGCGCTGCCGCCGCGTTGTTTTACGATGGCTTCTTTACGCGTCCAGATACGCCAGAATGCCGCCAGTTGTTGCTCCGGACGTTCCGCTTCCATTTCAGCATGTTCGCCGAGGCTGAATACCGCATTTGCTAGCGAACGCCAGTTATCGCGCGGGCGGATCACTTCAATATCGCAGCCGACTTCACCTTCGTCGCTAAGCAACAGAGCAATAGTGTCGCCGCTATGACTGAGGTTAAACCACAGCGGCGCTCCGGCGGAAAAAGCCGGTTTACCCTGTTCGCCATACACCATCTCCGGTAGCGGCGAGAGCGCACGGGAAAGCAGCACGCGCCCGGCCAGCCAGCTTGCCCGGCGAACGCCCTGCGGCGCCTGAGCGATTAACGCGTCGGGCAATTGACCTGCGCTTAATGTTGACACTTTTCCCAGAACGACCTGGTACATATCAGGACCAACGTTGCCTATGAAGAAGAGGAGATTGTAGCATCTGTCGCCTCAACCCGGTAAACGGCTTTTCGGTCGGCCTGGCCCCAGTAAGATCGCCAGCTTGCTGCCGCCTTTAGTGGTTTCCATCCAGATTTTGCAGACGCTGGTCAAAGGAACGGACAAGAGCATCCCGACCGGGCCTAATAGCCATCCCCAGACCAATAACGAAAGAAATACCACCAGCGTGGACATTCCCAGACGATGGCCCATCATGCGTGGCTCCATAATGTTGCCAATCACCATATGGACCACCAAAAAGAGCGCGCCGACCAGTACGCACTCGTAAAAACCGTTAAATAACAGCGCCTGAATCATGGGGGGAACGGCGGAAATCACCGAGCCGATATTAGGAACGTAATTGAGCAAAAAGGCCAGTACGCCCCACATTAGCGCAAACTGAATACCCATTAACGCCAGTCCCAGCCAGATAATCGCGCCCGTCCATAAACTGAGCAGCGTTTTCAGCGCCAGATAATGCGAGACGCCTTTCAGGGCGCGGTGCAGGCCGGCAATATGGATTTGTGGATTGTTTAGCGCGAAACGTAATTTATAAGGCACGTGACGCACCTCAAACAGCATAAAAACCACGGTCATCACCAGCAGCACAATGCTTGCCATCGCGCCCGATACGCCGGTCATTAATGTTGTGGTGAAGAGCATGATTTTATCGGAATCCATCCCGCGGAGCATACGTTCCGGTGACATATGTAAATTCAGGAAGGGCATTAACTCCTGAAGGTGTAAGACTTTACGCGTCAGCTCCTTGCTGTATTTAGGCAGCATAGCGATAAATTCATTAAGCGATGCGGCAAGCACACCCACCAGCGCGGTAAGCACGATCAGCATGACGACCACCACGATAGTAATCGCCAGCGGTCGCTTCACGCCCCGGCGAATAAACCAGGTCACTAATGGATTAAGAACGATGGCAAAAAAGAGCGCCAGCAAGAGTTGTACAATAATATCCGCCGCGGCATGAATCCCGGCGAGAATAATAACCAGGGAGGCCAGTTTCAGCAGAATATGCATACCCGTTTTGTCGGGTTGAGCGGTTGCCATGAAGTTTTCCTTGTTGTGTTTTTTTCTAAGTGTAGCGGCTGCCCTGATACCGATAATCTGAATCTCACTACTGATTTTCACCGCGCGCCATGATAGAAAAGAAAACATGTTGTAAAAATGCGGTGATACTCATGCCCGAACCCGTCGCTGAACCGGCGCTAAACGGATTGCGCCTCAATCTGCGTATTGTCTCCATTGTGATGTTTAACTTTGCCAGCTACCTGACCATCGGCCTGCCGCTCGCCGTCTTGCCCGGCTATGTGCATGATGCGATGGGATTCAGCGCGTTCTGGGCGGGGCTTATTATCAGCCTGCAATACTTCGCCACTCTGTTAAGCCGTCCCCATGCCGGGCGGTATGCGGATGTATTAGGGCCGAAAAAAATCGTTGTCTTTGGCTTATGCGGCTGTTTTTTAAGCGGACTCGGCTACCTGCTGGCGGATATCGCCAGCGCCTGGCCGATGATCAGTTTGTTGCTACTGGGGCTGGGTCGCGTGATTTTGGGGATTGGGCAAAGTTTTGCCGGCACCGGTTCGACACTATGGGGCGTCGGCGTCGTCGGGTCGTTGCATATTGGTCGGGTCATCTCCTGGAACGGTATCGTCACCTACGGCGCAATGGCGATGGGCGCGCCGCTGGGCGTGCTGTGTTATGCCTGGGGCGGGTTACAGGGACTGGCGCTAACGGTGATGGGCGTGGCGCTGTTGGCGGTACTGTTAGCCCTTCCACGTCCGTCGGTGAAGGCGAACAAAGGCAAGCCGCTGCCGTTTCGCGCGGTGCTGGGGCGTGTCTGGCTGTATGGTATGGCGTTGGCGCTGGCCTCGGCAGGGTTTGGCGTCATCGCGACGTTTATTACCTTATTTTATGATGCTAAAGGTTGGGATGGCGCCGCCTTTGCGCTCACGTTATTTAGCGTCGCGTTTGTCGGCACGCGTTTGCTGTTCCCTAACGGCATCAATCGTTTAGGCGGGTTGAATGTCGCCATGATCTGCTTTGGCGTGGAGATTATTGGTCTGTTACTGGTGGGAACGGCAGCCATGCCGTGGATGGCAAAAATCGGCGTTTTACTCACGGGGATGGGGTTTTCGCTGGTCTTTCCGGCGCTGGGCGTGGTGGCCGTCAAAGCCGTGCCGCCGCAGAACCAGGGCGCGGCGCTGGCGACCTATACCGTCTTTATGGATATGTCTTTGGGGGTTACCGGGCCGCTGGCGGGGCTGGTGATGACCTGGGCGGGCGTGCCGGTGATTTATCTGGCGGCAGCCGGGCTGGTAACGATGGCGCTATTGCTGACCTGGCGCTTAAAAAAACGGCCTCCGTCTGCACTGCCGGAGGCCGCATCATCATCGTAAAGGTTACTTAATAACCAACGTATTGATGATGTTTTCAGCCGTGGTTTGCGCTTTTTGCTGATTGTCCGCAGGCAGCGTGACCTGAATCGTCAGCAATTGGTTATCCACTTTGCCCAGCACGATGGAAGAGTACGCCGTCTGGCCCTTCGCGGAGATAATGCTGTCCAGTTGTTGCAACGTATGGCCTTTGAGCTCAATAGACTTATTGGTAACGACCTGAAGCTGCGGGTCACGGCTACGCTGTTGCTCAAGCAGGCGGTTCGCCAGCACCGGCAACGCTTCATCGGTATTATCGCCGACGATAACAATCACCGCTTTCTGGCCCGTCGGGTCAGAATAAACGTGCATATTATTCGCCTGGGTGCCCAGCTTACCGCTTTGATCGGTCATATCCGCCGGCAGTGAGAAACTGAGTTTGCCATCCATCAGGCTGATGGGCTGACCGGAGGCCTGGCTTTCTGCGGCGGCGCTTTCTGCCGACGCTTTTGTATCGTTGTTATCACAGGCCGCAAGCCCCATAACCAGCAGGCCAATACCGGCATATTTAACCAAATTGCGCATTGACTTCTTCCTTTCGATAAACGGCCATAACGGCTCATTCGCTCATCTTATCACAACTCGGAAAACGAACCTTTAACTTGCCGGTAATGGGGAAATTTCAGATTTATCTGCCAGCTTTTTCAGCAACATATTCAGTAGAACGCCGTACATCGGCAGGAAGAAAATAATGCTGATGAGCACCTTAAAGCAATAATCCACTAGCGCAATTTCCATCCAGTGCCCGGCCATAAAGGCATCGGGGCTTCGCCAGAACGCAATGAAGAAAAAGGCAAGGGTATCGCTGATATTGCCAAACAGCGTTGAAGCGGTCGGCGCCAGCCACCAGCGACGATTTTGGCGCAGGCGGTTAAACACATGGACATCAAGGATCTGTCCCAGCGCGTAGGCCATAAAGCTGGCGGCGGCGATACGGGCGACGAACAGATTAAAGTTCGCCAGCGCGGCGAAACCTTGCCAGGCGCCCATATAGAACAGCGATGACACCACATATGACACCAGCAGCGCAGGGATCATGACGGCGA
This sequence comes from Salmonella sp. SJTUF15581, assembly GCF_043356775.1. NCBI lineage: Bacteria > Pseudomonadati > Pseudomonadota > Gammaproteobacteria > Enterobacterales > Enterobacteriaceae > Salmonella > Salmonella sp. SJTUF15581. The sequence continues at coordinate 147,786 of NZ_JBEUJY010000010.1, read as the reverse complement.
AGATAATGCGGCGCGCCAGCGGTGCGCCAAAAATACGCACGGTAAGATCGGTGGCGAGAAAAATAAAAGGAAAACTAAACGCGCCCCAGGTCGTGTGGAAACCAAAAATAGTGATGGGGAGCTGCACCAGATAGTTACTGGAAATGATCACCAGTAAATGGAATAGCGATAGCCAGAACAACGCTTTTACGCGCTGTGATTGTGTAAACGGAGTCATATTGTGACCTTTTTGTTGGATGGGGTGAGGGAACCCAATAAAGAACCGCCGCATAATACTGTTTTGCGCTGGCATTGCAATGGCTAATTTTCACGCAATCGTTAACCTGCCTGGCTTACTGACGAAGATGGGCGTAAAATATCGCCGTTTTTCTACCATTGAGACGAAGATGAGCGATCTGTTTTCCTCCCCTGACCATACGCTTGACGCCCTGGGGCTGCGTTGCCCTGAACCGGTAATGATGGTGCGCAAAACGGTGCGCAACATGCAAACTGGCGAAACATTGCTGATTATCGCCGACGATCCGGCGACGACGCGTGATATTCCGGGGTTCTGTACCTTTATGGAACACGATTTGCTGGCGCAAGAGACGGAGGGTCTGCCGTACCGCTATTTATTGCGTAAAGCGCATTAACCGCACGGCAGATAGCATTCTGATTAGAAGCTTTCCCAGTTCGCCTGTTCTGCGGCGGGCTGTGGCGTTAAACCTTTGCTTAACGGCGTCGGCGATGCCTCCCGACGAGGCTGTTTCTGGATGCGGAACGCGGCGACCGCCTGACGAAGTTCGTTAGCCTGATCTTCCAGCGCCGCCGCCGCTGCTGCGGATTCCTCTACCAGCGAGGCGTTTTGCTGCGTCACGCTGTCCATTTCCGATACCGCCTGCGCCACCTGCTCAATGCCTTTGCTTTGCTCATCGGAGGCAGAGGCGATTTCGCCCATAATATCGGTCACGCGGGTCACGGCGTTGACGATCTCTTTCATGGTTTCTCCCGCTTCGCGTACCTGCGTAGAGCCGGTATCAATGCGCGACACGGAGTTTTCAATCAGCACTTTGATCTCTTTGGCGGCCTGCGCGCTACGGCTGGCCAACGTGCGTACCTCTCCGGCCACGACCGCGAATCCTCGCCCCTGTTCGCCGGCGCGGGCGGCTTCTACCGCGGCGTTCAGCGCCAGGATATTAGTCTGGAAGGCGATACCGTCAATCACGCTGGTGATGTCCACGATTTTTTCCGAGCTTTCGGCGATATCGTTCATGGTGTTCACTACGTTATCCACCACGCGTCCTCCTTTACGCGCGGTTTCTGATGCGGTTTTCGCCAGACCCGTCGCCTGGCGTGCGTTATCGGTGTTTTGCCGTACCGTGGCGGTTAACTGTTCCATGCTGGCGGCGGTCTCCTCCAGCGCCGAGGCCTGCTGTTCGGTACGGGAAGAGAGGTCGCTGCTGCCGGCGGAAATTTCGCCTGCGCCAGTATAGATAGAGTCTGCGTTATCGCGCACCGCGCTGACGGTACGGATTAACGACTGCTGCATCGTTTTGAGACCGGCGGCCAGTTGGCCCATTTCACTGCGTCCTTCAGCCTCTATCTCATGGGTAAGATCGCCGTCGGCGATAGTTTGAATGTGCGCCATAATCCGTTGCAGCGGGCGGAGTAGAACGCGTTGCAGCCCCAGCCAGATAAACGCCAGCACGATGAGTACGATAAGTAGAATTATCCCCAGCGTCCATTGCATCTGGGTAAAACTGCTCTGATTCTGATCGCTGGCTAATTTTATTAATTGCGCATTTTGAGAGAGCCACTGGTCATATACCTGCTCCATGTCATCCTGCGCTTTTTGCGCGTCAAGGTTGCCATAGGCGGCGTAATTATCGGCTTTAAGATAGTGGATAGACTGCTGCAAAACGTCATACATCTGCTTAAAGCTGGCTTCGGCCTGGGCATCCAACGCCGGATCTTTGCCTGCGATCGCTTCGGAGTTCACGTAGTTGTTGAAATGCTTTTCCGCTTCGTTGAGCGACGCGCCAGCGTTGGTTAACAGCGTGTTCATGGCGTCCAGCGAGGCGGGATCGCGCTGATTTTTTAACATGCGTATCGCCACGCGGTTAATGGTGACGCGGGTTTCGATCAATGTCTGAAAACTGCCGCCCAGTTCCTGTTGTTGGTAACTCAGCGCGCTCGCATTCTGGAAATTCAGCCGATCGCTGCTGACGGCGGAATAAAACAGTATTCCTGTCACCAACAATAAGGCGCTAAATATGCCCAGCGTCGCGATAACGCCGGTGATGACTTTGATATTTTTCATAGTGCCTAACATTCCTTATTTTGTAGACGGTATGATCAATATCGGTTGGATAAAAATTAACCTTACATCAAATCACGCTATTTCTGATTAATGGTTTGATAAGTAATAGAAAATAAATAATTTTCGCGTGAATAATATGCACAAAGAAAGGAATACCGCGGGATAACCCGGCGACATGCCGCCGGGTGGGAGAAGATTAGTTTTTACGCAGCAAACGTAGCGCGTTGGCGGTCACTAATACCGTGGCTCCCGTATCCGCCAGGATTGCCAGCCATAGCCCGGTAAAACCCAGTAGCGTCGTCACCAGGAAAATGGCTTTCAGCCCCAGCGCAATGGTGATGTTCTGTCGGATATTCGCGTGGGTAGCGCGCGCCAGCGTAATCATCTGCGCTAACCCGCGCAGACGGTTATGAGTAAGGGCGGCGTCAGCCGTTTCCAGCGCGACGTCAGTACCGCTGCCCATCGCAATTCCGATACTGGCGGCTTTCATCGCGGGCGCATCATTAATGCCGTCGCCCACCATTGCCAGCGGCGCTTGTTGGTTAAGGGCGGTGACTGCCCGCACCTTGTCTTCCGGCAGTAGCCCGGCTTTAAACGCCAGATCCAGCTCGCCGGCAATCGCTGCCGCCGCCCGTGGGTTATCGCCAGTCAGAATCACGCCGTTAACGCCTAACTGATGTAGTTCGCGGATGGCGTCGCGCGCATCGTCACGCAACGTATCCTGGAGGGCGAGGACGCCAAGTACGGTCTCGTTACGTAGCACCAGAACCACCGTCTGCCCGGCGTTTTCCAGTTCGCTAATTTGCCCGGCAAACGCTGCCGCAGGCTGTTTTCCCGCCGCGCAAATCAGAATACGTTCGCCGTTAACCTGCGCTTCAATCCCGGTGCCGGCCAGCGTTCGCTGCGATTCCGCCGTCGGGATCGCCAGATCGCGTGTCTGCGCTTCGCGGACAATAGCCTGCGCCAGCGGGTGCGTAGCGCCTTGTTCTACGGCTGCCGCCAGCGCCAACAGTTCAGCTTCGCTGATACCGCTTGCCGGATGAATCGCCGTCACCCGTGGTTTACCGATGGTCAACGTACCGGTTTTATCAAAGGCGACCTGCGTGATACGGCCCAGTTGCTCCAGCGCTGCGCCGCCTTTTATCAATGCGCCGCGCCGTGCCGCCGCCGCCAGCCCGGAGGTAATGGCCGCGGGCGTGGAGATCACCAGCGCGCACGGGCAACCGATTAATAGCAGCGTCAGCCCTTTATAAATCCACTCCTGCCAGCCGCCATCGAACATCAGCGGCGGAATAAGCGTCACCAGCAGCGCGATGACCATAATGACTGGCGTATAGATGCGGCTGAAACGGTCAATAAACCGCTCAATGGGCGCACGGCGCTCTTCCGCCTCTTCAATCAGCGTCAGGATACGGTCAATCGCGCTGGCGCCAGGTTCAGATAGCACCTCCAGGGTGACGAGACGGTCAACGCTGGTCGCGCCTGCCGGGACTTTGTCGCCCGTTGCGCGCTCCACTGGGATAGACTCGCCGGTGAGCGCGCTTTCATCAAAGCTGGCGAAACCGGAAACCAGTTTACCGTCGGCGGGTAAACGCCCCCCGGCGGCGACTTCGATAATATCGCCCGGTCGCAGGGTATTAATAGCGACCTCTTCCCGTACGCCGTCGCGCAGACGGGTCGCCGTTTCCGGTTTAAGCGCCATTAACGCGCTGACGCCTTTACGGGCGCGGCTGGCGGCCCATCCTTCCAGGCGCTCGCCGATGAGGAACAGCAGCAATACCATTGCCGCCTCCGCCGTCGCGCCAATAAACAGCGCGCCAATGGCGGCGACGCTCATCAGCGTTTCAATAGCGAACCAACTGCCGCTTTTCATCAGCCGCAGCGCCTGGCGGGCAATAGGATACAGACCGACCAGAGTGGTGACGATAAAGGCCAGTTGGCCGAACGGGTGGTTAAATTGCTCCAGCCCCCAGCTTATCGCCATCATAATGATCAGCGTAATAAGCGGCAGGTTCTCTTTAAGACGAGATTCAGGCGCGGCGTCGCGCGAATCTTCGCTACGCAAGGTATAACCCGCCTTCTGTACGGCGCGTTCAATTTGCGCGCGGAGGTCGGCGTCGGCATCGACCACTAACTTTTCGGTGGCGAACAGCACTTGCGCCTGGTTGACGCCGCGAATTTGGCGGACCGCATTCTCCACTTTTCGGGCGCAGGCGGCGCAGTCCATGCCGGAGATTTTCCAGGTATAGCGCGTGCCTGCCACGGCAGTAGAAACAGGCGCGCTGGACGCGCAATGTTCTTCGCAGCAGCAGCTATCGGCCTTCTGTATTGCCGGGGCTAATCTGAAGGAGGTAAAGGGCGGGACTTTTTTGCCATCGGTATCAGGGGTCGACATAACGTCCTCCGGTTGATGATAATTTTCTCATTAACCGGAGGATACACTCTGGAGTCGACTCCAGAGTCAAGCGCTATTATTTACAGGTACAGCGAGCGAACAATCAGGAAGTGTCCGGCAAAGTAGCAGGCGGCGGCAATCGCGTTATCCGCCCGGAAACGGCGGCGGTAATGGCTACCCAGCCAGACGATATTGCCGATAAACAGCAGCGTCGCGCCGGTAAAGGCCGAAAGGGCTGGCGCCGTTGGGCGGAAGAACCACAGTTCGCCCGCCAGCCAGACCATGACCAGAGTCATGGCGATAAAAGTACATACCGGCCAGCGTAGCTCCTCCAGTCGCGTCCAGATAACGGCGATAAGCAACGCGCCGACTATCAGTAACGCCAGCGGCAGCGGCCAGAAGAACGACAACGTCATTTGGCTGGCAAAGTAAATGGTGTAGAGCAGATGCGATAAGAAAAATGCCCCGACGGCGTACAGCAGGCGTTGACGCGGTAAGAGCGTTAACGCATCGCCGACCAGCGAGGCGCACAGCCCGGCCAACACAAGATAACTGATGGCGTCAAACATCGGCGCTTGCCAGGCCAGTAACAGCAACAGTAATAACGTGACGGGCTTAAAAACCCAGCGTTGCCAGGCTGGCCCGCGATAGGAGGCGTCCACATACAGCCATGCGGACAGGCAGACAGCGATAAACGACCAAAGCATCTTAATTCCTTGAATTCGTTATTTTTTCGCAAACGGTATGCTTGCGGCTCTATTATTCAGTGTAGAGGCCGTGACGGTCAGATGACAACACTATAACGGGCAGGGTATGCTTATTTCCGCATTTTCTGACAGGTTAACAGTATGAGTAAGCCACCGCTTTTCTTCATTATAATCATTGCATTAATCGTAGTTGCCGCGTCGTTCCGCTTCGTTCAGCAACGGCGGGAAAAAGCCGCTAATGAGGCGGCGCCGTTACAGCAAAAGCTGGTCGTGGTCAGCAATAAACGGGAGAAGCCGGTTAATGACCGACGCTCTCGCCAGCAGGAAGTGAGCCCGGCGGGAACCAGTATGCGCTATGAGGCAAGTTTTAAGCCGCTCAATGGCGGTCTGGAAAAAACGTTCCGTTTACAAGCGCAGCAGTACCACGCTTTGACGGTGGGCGATCAAGGTACGCTGAGCTATAAGGGAACGCGGTTCGTCGGGTTTGTTAGCCGTACCCCGGATAACGAATAAACCGTCATCCGGCAGCAAACGTTATTTTTTGTTCTTAAACTTCTTCTGCCAGACCAGCAGCTCAAACACGCCGAACAGGAAAATGCGGATTTTCTCTCCCGTCGTCATCTGCGGACCCTCTTTCGGTATCGTTGATTTCAGCAACGCCAACTGCATACCGTGCATCAGCGCCATGAACACCAACGCCACGTTGACGAAGATATTGAGCGGGCGCGGGAAGGGTTGCACCAGATTAAGAATCAAAAATGCCCACACGAAGAGCATTAATAAGCGGCCCAGATTAATCAACATCATTTTCTCCTTGCGCGTCGCGCTGATACAGACGATAAGCGACCTGTCCGGCCACCTTTTCTCGATACAATGCCCAGTTCGCCGGAACGGGCGGCAGACCGTTTTCCACCTCGCTTTCTACGTAGATTAGCGCGTCGTCGGCCAGCCATCCCTGGGTTTCCAGCAATTGTAACGTCTCTTCCAGCAGCCCTTTACGAAACGGCGGGTCGACAAAGACGACGTGATGCGGCGTTCCCGGCTGGCTGAGGAAGGCCAGAGTATTGGTATTGACGACGCGAGCATTGTTGGCTTTCAGCGTCGCCAGATTTTTTTGCAACTGCTGCGATACGGCGCGATCCATTTCCAGTAACGTTGCCTGGGCCGCATAACGCGATAGCGCCTCCAGGCCCAGAGCGCCGCTGCCGGCAAAGCAATCCAGACAATGGGCGTCTACCATTACCGGAGCCAGCCAGTTAAATAACGTTTCGCGCACGCGATCGGTGGTGGGACGCAGACCCGGGCTGTCCGGAACCGGTAATTTACGGCCACGCCATTGCCCGCCAATAATGCGGATTTGGCCGCTGCCAGAGTGAGTCGGTTTTTTCATTTCTCTTGCTCGAACCGCCTGTTGCAAGTTATTCCAGGCGGTGATGTGAATTAAGTTAAGTGATAGACTATTTCATCATTTTTTTAGCTTCCATGTATATAGCGCCGCGAGGGGTGTAGTCGCAGATGGCAAAACAGAAAAAACGTGGCTTCTTTTCCTGGTTGGGCTTCGGTGATAAAGAGCAGAAGCAGGAACAGACCGAAGAACAGCAGATTGTTGAGGAACAACGACCGGTTGAGCCCCCTGTTGAAACGGCGGCAGACATAGACGCGCAAACGCCCGCGCACAGCAAAGCAGAAACAGAAGCCTTTGCGGAAGAGGTGGTGGACGTTACTGAGAAAGTTCAGGAGAGCGAAAAACCGCAGCCGGTAGAGCCGGAGCCCGCGGCGGCCATTGAGACGGCAGCACCGCAGATCGCGGTGGAACGCGAGGAGTTGCCGCTGCCGGAAGAGGTCAAAGACGAGGCTATCTCGCCGGAAGAGTGGCAGGCCGAAGCGGAAACCGTAGAGGTCATTGCCGCGGTAGAAGAAGAGGGCGAAAACGCGGCGAAATTCACCGACGAAGAGCTGGAAGCGCAGGCGCTGGCCGCTCAGGCGGCGGAAGAGGCGGTGATGGTTGTTCCGCCTGCGGAAGAAGACGCGCCGGTGGAAGCGATCGTTCAGGAACAGGAAAAACCGACTAAAGAAGGTTTCTTTGCCCGCCTGAAACGCAGTCTGCTGAAAACCAAAGAAAATCTCGGTTCCGGATTTATCAGTCTGTTCCGCGGCAAGAAAATCGACGATGATTTGTTCGAGGAGCTGGAAGAGCAGTTGCTCATCGCTGATGTCGGGGTAGAAACCACGCGTAAGATTATCGCTAATCTGACGGAAGGCGCCAGCCGCAAACAGCTTAAAGATGCCGAGGCGCTGTATGGTCTGTTGAAAGACGAGATGGGCGAGATTCTGGCGAAGGTAGACGAACCGCTTAATATTGAAGGTAAAACGCCTTTTGTTATTCTGATGGTTGGCGTGAACGGCGTGGGTAAAACCACCACTATCGGTAAACTGGCGCGCCAGTTTGAGCAGCAGGGTAAATCAGTGATGCTGGCGGCGGGGGATACTTTCCGCGCGGCGGCGGTCGAACAGCTACAGGTCTGGGGACAGCGTAACAACATTCCGGTTATCGCCCAGCATACCGGCGCGGACTCCGCCTCGGTGATTTTTGACGCTATCCAGGCCGCGAAGGCGCGTAATGTGGATGTGTTAATTGCCGATACGGCAGGGCGTTTGCAGAACAAGTCGCACCTGATGGAAGAGCTGAAAAAAATCGTTCGCGTCATGAAAAAGCTGGACGAAGAAGCGCCACATGAAGTTATGCTGACCATTGACGCCAGCACCGGACAGAACGCGGTAAGCCAGGCCAAACTGTTCCATGAAGCGGTAGGCTTAACCGGTATTACCCTGACCAAGCTGGACGGTACGGCGAAAGGCGGGGTGATTTTCTCGGTAGCTGACCAGTTTGGCATTCCTATCCGTTACATTGGCGTGGGCGAACGTATCGAGGATTTGCGTCCGTTTAAGGCGGACGATTTTATTGAGGCACTTTTTGCCCGAGAGGATTAACAATGATTCGCTTTGAACATGTCAGCAAGGCCTATCTCGGCGGGAGACAAGCGCTGCAGGGAGTGACATTCCATATGCGGCCAGGCGAGATGGCGTTTCTGACCGGCCACTCCGGCGCGGGGAAAAGTACCCTGCTGAAGCTAATCTGTGGGATTGAGCGGCCCAGCGCCGGCAAAATCTTCTTCAGCGGGCATGATATTACGCGCCTGAAAAACCGCGAAGTGCCGTTTTTGCGCCGCCAGATTGGGATGATTTTCCAGGATCACCATCTGCTGATGGATCGCACGGTTTATGACAATGTGGCGATACCGTTAATCATTGCCGGCGCCAGCGGCGATGATATCCGTCGTCGTGTGTCGGCGGCGCTGGATAAGGTTGGACTACTGGACAAAGCGAGAAACTTCCCGATTCAACTCTCCGGAGGCGAACAACAGCGCGTGGGCATCGCCCGCGCGGTGGTCAATAAGCCAGCGGTATTGCTGGCGGATGAACCGACCGGGAACCTGGACGACGCGTTGTCGGAAGGGATTTTACGTCTGTTTGAAGAGTTTAACCGCGTAGGGGTGACGGTACTGATGGCGACGCACGATATTGGACTTATCTCCCGTCGTTCCTATAGGCAGCTCGTCCTGAGCGATGGACATCTGCATGGAGGCCTGGCCAATGAATAGGCGCGACGCGATTAACCAAATCAGGCAGTTCGGCGGACGGCTGGATCGACTGCGTAAGTCTCGCGGCGGAACAGGCGGCGGGCGCAACGCGCCAGGACGCCAGAAGCCGACGCCGAAACCGAACTCACGTAAAACGAATGTCTTTAATGAACAGGTGCGCTATGCCTGGCACGGCGCGCTGCAAGATCTGAAAAGCAAACCGCTGGCGACGTTTCTAACGGTGATGGTGATCGCCATCTCCCTGACGCTGCCCAGCGTCTGTTACATGGTCTATAAGAACGTCAACCAGGCGGCGACTCAGTATTATCCGTCGCCGCAGATCACCGTTTATCTGCAAAAAACGCTGGATGATGACGCGGCGGCGCGGGTCGTTGGGCAGCTTCAGGCCGAGCAGGGCGTTGAGAAGGTCAACTACCTGTCCCGTGAGGACGCGCTGGGAGAATTCCGCAACTGGTCGGGTTTTGGCGGCGCGCTGGACATGCTGGAAGAGAACCCGCTACCGGCGGTGGCGGTGGTGATCCCCAAGCTGGACTTCCAGAGTACCGCCTCGCTTAATACGCTGCGCGACCGTATCTCGCAGATTAACGGCATTGACGAAGTCCGCATGGATGATAGCTGGTTTGCGCGCCTGGCGGCGCTCACCGGGCTGGTGGGCCGCGTGTCGGCGATGATCGGCGTGCTGATGGTCGCGGCGGTCTTCCTCGTTATCGGCAACAGCGTGCGCCTGAGCATTTTTGCCCGTCGCGATACCATTAACGTGCAAAAGCTGATTGGCGCGACCGATGGCTTTATCCTGCGTCCGTTCCTCTATGGCGGCGCGTTGCTCGGTTTTTCCGGCGCGTTTCTTTCACTGATATTGTCTGAAATTTTGGTGATGCGTTTATCATCGGCGGTGACTGAAGTGGCGCAGGTCTTCGGCACGAAGTTTGATCTCAATGGCTTATCGTTCGATGAGTGCCTACTGCTGCTGCTGGTCTGTTCCATGATTGGCTGGATCGCCGCCTGGCTGGCCACGGTGCAACATTTACGTCACTTTACTCCCGATTGATAAAATCGTGGTATAATCTTTCCCTGCAATGGGCTTCCGTTCGCAGGGAAAGAGTCCCTGTTGTCTCTTCCCCGCGCATCATCTTTATGTCACAAGATTTGTGCAAATTATGCACAATGTTACATTGAACTTGTGGATAAAATCACTGTCTGATAAAAGAGTGGGTGATATTCTCGTTGCTCATCGGCTTTGGCACGGTTGTTGCTCGCTGACGGTGCCAGGCAATACTGATTGAGAGGATTTGAATGACCAAAGAAATGCAAAATTTAGCTTTAGCCCCTGTTGGCAACCTGGAATCTTATATCCGGGCGGCGAACGCGTGGCCGATGTTATCGGCTGACGAGGAGCGGGCATTGGCTGAAAGGCTGCATTACCAGGGCGATCTGGAAGCAGCTAAAACGCTGATCCTGTCTCACCTGCGCTTTGTTGTTCATATTGCTCGTAACTATGCGGGCTATGGTCTGCCGCAGGCGGATTTGATCCAGGAAGGCAACATCGGCCTGATGAAAGCCGTACGCCGTTTCAACCCGGAAGTAGGCGTGCGTCTGGTCTCCTTCGCCGTACACTGGATTAAAGCAGAAATTCACGAATACGTGCTGCGTAACTGGCGTATCGTTAAAGTCGCAACCACGAAAGCGCAGCGTAAGCTGTTCTTTAATCTGCGTAAAACCAAGCAGCGTCTGGGCTGGTTTAATCAGGATGAGGTTGAAATGGTGGCGCGCGAACTGGGTGTTTCCAGTAAAGACGTGCGTGAGATGGAGTCGCGTATGGCGGCGCAGGACATGACGTTTGACATGTCTTCGGACGATGAGTCCGACAGCCAGCCAATGGCGCCGGTGCTGTATCTGCAGGATAAATCGTCTAACTTTGCCGACGGCATTGAAGACGATAACTGGGAAGAGCAGGCCGCCAACCGACTGACCGACGCGATGCAGGGGCTCGACGAGCGTAGCCAGGATATTATCCGCGCTCGCTGGCTGGACGAAGACAATAAGTCTACGTTGCAGGAGCTGGCCGATCGTTACGGCGTCTCCGCTGAGCGTGTGCGCCAGCTTGAAAAGAACGCCATGAAAAAGCTTCGCGCTGCGATCGAAGCGTAACCTTCGCGAATTGCCAATGAACCCTCGAATGTGAATTCGGGGGTTTTGTTTTTTGTAGGCCGGATAAGGCGTTTACCCTGCCATCCGGCAACACGTTTGCCCGATGGCGCTTCGCTTATCGGGCCTACGGGCCCTTCCTCTCCCCCACCGACACAAATCTGTTATCTGGATGTAAATTTAGCTATTCCAAAATAATAAAAATCGGGTATGTTTTAGCAGAGTATGCTGCTAAAGCACGGGTAGCTAGCCAATAATCGAAATAAAGTGCTGAACAATAACACCACAACACACGTAACAACCAGAATAATGGGGATTATCAGGATGAATATGAAGGGTAAAACGTTATTGGCAGGATGTATCGCCCTGTCATTAAGCCATATGGCATTCGCCGAGGACATTAAAGTCGCGGTTGTCGGCGCGATGTCCGGTCCGGTGGCGCAGTATGGCGACCAGGAATTTACCGGTGCGGAGCAGGCAATTGCCGATATCAATGCGAAAGGCGGTATTAAAGGCGATAAGCTCGTCGCGGTGAAATATGACGACGCCTGTGACCCGAAACAGGCGGTAGCGGTCGCTAACAAAGTGGTGAACGACGGCATCAGGTATGTTATCGGTCACTTATGCTCCTCTTCCACACAGCCAGCGTCTGATATCTACGAAGACGAAGGCATCCTGATGATAACCCCGGCGGCGACCGCGCCGGAGCTGACCGCGCGCGGCTATAACCTGATTTTGCGCACGACCGGCCTGGACTCTGACCAGGGGCCAACGGCGGCAAAGTATATTCTGGAGAAGGTAAAACCGCAGCGCATCGCGATTATCCACGATAAGCAGCAGTACGGCGAAGGGCTGGCGCGCGCGGTGCAGGACGGTCTGAAGAAAGGCGGCGTTAACGTCGTATTCTTTGACGGCATCACCGCTGGCGAAAAAGATTTCTCCACTCTGGTTGCGCGCCTGAAGAAAGAGAATATCGACTTTGTCTACTACGGCGGTTATCACCCGGAAATGGGGCAGATTTTGCGCCAGTCCCGCGCCGCAGGGCTGAAAACCCAGTTTATGGGGCCGGAAGGGGTGGCGAACGTCTCGCTGTCTAACATCGCCGGAGAGTCGGCGGAAGGCTTACTGGTCACCAAACCGAAGAACTACGATCAGGTCCCGGCGAACAAACCGATTGTGGATGCCATCAAAGCCAAGAAACAAGATCCTAGCGGCGCATTCGTGTGGACCACCTACGCCGCGCTGCAATCGTTGCAGGCGGGTCTGAACCAGTCTGACGATCCGGCGGAAATCGCCAAATACCTGAAAGGCGCCACGGTCGACACCGTAATGGGACCGCTGTCGTGGGATGAGAAGGGCGATCTGAAAGGATTTGAGTTCGGCGTGTTTGACTGGCATGCGAATGGTACGGCGACCGACGCGAAGTAATTGAGTGCCGGGTGGCGGCTTCGCCTTACCCGGCCTACATACCTGGAAAATTGCGAGGTGGTTTTTTATTTTTTGCTCCCGGCATGTAGGCCGGATAAGCGTCAGCGCCATCCGGCTTTTTTATCTTTTTTCCCAGCCATCCGCCTGGGCCGTAAACCCTAACGCCTGCATAAACGCGGCCATCACGCTACGGTCTTCAACACCGACATCTGCCATCCACCACGACGAGACGTTGGGATTATCGCGGATGACTTCTTCTACCAGGTATTGCCCGACGCCGCGACGACGGGTGATTTCACGCACGCGTAAGGAATCCAGCGCGCCCTGCGTTCCGCTCAGCGTCACTCTTACGGCGCCCAACAAACGCTCGTTAAACCGCGCGGCATAAATCCGGTGCGTTTCATCTACGCTTAATGAGGAGGCGGAATATTCCGGCCAGATTTTGCCCAGATCGATCTGATCCTGAGCGCTAAAGTGTTCTAAACGAAGAATGGTCAGCTTCATCGACGGCTTGTCCCGATTTCAAAAGATGCGATCAGTGTACCGAAACAGGCAGGCCAGATGCTTTCTCTTTTTTGTGTCATTTACCAGGTTATTAATTTTTTAACAACGATAATTACAGTTTGAAGCATTAGAGAATGGAAAACAGGCAGCATAATTCCCTGAATGCTAGTGAATTATTCCGCTTAATATGCCGTTATTTTATGCTGACAAGCGTGCTTTTTTTTGTTTATCTATAGCGAAAAGCAGAATATTATCTTTTCTTAATAGACTGAAAAATAGAGATTTTAATCTTATTATGCTTTAAATTCTGCGCTAACTCATTAATGAGTCAGTAAAAAGCGCACCATTTATAAAAAGTACAGTCTGCTTTTTAACCAGCAAAAAACAAAACATATAACATCACGAATGGGGATACAGGCACATGAAACGGAAAGCGAAAACAATAATCGCAGGGATTGTTGCATTAGCAGTCTCGCAGGGGGCAATGGCAGATGATATTAAAGTCGCCATAGTCGGGGCGATGTCCGGCCCGGTAGCGCAATGGGGCGATATGGAATTTAACGGCGCGCGCCAGGCCATTAAAGACATCAACGCTAAAGGCGGGATTAAAGGCGATAAGCTGGTCGGCGTAGAGTACGATGATGCCTGCGATCCAAAACAGGCGGTGGCGGTGGCCAACAAAATCGTTAACGACGGTATTCAATACGTTATTGGTCACTTGTGTTCTTCTTCTACTCAGCCAGCATCCGATATCTATGAAGATGAAGGTATTCTGATGATCTCCCCGGGGGCGACTAACCCGGAGCTGACCCAGCGCGGCTATCAGTACATTATGCGTACCGCCGGCCTGGACTCCTCCCAGGGGCCAACGGCCGCGAAATACATCCTGGAAACGGTGAAACCGCAGCGCATCGCTATCATTCACGATAAACAGCAATACGGCGAAGGACTGGCGCGCTCCGTGCAGGATGGCCTGAAGCAAGGCAATGCCAATATTGTCTTTTTTGATGGTATTACCGCCGGTGAAAAAGATTTCTCCGCCCTGATTGCTCGCTTGCAAAAAGAGAATATCGACTTTGTGTATTACGGCGGCTACTACCCGGAAATGGGGCAGATGCTGCGCCAGGCACGGGCTAATGGCCTGAAAACGCAATTTATGGGGCCGGAAGGCGTGGGTAACGCGTCGCTGTCCAATATTGCGGGCGGTGCGGCGGAAGGCATGTTGGTGACGATGCCAAAACGTTATGACCAGGACCCGGCGAATAAAGCGATTGTCGAGGCGCTGAAAGCCGACAAGAAAGATCCCAGCGGTCCGTACGTCTGGATCACCTACGCCGCCGTCCAGTCGCTGACGACCGCAATGACGCGTAGCGCCAGCCATGCTCCGCTGGATCTGGTGAAAGATCTTAAAGCGAACGGGGCTGATACCGTTATTGGGCCGCTGAAATGGGATGAAAAAGGCGATCTTAAGGGATTTGAATTTGGCGTCTTCCAGTGGCACGCCGACGGCTCGTCAACCGTCGCGAAGTAATGCCAGAAGATAAGTTATCCCACCGCCCGCACGCCGGGCGGGTTTAAAAAGGTTACCTTATGTCCGAGCAGTTTCTCTATTTCTTGCAGCAGATGTTTAACGGCGTCACGCTGGGGAGCACCTACGCGCTGATTGCTATCGGTTATACGATGGTGTACGGCATTATCGGCATGATCAACTTCGCTCATGGCGAGGTGTATATGATCGGCAGCTACGTCTCTTTTATGATCATCGCCGCGCTAATGATGATGGGAATAGACACCAGTTGGCTCCTGGTGGCCGCCGGATTTATCGGCGCGATTATTATTGCCAGCGCCTACGGCTGGAGTATTGAGCGAGTCGCTTACCGGCCCGTGCGCAACTCTAAGCGCCTGATCGCCCTGATTTCCGCCATCGGGATGTCCATCTTTCTGCAAAACTACGTCAGCCTGACGGAAGGTTCGCGCGACGTGGCGTTACCCAGCCTGTTTAACGGCCAGTGGATTGTGGGCAGCAGCGAAAACTTTTCCGCGTCCATCACCACCATGCAGGCGGTTATCTGGATAGTCACCTTTCTGGCTATGCTGGCGCTCACCATTTTCATTCGCTACTCCCGGATGGGCCGCGCCTGCCGCGCCTGCGCGGAGGATCTGAAAATGGCCAGCCTGCTCGGCATTAATACCGACCGCGTCATTGCGCTAACGTTTGTTATCGGCGCGGCAATGGCGGCGGTGGCGGGCGTGCTGCTCGGTCAGTTCTATGGCGTGATTAACCCCTACATCGGTTTTATGGCCGGGATGAAAGCGTTCACCGCGGCGGTGCTGGGCGGTATTGGCAGCATTCCGGGCGCGATGATCGGCGGTCTGATTTTGGGCGTCGCCGAAGCGCTCTCGTCTGCATATTTAAGTACCGAATATAAAGATGTCGTGTCGTTCGCTCTGCTGATTCTGGTACTGCTGGTGATGCCGACCGGTATCCTGGGGCGTCCGGAGGTAGAGAAAGTATGAAACCGATGCATATTGCGATGGCTCTGTTCTCTGCGGCGATGTTCTTCGTTCTGGCTGGCGTCTTCATGGGCGTACAACTGGAGCTGGACGGCACCAAACTGGTGGTGGATACCGCCGCCGACATCCGCTGGCAGTGGATCTTTATCGGTACGGCAGTGGTTTTTTTCTTTCAGTTGCTGCGTCCGATGTTCCAGAAAGCGGTGAAGCACGTCTCCGGACCGAAGTTTATTCTGCCGGCGATCGATGGCTCTACCGTTAAGCAAAAGCTGTTTCTGATGGCGCTGCTGGTTATCGCCGTGGCGTGGCCGTTTATGGTGTCGCGCGGTAGCGTCGATATCGCCACTATGACCATGATTTATATCATCCTCGGTCTGGGGCTGAACGTGGTGGTAGGGCTGTCCGGCCTGCTGGTATTGGGCTACGGCGGCTTTTACGCCATCGGCGCTTATACCTTTGCGCTGCTCAACCACTATTACGGTTTGGGTTTCTGGACCTGCCTGCCACTGGCGGGACTGGTCTCCGCCGCCGCCGGTTTCCTGCTCGGCTTCCCGGTACTGCGCCTGCGCGGCGACTATCTGGCGATTGTGACGCTCGGCTTCGGCGAAATCGTCCGTATCCTGTTGCTCAACAACACTGAAATTACCGGCGGCCCGAACGGCATCAGCCAGATCCCCAAACCGACGCTGTTTGGTCTGGAGTTTAGCCGCAACACCCGAGAAGGCGGCTGGGATACCTTCAGCAATTTCTTTGGCGTGAAGTACGACCCATCCGACCGGGTCATTTTCCTCTATCTGGTGGCCCTGTTGCTGGTGGTCCTGTCGCTGTTTGTCATTAACCGCCTGCTGCGTATGCCGCTGGGCCGGGCGTGGGAAGCGTTGCGTGAGGATGAGATCGCCTGTCGCTCATTAGGTTTAAGCCCGACGCGCATCAAGCTGACCGCTTTTACTATCAGCGCCGCGTTTGCCGGTTTCGCCGGGACGTTGTTTGCCGCCCGCCAGGGCTTTGTCAGCCCGGAATCCTTCACCTTCGCCGAATCCGCCTTCGTGCTGGCGATTGTGGTGCTGGGCGGAATGGGCTCGCAGTTTGCGGTGATCCTGGCGGCGGTTCTGCTGGTGGTGTCGCGCGAATTGATGCGCGACTTCAACGAATACAGCATGTTGATGCTCGGTGGTTTGATGGTGTTGATGATGATCTGGCGCCCGCAGGGATTGTTGCCGATGACGCGTCCGCAGTTGAAGCTGAAAAGTGGTCAGGCGAAAGGAGAGCAGGCATGAGTCAGCCATTATTAGCGGTTAACGGCCTGATGATGCGCTTTGGCGGTTTGCTGGCGGTCAACAATGTATCGCTGGAATTGCGTGAGCGGGAAATTGTGTCGCTGATTGGCCCTAACGGCGCGGGTAAAACGACGGTGTTTAACTGCCTGACCGGTTTTTATAAGCCGACAGGCGGTACGATCACGTTGCGCGAGCGGCATCTGGAAGGGTTGCCGGGCCAGCAGATCGCCCGCATGGGCGTGGTACGTACTTTCCAGCATGTTCGCCTGTTTCGCGAAATGACGGTGATTGAAAACCTGCTGGTGGCGCAGCACCAGCAACTGAAAACGGGCCTCTTTTCCGGCCTGTTGAAAACGCCCGCTTTCCGCCGCGCGCAAAGCGAAGCGCTGGACCGCGCGGCGACCTGGCTTGAGCGTATTGGCCTGCTGGAACATGCCAACCGCCAGGCCAGTAATCTGGCCTACGGCGACCAGCGCCGGCTGGAGATTGCCCGCTGCATGGTGACCCAGCCAGAAATCCTGATGCTCGACGAACCGGCCGCCGGCCTCAACCCGAAAGAGACCAAAGAGCTGGACGAGCTGATTGCCGAACTGCGTAATCATCACAACACCACCATTCTGCTGATTGAGCACGATATGAAGCTGGTGATGGGCATTTCCGATCGCATTTACGTGGTGAACCAGGGCACGCCGCTGGCGAACGGCACGCCGGAAGAGATCCGCAACAACCCGGACGTCATCCGCGCTTATCTGGGTGAGGCATAAGATGGAAAAAACGATGTTAACGTTTGAAAAAGTCAGCGCCCACTACGGCAAAATTCAGGCGCTGCACGACGTCAGTCTGCACATCAACCAGGGGGAAATCGTTACCCTGATTGGCGCTAACGGCGCGGGGAAAACGACGCTGCTTGGCACCTTGTGCGGCGATCCGCGCGCCTCCAGCGGACGGGTGGTGTTTGACGGTAAAGACATAACCGACTGGCAGACGGCGAAAATCATGCGTGAAGCGGTGGCGATAGTGCCGGAAGGGCGGCGCGTCTTCTCGCGGATGACGGTGGAAGAGAATCTGGCGATGGGCGGTTTTTTTGCCGAGCGCGATCGGTTTCAGGAGCGTATCAAATGGGTTTACGAGCTGTTTCCGCGCCTGCATGAACGCCGTATCCAGCGAGCGGGCACCATGTCCGGCGGCGAACAGCAAATGCTGGCGATTGGCCGCGCGCTGATGAGCCAGCCGAGGCTATTGCTGCTGGATGAACCGTCGCTGGGGCTGGCGCCGATCATCATCCAGCAGATCTTCGACACCATTGAGCAGTTGCGCGAGCAGGGTATGACCATCTTCCTTGTCGAGCAGAACGCCAACCAGGCTCTGAAGCTCGCCGACCGCGGTTATGTGCTGGAAAACGGCCACGTGGTGCTATCCGATACCGGTGATGCACTGCTGGCGAACGAAGCGGTGCGCAGCGCCTATCTGGGCGGTTAGACTGTGCCAGGGGGGAAGCGCGTGCGCCGCCCCCGGTAACGGCAAGCGGTAAAATTTTTCAAAAGAGCCTGATGGCTCTTTTTTTGTACATGTTTGTTGTACAATAAACATGTACAACTGGGGAGGTGTTTATGCGTACGGTTAACTATAGCGAAGCGCGGCAAAATCTGGCCGAAGTCCTGGAAAGTGCGGTGACGGGGGGCCCTGTCACCATCACGCGTCGTGGGCATAAGTCCGCAGTGATCATCAGCGCCGAGGAGTTTGAGCGTTATCAGACGGCGCGAATGGATGATGAGTTTGCTGCCATTATGGCGGTTCATGGCAATGAGCTCAGGGAGCTGGCGGATAAATGACCCTACAACTTATCTCAGCGGAAGAGATAATTCAGTTTCACGACAGGCTTCTCCGCGTTACGCCTGGTGTAACAGGCATGTCTGATCCTGGGCGCGCGGAAGCGCTAATGTACCGGGTACTCAATCAAATAGAATATGAAGGGGTGACCGACGTGTGGCTGCTGGCGGCAATGCATTTGCTCGCTATATCCCGTGGGCATATCTTCAATGATGGTAACAAACGTACCGCCTTATTTATTACGCTGCTGTTTTTAAAGCGTAACGGGATCTCACTCGCTGCGAATCCGGATTTTGTCGATATGACAGTCGATGCGGCGGCAGGGCGGCTTACGCTGGAGCAAATTGCCGTTCGCTTACGTGCCTGAGACGTTAATCCCGGCGACGCTCCGCCTGGTTGGGTTACGGCATGTGCGCCGCCCCCGAGAATAATGTCGTACCTATCCGTGCCGTAGCTCCCACTTTTCTTTTCCGGCGCTTTCACTGCCTTGCCATCTCTCTGTCGCCTTACTATCTTTTTTTTGTAATAAAAAAGTTATTTTTCTGTCATTCGAGCATGTCATGTTACCCCCGCGAACATAAAACGCGTGATATCGCGCATCCCGGCACAAAAAGAGAGATAACCGATGATATCGTTACGACATACAGCTTTAGGACTGGCGCTGAGTCTGGCATTTACGGGTCAGGCGTTGGCCGTCACCACTATTCCATTCTGGCATTCAATGGAAGGGGAGTTAGGCAAAGAAGTTGATTCACTGGCGCAACGTTTCAACCAGGCTAATCCGGATTACAAAATCGTTCCGGTCTATAAGGGGAACTATGAACAGAACCTGAGCGCCGGGATCGCGGCATTCCGTACCGGCAACGCGCCGGCAATATTGCAGGTTTATGAGGTTGGGACGGCGACCATGATGGCCTCGAAAGCCATTAAGCCGGTTTATGAAGTGTTTAAAGACGCCGGTATTAACTTTGACGAGTCCCAGTTTGTACCAACCGTTGCAGGCTACTACACCGATGCTAAAAGCGGGCATCTGCTCTCCCAGCCCTTTAACAGCTCCACGCCGGTGCTGTACTACAACAAAGACGCCTTTAAGAAAGCCGGTTTAGATCCGGAACAGCCGCCGAAAACCTGGCAGGAGCTGGCTGACTATACCGCGAAACTGAGAGCGGCAGGCATGAAATGCGGTTACGCCAGCGGCTGGCAAGGCTGGATCCAACTGGAAAACTTCAGCGCCTGGAACGGTCTCCCCTTCGCCAGTAAAAACAATGGTTTTGACGGTACAGATGCGGTGCTGGAATTTAATAAGCCAGAGCAGGTGAAACATATCGCGCTGCTGGAAGAGATGAATAAAAAAGGCGATTTTAGCTATGTTGGGCGTAAGGACGAGTCTACCGAGAAGTTTTATAACGGTGACTGCGCGATGACAACCGCGTCCTCCGGCTCGCTCGCCAATATCCGCCAGTATGCCAAATTTAACTATGGCGTGGGTATGATGCCGTACGACGCTGATATC
The DNA here is from genome assembly GCF_043356775.1 of Salmonella sp. SJTUF15581. Taxonomy (NCBI): domain Bacteria; kingdom Pseudomonadati; phylum Pseudomonadota; class Gammaproteobacteria; order Enterobacterales; family Enterobacteriaceae; genus Salmonella; species Salmonella sp. SJTUF15581. The sequence continues at coordinate 127,512 of NZ_JBEUJY010000010.1, read as the reverse complement.
AAGGGCGCGCCGCAAAACGCCATTATCGGCGGAGCCAGCCTATGGGTCATGCAGGGTAAAGATAAAGAAACCTATACCGGCGTCGCCAAATTCCTCGACTTCCTGGCAAAGCCGGAAAACGCTGCTGAATGGCATCAAAAAACCGGCTACCTGCCGATTACCACCGCCGCCTACGAGCTGACCCGCGAGCAGGGTTATTACGATAAAAACCCCGGTGCGGATATCGCCACTCGCCAGATGTTGAATAAGCCGCCGTTACCCTTCACCAAAGGCTTGCGTCTGGGCAATATGCCGCAGATTCGTACCATCGTGGACGAAGAGCTGGAAAGCGTCTGGACCGGAAAGAAAACCCCACAACAGGCGTTGGATACCGCAGTGGATCGCGGGAATCAGTTGCTGCGTCGTTTTGAGAAAGCGAGCAAATCTTAAGTGTATAAGTGCCTGATGGCGCTGCGCTTATCAGGCCTACAGCGTTTGTAGGCCGGATAAGGTGCTTGCACCGCCATCCGGCACCTTCCAGGAAAAGAACCTTCATGTCATCATTCCGTCCGGTGTTCCGCTCGCGCTGGCTGCCGTATTTACTGGTTGCCCCGCAGTTGGTTATCACCGTTATTTTCTTTATCTGGCCTGCGGGCGAAGCGCTGTGGTATTCGCTGCAAAGCGTCGATCCGTTTGGTTTTTCCAGCCAATTTGTCGGGCTGGAGAATTTTGTCGCGCTTTTTCACGACAGTTATTATCTCGACGCCTTCTGGACGACGATTAAATTCAGCGCGCTGGTCACGTTTAGCGGCCTGCTGGTCTCGCTGTTTTTCGCCGCCCTGGTGGATTACGTGGTGCGCGGCAGCCGTTTTTATCAGACGCTGATGCTGCTGCCTTATGCCGTCGCGCCCGCCGTCGCCGCCGTATTGTGGATTTTCCTGTTTAACCCGGGGCGGGGATTAATCACCCATTTCCTCGGCGAATTCGGCTATGACTGGAACCACGCGCAACACAGCGGTCAGGCGATGTTCCTGGTGGTATTTGCGTCAGTCTGGAAGCAGATTAGTTACAACTTTTTATTCTTCTTTGCCGCGCTGCAATCCATTCCCCGCTCGCTGGTGGAAGCGGCGGCCATTGACGGCGCCGGGCCGATTCGTCGTTTCTTCCGGCTTTCTTTGCCGCTTATTGCGCCGGTCAGTTTCTTCCTGCTGGTGGTCAACCTGGTGTATGCCTTTTTCGACACCTTCCCGGTGATCGACGCCGCGACCGCCGGCGGGCCGGTACAAGCCACCACGACGCTGATTTATAAGATCTATCGCGAAGGGTTTACCGGCCTGGATCTCTCGGCGTCCGCCGCGCAGTCGGTGGTGTTGATGTTCCTCGTCATCATTCTGACGGTGGTGCAGTTCCGCTATGTGGAAAGTAAGGTGCGTTACCAATGATAGAGAATCGTCGCGGGCTGACAATATTCAGCCATACCATGCTGATTCTGGGGATCGCGGTCATTTTGTTTCCGCTGTATGTCGCGTTTGTCGCGGCGACGCTGGACGACCGCGCGGTGTTTGAGACGCCGATGACGCTGCTTCCCGGCACGCAGTTACTGGAGAATATCAAAACTATTTGGGTCAACGGCGTCGGTGTTAATAGCGCGCCATTCTGGCTGATGATGCTTAACAGTTTCATTATGGCGTTCAGCATTACGGTAGGCAAAATCACGGTATCTATGCTTTCCGCATTCGCCATCGTCTGGTTTCGTTTTCCCCTGCGTAACCTGTTCTTCTGGATGATTTTTATCACCCTGATGCTGCCGGTTGAAGTGCGTATCTTCCCGACGGTGGAAGTGATCGCCAACCTGAAAATGCTCGACAGCTATGCCGGTCTGACGCTACCGCTGATGGCGTCCGCTACCGCCACTTTCCTGTTTCGTCAGTTCTTTATGACGCTTCCGGATGAACTGGTGGAGGCGGCCCGTATTGACGGCGCGTCGCCGATGCGCTTTTTCCGCGACATCGTGTTGCCGCTGTCAAAAACCAACCTGGCGGCGTTATTCGTCATCACCTTTATCTACGGCTGGAACCAGTATCTGTGGCCGCTGTTGATTATCACCGACGTGAATCTTGGCACTGCCGTAGCGGGTATCAAAGGGATGATCGCCACTGGCGAAGGTACCACGCAATGGAACCAGGTGATGGCGGCGATGCTGCTGACCCTTATTCCCCCGGTTGTCATCGTTTTAGCCATGCAGCGCGCGTTTGTGCGTGGCCTGGTCGATAGTGAGAAATAAAATGGCTGGTTTAAAACTACAGGCAGTAACCAAAAGCTGGGACGGCAAAACCCAGGTCATTCAACCGCTGACGTTGGACGTGGCGGATGGCGAATTTATTGTGATGGTCGGGCCATCCGGCTGTGGCAAATCAACGTTGTTGCGGATGGTGGCCGGTCTGGAACGCGTGACCAGCGGCGATATCTGGATTGATCGCAAACGGGTCACCGAGATGGAGCCCAAAGATCGCGGCATCGCGATGGTATTTCAGAACTATGCTCTCTATCCCCATATGAGCGTAGAGGAGAACATGGCGTGGGGGCTGAAAATTCGCGGTATGAGCAAAGCGCATATTGAAGAACGCGTGCGGGAGGCGGCGCGCATTCTGGAGCTGGACGGCCTGCTTAAACGCCGTCCACGCGAGCTTTCCGGCGGTCAGCGGCAGCGCGTGGCAATGGGGCGCGCGATCGTCCGCGAGCCGGCAGTCTTCTTATTCGACGAACCGCTCTCTAACCTCGACGCCAAGCTGCGCGTGCAGATGCGTCTGGAGTTACAACATCTGCATCGTCGTCTTCGTACCACCTCGCTCTATGTTACTCACGATCAGGTAGAGGCGATGACGCTGGCCCAGCGGGTGATGGTGATGAATAAAGGCGTCGCAGAACAGATTGGCACGCCGGTAGAGGTATATGAAAAACCGGCCAGTCGCTTCGTGGCGAGCTTTATCGGCAGCCCGGCGATGAACCTGTTGGATGGCGTTATCAGCGCTTCCGGCGACCGTTTCGAATTGCCTGGCGGTCTGGCGTTGCCGATTGGTGCGGGCTATCGGGGTCATGCCGGACGTAACATGACGCTGGGTATCCGACCGGAGCATATTGCGTTAAGCTCGCAGGCGGAAGGCGGCGTGCCGCTAACGGTAGATACGCTGGAGATTCTGGGCGCGGATAATCTGGCGCATGGGCGCTGGGGCGATCAGAAACTGGTGGTGCGGTTGGCGCATCAGCAGCGCCCGGCGGCGGGCAGTACGCTATGGCTGCATCTGCCGGAACATCAGCGACATCTTTTTGATGGCGAAACAGGACAACGTGTATGAGTAACTGGCCTTATCCCCACATTGTCGCCCATCGCGGCGGCGGTAAACTGGCGCCGGAAAACACTCTGGCGGCGATTGACGTGGGCGCGCGATACGGGCACACCATGATTGAGTTTGATGCCAAGCTGTCGAAAGACGGCGAAATTTTCCTGCTGCATGACGATAACCTGGAGCGCACCAGCAACGGTTGGGGCGTGGCGGGCGAGTTGAACTGGCAGGATTTATTGCGTGTGGACGCTGGCGGTTGGTTTAGCGGCGAATTTAAAGGCGAGCCGCTGCCGTTGCTCTCGCAGGTGGCGGAGCGCTGCCGTAAACACGGCATGATGGCGAATATTGAGATCAAACCGACAACGGGGAGCGAAAGGCTAACAGGACGCGTCGTGGCGTTGGCCGCCCGCGAACTGTGGGCCGGGATGACGCCGCCGCTGCTCTCTTCCTTTGAGATAGAGGCGCTGGAGGCGGCGCAGGCGGCAGCACCTGAACTGCCGCGCGGGTTATTGCTGGATAAATGGCGTGAAGACTGGCGTGAACTGACGACCCGTCTGGGCTGTGTTTCCCTCCATCTCAACCATAAATTACTCGATGAGACGCGAGTGCAAGAGATTAAGGCCGCGGGTCTGCGGATTCTGGTGTATACCGTCAATCAGCCCCAGCGGGCGGCAGAGCTGCTGCGCTGGGGCGTGGATTGTATCTGCACCGATCGCATTGATGACATCGGCCCTCACTTTCAGTTTTAAGGGCTGTCAGTTTTAAGGGCTGATGGTTTTCAGCGGGATGTCAGGCTGCGGCGTCCCGCTGCCCTGCTGCAACATTGGCTGGGAATGGTTTAGCATCCGGTCCGGATTTCCGCTGCCGCTGAGCATTCCGCCCTGCGTATTGGGCAGCGTTTGCTGGCCGAGCATACCGTTGCCCGGCTGTCCCTGCTGAACCCGCTGCGTATTGGCATTCAACTGCGACTGTAGATTTTGCTGCTGGCTGCGCGCCTGCGTTTGCATCTGTTGTTTCAACATACCCTGCTGCTGAATCTGCTGCGTTTGCATCTGCGTCTGCATACGCTGTTGGCTGGGAATCTTATAACCTGGCTGATTAGGATTATTCATAGTGTTAATTGGCTGGGCCAATACAGCAAAGGGTAACAAAGCCGTAATAAGTAGTAAGCGTTTCATTGTCGTCTCCTCCCGATGAGGCCTCTTTTTAAGTGTACCTCTATTTCGCCATGATGATGATTTTTTAAGCGTTGTGGACCAGGATTAAACGGGACATACACCCATTTATCTGGAGAAAAACAACGATGAAACCAACGTTTATGCGCTGGGTGGCGATCGCCGCTCTGCTGGCCGGGGGGACGTTTAGCGCGGTGGCCAATCCTCCCGTCGCGCCGCCAGTCTCCTATGGTGTTGAAGAAGATGTCTTTCATCCTGTGCGGGCGACGCAAGGGATGGTGGCCTCGGTGGATGCAATGGCGACGCAGGTTGGCGTGGATATCTTAAAGCAGGGCGGTAATGCCGTGGATGCCGCCGTCGCCGTGGGCTATGCGCTGGCTGTCACGCATCCGCAAGCCGGAAATCTGGGCGGCGGGGGATTTATGCTGCTGCGCACTAAAGATGGCGCTACCACGGCGATCGATTTTCGTGAAATGGCGCCTGCTGGCGCGACCCGTGATATGTTCCTCGACGAGCAGGGTAACGCCGATGCGAAAAAGTCGCTGACGTCGCATCTGGCATCCGGTACGCCGGGTACCGTGGCGGGGTTCTCGCTGGCGCTGGAGAAATACGGCACGATGCCGCTGAATAAAGTGGTGCGTCCGGCGATGAAGTTGGCGGAAGAGGGTTTTGTGGTTAACGATGCGCTGGCCGACGACTTAAAAACTTACGGCAGCGAAGTGATCCCCAACCATGAGAACAGCAAAGCCATTTTCTGGAAAGACGGCGAGCCGCTGAAAAAAGGCGATAAGCTGGTCCAGAAGAATCTGGCGAAAAGCCTGGAAATGATTGCCGAAAACGGCCCGGATGCGTTTTATAAAGGGGCGATTGCCGACCAGATTGCCGGGGAAATGCACAAGAACGGCGGTCTGATGACCAAAGAGGATTTAGCCAGCTATAAAGCCGTTGAGCGTACGCCAATCAGCGGTGACTATCGCGGGTATCAGGTCTTCTCCATGCCGCCGCCATCCTCGGGCGGTATTCACATCGTACAGATCCTTAATATTCTTGAAAACTTCGACATGAAGAAGTACGGCTTTGGCAGCGCCGATGCCATGCAAATCATGGCGGAAGCGGAAAAATACGCCTACGCTGACCGCTCAGAGTATCTGGGCGATCCGGACTTTGTGAAAGTGCCGTGGCAGGCGCTGACCCACAAAGCCTATGCGAAAACGCTGGCCGATCAAATTGATATCAACAAGGCCAAACCTTCCAGCCAGATAAAACCGGGCAAGCTCGCCCCGTATGAAAGCAACCAGACCACCCACTTCTCGGTGGTGGATAAAGACGGCAATGCTGTGGCGGTGACCTATACCCTGAACACCACCTTCGGCACAGGAATTGTGGCGGGAAATACCGGTATTCTGCTGAATAATCAAATGGATGATTTTTCTGCTAAACCCGGTGTACCTAATGTTTATGGCCTGGTGGGCGGCGATGCTAACGCGGTCGAACCAAAAAAACGTCCGCTGTCGTCGATGTCGCCCACTATCGTCGTTAAAGAGGGCAAAACCTGGCTGGTGACCGGCAGTCCTGGCGGGAGTCGAATCATCACTACTGTGCTGCAAATGGTAGTGAACAGCATTGATTTTGGCATGAACGTCGCCGAAGCGACCAACGCGCCGCGTTTCCATCATCAATGGTTGCCGGACGAACTGCGGGTAGAAAAGGGCTTCAGCCCCGATACGCTGAAGTTGCTGGAACAGAAAGGGCAGAAAGTCGCGCTGAAAGAAGCGATGGGCAGCACCCAAAGTATTATGGTTGGACCGGATGGCGAACTGTACGGTGCGTCTGACCCGCGTTCCGTGGATGATTTAACGGCGGGATACTGATTTTTAATTCCAGGCCCGGTGTCAGACACCGGGCTATTTGCAGATTATGCCGTGAGTAATCGGGCTGGATTATCAATACAAAGCTTGCGCAGAGTATCGTTGTCTACTCCGCGAGCAGCCAGATAGGCGAGGAAGACATTCGGGACAAACCCCCAGCCATTTCCGCCATTTTTCGCCCACATCTGTTTGAGAAAAACATCATGGCTTAAAACGATTTGGTCGGCGTAACCCAGTGCAATCAGATTCGCTACTGCATCTGCGGTCTCCTGAACGCCCGGCGCGACACCTTCTTTTGGGAAGGTGATGTCCAGACCAATCATGTCAAATTCAAGCCATACGCCACGGTCGAGCATTTTACGTTGATAGACGACATCTTTTCCTGAAGGGTCCGAATGCGCCAGCGAGACTTTTGCCGGAGAGACGTTCATTTCTTCCAGCACGATATCCAGCACCTCATCACCCAGTCGCAGCCACCCTGGCATATGGATATTCATCGCCGTGTGGGGGTTGTTACATTGTGCCAGAGACGCTGCCCGCAGGCTGTTACGCTCCGCTTGGGTAAACGCGGGAGATACGCCGATTTCACCGATCATGCCAGCGCGAATATCCGTCTCGCCAATACCCTGATTCAGTTCTTTATCAATGAGTGAGGCTAACAGCTCAACAGGTTTATGGATCCGGGTACTTTCAAATTTCTCCAGATAAGGTCCGGATGACGCAACGATATTCAAACCCGTTTTTAAGGCAACTTCTCGTAGCGCTGAGGCGTCCCGTCCAATGGATTCTGAACCGGTGGCGTCGACAATCGTCCTGCCGCCCAAAGACATAAAGTTATTGATTTCGAAGATAACATCATCAATCTCTTTGCGGTCCATGTTATCGGCGCAGCAGTATGGGTCGTGTTTCAGCCCCCACTGCAGGTCAGCACTGACTTTCTTTCCCACCAGTTGCTGTGAAAAAGCATAATGTGGCTCGTCTACGACCGAAGACAGATCGTTAAACAGATGTTCATGCGGTAGCGTCAGCCCCATATCCGTATGCGCCACCGGGCCTGTTACGGTTTGCAGGAAACCTTTCATTCTGACACCTCCATTCTTTGCGCCATTTTGGATGCTCTGTATTCAGGGATGGTGGTCACAATCGCACCGACTAACGCGAACAGCGTACCGATGATGGTGACCAGGTAGACCGTATTGCCTAATGAAGGGATCAATTCATCAATTAGCACTGAGCCAAGCAGTTGGCCTGCTGTTGACGCTACGCCCAGCATCAATAGCCCTAAGCCTCTCACCAGAATCGCCATTAGCCCGATGGACAGCAGACCCAGCGGACCACCGAGATACATCCACCATGTATCGGGTAACTGGATGGTGACATGGCCTAATGCGATACGTATCGCCAGCGCCGCGCCCAGGACACAAAAGCCGACGATGAAGTTCCATGTAATGGACACCAGCATGGAGCCCGTTGCCTCGGCGACTTTCGCATTTCCCGCAGGCTGCCAGCCAGCGAGTAACCCTGCCAAAAAGGGGAGGATAGCGAGCAGGATAAACGAGGTTGAGTGCCACTGTGGCGACACGACAAAAATGGTGGCGATAACGGCGAACAATGCGCCAGTAATGCGCCATGGCGTAAAATATTTCTTCTCCTCCACGCCGATGCCAAAACGGTCGCACAGCAGGCCGGAAAGAAGCAGAGCGGAAATTAATGCCGTTTGAAAGGTGGCAACGCCCAGCGCGCTGGCAGATGCGCCTTCAGAAAATACGACCATCGCCCCGCATAATCCTGCAAACCAATTCCATAGCGGGATTTTTCTCTTTTTAATCAGCGTAGGGATTGAGGCGAATTGCTGGCGTGTTTCTTTGCGCGCAATAATAATAAAAAACATGACGACCAGACCGCTGGCAAACGAGATTACTGCGCAAGCATTACCGTCTTGTAACCAATGTCCTAACTGCCCATTAACGGCAGACTGCATCGGGGAAAGCATACCGGCTAAGATGGTGGCAAGCATCAGTAAGGGGGTTGAGTACTTATTCTTGTTCATACATCAATCCTTATATTTTATAAAAGGAGTAACTTTCGTTACTCCATTGTTTTTTATTTTCTGGCGATGAATTGAAGCGTGTTGACCCACAGGTCGGTATAAAATGGCCATGACATAAACTGCTGGGTTCCCCAGTGTGGGGAGCAGTCACTCATAAAGCAGGCGGTTTTACCCTGTTGGTATTCACCGAACACTAACAATGGGTCATTATTTATTGTTAATACGACATCGGCATCGTCTCTGGCGACGGCCTGGTTATATCCAAGAAATACCGGATAATCTGAGAACCCGTTAACAACAGGATGTTCAGGTGAGACAGCCTCAGCACAGATACCCTCGGGCTTTTCTACCCGGTCATCGCCATCAAGCATAATAACTGGCAGAACCTCAGCAAGAACGGTGTTCTTATAATTGGCTTTTGCCTCAATACCCATAAATGACAGATAACCGCCAATCATGAGTAGTCCACCGCCATTTTTGACGTACTCTTTAATGGACTCCAGAGCGTTTGGTTTTATTTTTAGCTGATAAAATGTCTCGTTTTGCAACAGGAAGGTATTACTACCAATGTCGCTAATAACAATCACATCGTAACGATTTAATTCGTCAATACTCTCTGGAAAGGCAATTTGTACCGTGTGGGCAGGCATGTAATCAATATCAACGCCGCCTTTCCTCAAGCATTCCAGTAACCATGTAGCGCCTTCTTCATATTTACTGGAGGTGAAACTGTCATAACCTTTTGAATGAATCATATGAATATGCCAGGATTCTCCAATAAAGAGCACCTTTAGTTTTTTCTGCGTATTGTTCATAGTCTGCTCCTTGATTTAGTGAGTAGAGATAGTTTGTTTGTAATGTGAACCCTGAATACGATGAAGAACGGAGTCGTTTTCCGGCATATCAGAGGCATTAGGCGTTTCAACCGCAAGTGAGGCAAATGCGCTGGCGTAGCACAATGCGGATGCCAGTGACTTTCCTTTTGCAAGGCCAGATGCGAGGGCGCCATTGAAAGCGTCACCCGCTCCCGCCGTATTTTTTACAACTGCCGGAAATGCCGGGGAATAGATGAATTGTGTGCCATCATAAGCAAGCGAACCTTTGCTACCTAATGTAATAATGGTATTTTTGACGCCTTTCTGGTGAATAATTTTGGCCGCGCATTTGGCTGATTCGATATCATTAACCGCCATATTGGCCAGCAGGCCTGCTTCCGTTTCATTTGGCGTAATATAGTCAATGTTATCAATGATGGTGTTAACCATGTCATTGTATGGCGCTGGATTGATAATGACCGGTATGTCATTTTTTTGTGCGAGACGAATTGTGTGCTGCAGCGCTTCGTAATTCGTCTCCAGTTGGACAAGAACAATATCTGAATGAACAATGGCTTCTTTTTGAATGGTGATTTCATCAGGGGAAATTGTCATGTTGGCGCCAGGGTAGATAGCGATGACGTTATCTCCGGTATCTCCATTCACCATGATGGTTGCTGTACCTGTTTGTGTTTCTTTGGTCTGGTAGATAACACTTTTATGGATTTTTGATGAGTTTATAAAATTAATGGCGTAATCGCTAAAATGGTCTGAGCCGACTTTAGTAATAAAATGCACATCAGAGTCGGCATAGCTTGCTGCTAATGCCTGATTACATCCCTTACCGCCGGGTGAAAAAATAAATTTATCGGCCAGCAATGATTCTCCCGTTAAGGGTAATCTCGGTAGATAACTGATGATATCAACATTGAACGAGCCAATAACACATACATTATTTTTCATGGCAGAGAGACCTTTTTTTATTTTCTGCGCTGATTCATATTTTTCCAGCACATAAGCAATTTCATTTTTTGCGACGTTATCAAGAGAATCAAGGGTAATAAATGCACCACCATGACAGCGAGTAAGATATCCCTGTCCGGCAAGTTCATTGAGATCTGAACGAATAGTTTCCTTTGTTACCTTGAGACTTTTCGCCAGATTTGAAACTTTTACAACTCCCGAAATACTGAGTTCCTTCAATATTCTATGATGGCGTTCAAATTTCATTTTTTACCTCACCGTGGTTAAATTAGTCCCGGGAGGAGTATATTGTTGTGATTGTCACCATAAAGTGATGGCAGAAACCAAAAAAAAACAAAAATGTAATATTAATATTGCTAAAATTACGGAAAAAACGGTGATAAAGCTTAAAGTGGTAATAACCATGAATTTCAGGTGGTTATTGTTTTGATATAGGGGAAGTAGGTTGCAATAACTGGAATGTTGTGAAGGTTTGTGACGTTTCGCCCCACAGGGTGGGGCGGGGAAGCGCTATTTCACGCGCGCCATAAAGTACGCATCAACGTACTCACCGTTGCGCAGGCCGTATTTCTTACCGGTGCCTTCGATTTCAAAGCCGTACTTCTTATACACCGCCACGGCGGGCTCGTTATCAACAAACACCGTTAACTCAATACGCTCGACGCGCAGCCAGTTGTCACACATGTCGATCATTGTGCGGATCAGCGCGCTGGCAATGCCGCGATTGTGCCACCGGGCATCCACGCAGATACCAAAATCGGCCACGTGGCTGCGGCGGGGACGTTGGGTGACCTGAATAGAAAGATGGCCAACGACAATATCGTCAATGCAGGCAACCAGTTGTTTAACCCCGGCTTGCTCGGTTAGCCGCGCCTGCCACATTTCGAGGGAAGGATGAGGAACCTGTAGCGTGTTGTGGTACACCTCCGGCTGGGCGTGGATCTGACGAATGGCGTCGTAATCTTTCGGTTCAGCGTGGCGTATCACTATTTCACTCATTCCTTATCTCCTGCAGGGGTAATTGTGTATTTACACTCGCTGAGAAAGAAAATTCCGTCAACCGCATTTTTTTGCAAAAAGAAGTAGACAAGTGCGAATGAGAATGATTATTATTGCCTTGCATTCAGGGGAACCCCTACGGAGAACCTGAAAGCACGACATTGCTCACATTGCTTCCAGTATTACTTTAGCCAGCTTTTGCTGGCTTTTTTTTGGGTTTTGTTTCAGCCTGGCTTACTTGTCATTTTGTCCCCGGGAAGTGCTCGTGCTCCTCACGTACATTTAGTACGCTCCGGGCCCTGCGCGCTTGCCGTGAACAAACTGACCGCGACGCCGACGGCCGATCTTGAGGCATCTGCTTTTGTAGGCCCGAAAAGGCAACGCCGCATCCGGCAAAGAATCCAACATTCAGTCTCCTCACGCTTTGCGCTATGGTGTAGACAATCATCTTCAAAAGGATCGTCTCATGACCTTACACTGCGCATTTATTGGATTCGGCAAAAGCACCACCCGTTACCATCTCCCCTACGTTCTGAATCGGAAAGACACCTGGCATGTCGCGCATATTTTCCGTCGTCACGCTAAACCGGAAGAGCAGGCGCCGCAGTATTCACATATTCACTTCACCAGCGATCTGGATGAGGTGTTGGGCGATCCGCAGGTAAAACTGGTGATCGTCTGTACGCATGCTGACAGCCATTTCGAATACGCCAAACGCGCGCTGGAAGCGGGTAAAAGCGTGCTGGTTGAGAAACCTTTCACGCCGACGCTGGCGGAAGCAAAGGTGTTGTTCGAACTGGCGCGAAGCAAAGGATTGACCGTCACGCCGTATCAGAATCGGCGTTTTGATTCCTGTTTTCTCACGGTTAAAAAAGCGATTGAGAGCGGCAAACTGGGCAAGATTGTCGAAATTGAAAGCCATTTCGATTATTACCGCCCGGTAGCAGAAACCAAACCGGGCCTGCCGCAGGATGGCGCATTCTATGGACTTGGCGTCCACACTATGGATCAAATTATTTCGCTATTTGGCCGCCCGGATCATGTCGCGTATGACATTCGTAGCCTGCGTAATAAAGCGAATCCGGATGACACCTTTGAAGCGCAATTGTTCTACGGTGCCCTGAAAGCCATTGTGAAAACCAGCCATCTGGTGAAAATCGACTATCCGAAGTTTATTGTTCACGGCACCAAAGGTTCGTTTGTGAAATACGGTATCGATCAACAAGAAACCAGCCTGAAAGCGAACATTATGCCCGGTGAACCCGGTTTCGCCGCTGACGAATCCGTCGGTGTGCTGGAATATGTTAACGATGACGGCGTGACCGTGAAGGAAGAGGTGAAACCGGAAACGGGTGACTATGGTCGCGTCTATGATGCGCTGTACCAGACGTTGACCATCGGTACGCCTAATTACGTCAAGGAATCTGAAGTTCTTACCAATCTGGAAATCCTCGAACGTGCCTTCGAACAGGCAACGCCTGCGACGATAACCCTCGCTAAATAGCCATTACAGACTCCTCTGCGCTTATTCATATTTTTTGAACAGAGGAGTCAATTTTCACCCTCTATGATCCCGGACGGAATGAGTCCACACTTATTCCATCGAAAACATCTGGGGGTGAACACAATGATCTACTTACGCAAAGCAAACGACCGCGGTCATGCGAATCATGGCTGGCTTGACTCCTGGCATACCTTTTCTTTTGCCGATTATTACGATCCGAACTTTATGGGGTTCTCGGCGCTGCGTGTGATTAACGACGATGTGATCGACGCAGGCCAGGGGTTCGGCACGCATCCGCATAAAGACATGGAAATTTTGACCTATGTGCTGGAAGGCGCCGTAGAACACCAGGACAGTATGGGCAATAAAGAACAGGTTCCGGCAGGTGAATTCCAGATTATGAGCGCCGGGACCGGCGTTCGCCACTCCGAGTACAACCCGAGCAAAACGGATCGTCTGCGGCTGTACCAGATCTGGATCATTCCGCAAGAAACCGGCATCACGCCGCGCTACGAACAGCGCCGCTTCGACGCCGCGCAGGGCAAGCAACTGGTGCTTTCGCCAGATGCTCGCGATGGTTCGCTGAAGGTCCACCAGGATATGGAGCTGTACCGCTGGGCGCTGCTCAAAGATGAGCAGTCGGTGCATCAGATTGCCGCTGAGCGCCGCGTCTGGATCCAGGTGGTAAAAGGTAACGTGACCATTAACGGTACCAAAGCGACGACCAGCGACGGCCTGGCGATTTGGGATGAGCAGGCAATCTCGATTCATGCCGACAGCGACAGTGAAGTGTTGTTGTTTGACTTGCCGCCAGTCTAACGTGCTGTAACCTTTTGTAGGCCGGATAAGACGCGAAAGCGTTGCCATCCGGCTTTTCATCGTTTGTCATTAATTCCGCACGTCCGTGGTAAACTGGGCAAATCTATCCCTTTTATACCTTTCAGGACGATGAAAAAGAAAAGACCCGTACTTCAGGATGTGGCCGACCGTGTGGGCGTGACCAAAATGACGGTCAGCCGTTTTTTGCGTAATCCGGAGCAGGTCTCCGTCGCGCTGCGGGGTAAAATTGCGGCTGCGCTTGATGAGCTCGGGTACATTCCTAATCGCGCGCCTGACATTCTTTCCAACGCCACCAGCCGCGCCATTGGCGTTCTGCTGCCGTCTTTAACCAACCAGGTCTTTGCGGAAGTGTTACGCGGCATTGAGGCTGTCACCGACGCGCATGGGTATCAGACCATGCTGGCGCACTACGGCTATAAACCGGAGATGGAGCAGGAGCGCCTGGAATCGATGCTCTCCTGGAATATCGACGGCCTGATCCTCACTGAGCGTACCCATACGCCGCGCACCTTAAAAATGATCGAAGTCGCCGGGATTCCGGTGGTGGAACTGATGGACAGCCAGTCGCCGTGTCTCGATATTGCCGTCGGTTTTGACAACTTCGAGGCCGCCCGTCAGATGACCGCCGCGATTATCGCGCGTGGTCATCGTCATATCGCCTATCTGGGGGCGCGCCTCGACGAACGTACTATCATCAAGCAGAAGGGCTATGAACAGGCGATGCGGGACGCAGGCCTGGTTCCTTACAGTGTGATGATGGAGCAATCTTCATCCTACTCTTCCGGTATCGAACTCATGCGCCAGGCGCGACGCGAATACCCACAGCTTGACGGTATTTTTTGCACCAACGATGACCTGGCGGTGGGGGCGGCCTTCGAATGCCAGCGCCTGGGGCTAAAAATCCCGGACGATATGGCGATCGCCGGGTTCCACGGTCATGATATCGGTCAGGTGATGGAACCGCGTCTGGCAAGCGTCCTGACGCCGCGCGAGCGAATGGGCAGCATTGGCGCGGAACGTCTGTTGGCCCGCATTCGCGGCGAAACGGTCACGCCAAAAATGTTAGACTTAGGTTTCACCTTGTCACCGGGCGGATCTATTTAGTCTGACAACTTTGAAGTAGCTCACACTTATTCACTTTTGGCACGAATGGTCATTGCGTCGTGAATGGTGCGGTTGGACAATGTTACCGATAACAGTTACCCGTAACAAATTTTGCAACTTGTAGAGTGGGGGCCCGCTTTGAGCACGACTAATCATGATCACCACGTTTACGTTCTGATGGGCGTATCAGGCAGCGGTAAATCCGCTGTCGCAAGCGCCGTGGCGCATCAGCTTCATGCCGCGTTTCTGGACGGCGATTTTCTGCATCCGCGCTGCAATATTGAAAAAATGGCTTCCGGCGAGCCGTTGAATGATGATGACCGCAAACCGTGGTTGCAGGCGCTGAACGACGCCGCTTTCGCGATGCAGCGTACCAATAAAATCTCGCTGATCGTCTGTTCCGCACTGAAAAAACACTATCGCGACCTGCTGCGCGAGGGAAACCCGAACCTCTCCTTTATCTATCTGAAAGGTGATTTCAACGTCATTGAAAGCCGTCTGAAAGCGCGCAAAGGTCATTTCTTCAAAACCCAGATGCTGGTGACGCAGTTTGAAACGCTGCAAGAGCCGGGTGCCGACGAACGCGATGTTCTGGTGGTGGATATCGACCAGCCGCTGGAAGGCGTCGTGGCGAGCACCATTGAGGTCATCAATAAAGGCAGTACGCTGTGAGTACATTAACACTGGTTTTAACCGCCGTCGGTTCCGTCTTACTGCTGCTGTTTCTCGTGATGAAGGCGCGTATGCACGCCTTCGTCGCGTTAATGGTCGTCTCAATGGGCGCGGGGCTTTTTTCAGGGATGCCGCTTGATAAAATCGCCGCGACCATGGAAAAAGGGATGGGCGGCACGCTGGGCTTCCTGGCGATTGTGGTCGCGCTGGGGGCGATGTTTGGCAAGATTCTGCATGAAACCGGCGCGGTCGATCAGATAGCCGTGAAAATGCTTAAGTCCTTTGGCCATAACCGCGCGCACTATGCGATTGGCCTGGCCGGGCTGATTTGCGCGCTTCCGCTGTTCTTTGAAGTGGCGATTGTGCTGCTGATAAGCGTGGCATTCTCTATGGCGCGTCATACCGGCACAAACCTGGTGAAGCTGGTCATTCCTCTGTTTGCGGGCGTGGCGGCAGCCGCGGCGTTTTTGTTGCCTGGGCCTGCGCCGATGCTGCTGGCTTCCCAGATGCATGCTGATTTCGGCTGGATGATCCTGATTGGGCTGTGCGCCGCCATTCCAGGCATGATTATCGCCGGGCCGCTGTGGGGGAATTTTATCAGCCGCTACGTTGAGCTGCGTATTCCTGACGACATTACCGAGCCGCATCTGGGCGAAGGCAAAATGCCTTCTTTCGGCTTCAGCCTGTCGCTGATCCTGCTGCCGTTGGTGCTGGTAGGGCTGAAAACGATCGCCGCGCGTTTTGTGCCGGAAGGTTCCACCGCTTACGAATGGTTTGAGTTTATCGGTCACCCCTTCACTGCGATTCTGGTCGCTTGTCTGGTAGCGATTTACGGCCTGGCGATGCGCCAGGGGATGCCGAAAGACAAAGTGATGGAAATCTGCGGCCACGCGCTACAACCGGCGGGCATTATTCTGCTGGTGATTGGCGCAGGCGGGGTGTTCAAACAGGTACTGGTTGACTCCGGCGTCGGCCCGGCGCTGGGCGAAGCGTTAACCGGTATGGGACTGCCGATTGCCATTACCTGCTTTGTGCTGGCGGCGGCGGTGCGCATCATTCAGGGTTCCGCGACCGTGGCGTGTTTAACCGCGGTCGGTCTGGTGATGCCGGTCATTGAGCAACTGAATTTCTCCGGCGCGCAGATGGCGGCGCTCTCTATCTGTATCGCCGGCGGTTCAATTGTGGTTTCTCATGTTAACGACGCTGGCTTCTGGCTGTTCGGTAAATTTACCGGCGCGACCGAAGCGCAGACGCTGAAGACCTGGACGATGATGGAAACTATCCTCGGCACGGTCGGCGCGATTGTCGGGATGATTGCTTTCCAACTGCTGAGCTGAGTCTTGTTGCCCGGTGGCGCTGTGCTTACCGGGCCTGGAAACGGGCACATATCGATACCGTAAGCCGGGTAAGGCGTAATCGCTACCCGGTTTTTTTATTGAGGTGTGCATGGCAATCGCCCAACGACATTTTGCCTCGCCATGTTTCAGTACGCGCATAAAAGCAGGCAAATTTCTACGCTGATCCATAATTAGGATCAATAAAACAGCGACGGAAATGATTCCCTTCCTAACGCAAATTCCCTGATAATCGCCACTGGACTTTCTGCTTGCGCGGTAAGGCAGGATAAGTCGCATTACTGATGGCTTCGCTATCATTGATTAATTTCACTTGCGACTTTGGCTGCTTTTTGTATGGTGAAGGATGCGCCACAGGATACTGGCGCGCATACACAGCACATCTCTTTGCAGGAAAAAAACGCTATGAAAAATGTTGGTTTTATCGGCTGGCGCGGAATGGTCGGCTCTGTTCTCATGCAACGCATGGTAGAGGAGCGCGATTTCGACGCTATTCGCCCTGTTTTCTTTTCTACCTCCCAGTTTGGACAGGCGGCGCCCACCTTCGGCGACACCTCCACCGGCACGCTACAGGACGCTTTTGATCTGGATGCGCTAAAAGCGCTCGATATCATCGTGACCTGCCAGGGCGGCGATTATACCAACGAAATTTATCCAAAGCTGCGCGAAAGCGGATGGCAGGGTTACTGGATTGACGCGGCTTCTACGCTGCGCATGAAAGATGATGCCATTATTATTCTCGACCCGGTCAACCAGGACGTGATTACCGACGGCCTGAACAATGGCGTGAAGACCTTTGTGGGCGGTAACTGTACCGTTAGCCTGATGTTGATGTCGCTGGGCGGTCTCTTTGCCCATAATCTCGTTGACTGGGTATCCGTCGCGACCTATCAGGCCGCCTCCGGCGGCGGCGCGCGCCATATGCGCGAGCTGTTAACCCAAATGGGTCAGTTGTATGGCCATGTCGCCGATGAACTGGCGACGCCGTCTTCCGCAATTCTTGATATTGAACGCAAAGTTACGGCATTGACCCGCAGCGGCGAGCTGCCGGTTGATAACTTTGGCGTACCGCTGGCGGGAAGCCTGATCCCCTGGATCGACAAACAGCTCGATAACGGCCAGAGCCGCGAAGAGTGGAAAGGCCAGGCGGAAACCAACAAGATTCTCAATACCGCCTCTGTGATTCCGGTTGATGGTTTGTGTGTGCGCGTCGGCGCGCTGCGCTGTCACAGCCAGGCGTTCACCATCAAGCTGAAAAAAGAGGTATCCATTCCGACGGTGGAAGAACTGCTGGCGGCACATAATCCGTGGGCGAAAGTGGTGCCGAACGATCGTGATATCACTATGCGCGAATTAACCCCGGCGGCGGTGACCGGCACGTTGACTACGCCGGTTGGTCGTCTGCGTAAGCTGAACATGGGGCCAGAGTTCTTGTCGGCGTTTACCGTAGGCGACCAGTTGTTATGGGGCGCCGCCGAGCCGCTGCGTCGAATGCTGCGCCAGTTGGCGTAGTAGCTATTGCAGCGCTTATCGGGCCTGCGTGTGGTTCTGTAGGCCGGATAAGGCGCGTCAGCGCCGCCATCCGGCGGGGGAATTTGTGTTAAACCAGGGGTGCATCGTCACCCTTTTTTTTGCGTAATACAGGAGTAAACGCAGATGTTTCATTTTTATCAGGAGTTAAGCAGAGCATTGGCTATTCTTTAAGGGTAGCTTAATCCCACGGGTATTAAGCCTAACCTGAAGGTAGGACGACGCAGATAGGATGCACAGTGTGCTGCGCCGTTCAGGTCAAAGAAGTGTCACTACCTGATGTTGAATTCAGTGAGATGGAGTGACGCCACAAAACAGGATGACAAACCATGTCCAGTCGTATCGATAGAGACGTGATTAATGCGCTAATTGCAGGACATTTTGCGGACCCTTTTTCCGTACTCGGAATGCACCAGACCCAAGCCGGACTAGAAGTCCGCGCCCTATTACCTGACGCCACCGACGTATGGGTGATTGAACCCAAAACCGGACGTAAAGTCGGCAAACTGGAATGTCTCGACGCTCGCGGTTTTTTCTGCGGCGTTTTACCCCGACGTAAAAATTTCTTTCGCTATCAGCTCGCCGTGACCTGGCACGGACAGCAGAACCTCATCGACGATCCTTACCGTTTTGGTCCATTAATACAGGAAATGGATGCCTGGTTATTATCGGAAGGCACCCACCTGCGTCCTTATGAAACGCTGGGCGCGCACGCCGATACGATGGATGGCGTCACCGGCACCCGTTTCTCCGTCTGGGCGCCTAATGCTCGTCGCGTTTCGGTTGTCGGGCAATTCAACTATTGGGATGGGCGTCGCCACCCGATGCGTCTGCGCAAAGAGAGCGGTATTTGGGAGCTGTTTATCCCCGGCGCGCATAATGGACAACTGTATAAATTCGAGCTGCTTGATGCGAACGGTAATCTGCGCATTAAAGCCGATCCCTATGCTTTTGAGGCGCAGATGCGTCCGGAAACGGCGTCGATGATTTGCGGACTGCCGGAGAAAGTGACGCCAAGCGAAGAACGACAAAAAGCCAATCAGTTTGATGCGCCGATCTCGATTTATGAGGTGCATTTAGGTTCATGGCGCCGCCATACGGATAACAATTTCTGGCTGAGCTATCGTGAGCTGGCGGATCAGCTTGTGCCTTACGCCAAATGGATGGGCTTTACGCACCTTGAACTCTTGCCGGTCAACGAACATCCGTTTGACGGCAGTTGGGGCTACCAGCCGACCGGCCTCTACGCGCCGACCCGCCGCTTTGGTACGCGGGACGACTTCCGCTATTTCATCAATGCGGCCCATGCAGCGGGCCTTAACGTCATTCTCGACTGGGTGCCGGGCCATTTCCCGTCCGATGAATTTAGCCTCGCGGAGTTTGACGGCACCCACCTCTATGAGCACAGCGACCCGCGCGAGGGCTATCACCAGGACTGGAATACGCTGATCTACAACTATGGTCGTCGTGAAGTCAGTAATTATCTGGTGGGCAACGCCCTGTACTGGATGGAGCGTTTTGGGATTGATGCGCTGCGTGTCGATGCGGTGGCCTCTATGATCTACCGCGACTACAGCCGCAAAGAGGGCGAGTGGATACCGAACGAGTTCGGCGGTCGTGAAAACCTGGAAGCCATTGAGTTTCTGCGCAATACCAACCGCATTATTGGCGAGCAGGTGCCCGGCGCGGTCAGCATGGCGGAAGAGTCGACAGACTTCTCTGGCGTGACGCGTCCACCGGAAACGGGCGGCCTGGGGTTCTGGTACAAGTGGAACCTGGGCTGGATGCACGACACGCTGGACTACATGAAGCTGGACCCGGTGTACCGCCAGTATCATCACGACAAGCTGACCTTTGGTATGTTGTACAACCATACCGAAAACTTTGTTCTGCCGCTGTCGCACGATGAGGTGGTTCATGGCAAGAAATCCATTCTCGATCGTATGCCGGGCGATGCGTGGCAAAAATTTGCCAACCTGCGCGCCTACTATGGCTGGATGTGGGCCTTCCCCGGCAAGAAACTGCTGTTTATGGGGAATGAGTTTGCCCAGGGACGCGAGTGGAACCATGACGCCAGCCTCGACTGGCACCTGCTGGAGGGGGGCGATAACTGGCACCACGGGGTTCAGCGTCTGGTACGCGATCTCAACCACACCTATCGCCACCATAAAGCGTTGCATGAGCTGGATTTTGATGCTTACGGCTTTGAGTGGCTGGTGGTCGATGACAATGAACGCTCGGTACTGATTTTTGTACGCCGTGATAAAGCCGGTAACGAGATCATCGTCGCCAGCAACTTTACGCCCGTGCCTCGCCACGACTACCGCTTTGGCATCAACCAGCCGGGACGCTGGCGTGAAATTCTCAATACTGATTCGATGCATTATCACGGTAGCAACACCGGCAACGGTGGCGTGGTGCACAGCGATGAGATCGAAAGCCATGGCCGTCAGCACTCTCTTAGCCTGACGTTACCGCCGTTGGCGACGATCTGGCTGATGCGGGAGGGGGAATGACGCAGCTTGCGATCGGCGAAGCAACGCCGCATGGCGCAACGTATGACGGTCATGGCGTGAATTTCACGCTCTTTTCCGCCCATGCGGAGCGCGTAGAGCTGTGCGTTTTTGATTCCCGAGGGAATGAGCGTCGCTATGACCTGCCAGGACGTCGCGGCGATGTCTGGCATGGTTATCTGGCAGGCGCCAGGCCAGGTTTGCGCTATGGCTATCGCGTACATGGCCCGTGGCAGCCAGCGCAGGGGCATCGGTTTAATCCGGCGAAGTTACTGCTTGACCCTTATGCGCGCCGGGTCGAGGGCGAACTAAAAGATCATCCGCTGTTGCACGGCGGACACGATGAACCGGACTACCGCGATAACGCGGCGGTGGCGCCGAAAAGCGTGGTAATCAGCGACCATTATGACTGGGAAGATGACGCCGCGCCGCGCACGCCGTGGGGAAAAACGGTCATCTATGAAGCTCATGTCAAAGGGCTTACCTACCTGCATCCGGAACTCCCCCAGGAGATACGCGGCACCTATAAAGCGCTCGGTCATCCGGTCATGGTGGCGTACTTCAAACAGCTTGGCATTACGGCGCTGGAACTGTTGCCGGTGGCGCAGTTTGCCAGCGAGCCGCGCCTGCAACGTATGGGGCTGACCAATTATTGGGGTTACAACCCGATGGCGATGTTCGCGCTGCATCCCGCCTGGGCCAGTTCGCCCGAGACGGCGCTGGACGAGTTTCGCGATGCGGTGAAAGCGCTGCATCGCGCGGGGATTGAGGTCATTCTGGACATCGTATTAAACCATAGCGCCGAGCTGGATCTGGACGGTCCAACCTTCTCCCTGCGCGGAATTGATAACCGTAGCTATTATTGGATAAGGGACGATGGCGATTATCACAACTGGACGGGGTGCGGCAACACGCTCAATTTAAGCCATCCCGGCGTGGTGGAATACGCGTGCGAGTGTTTGCGCTATTGGGTGGAAACCTGTCATGTCGATGGTTTTCGTTTTGATTTGGCGTCCGTCATGGGGCGCACGCCGACGTTTCGCCAGGATGCGCCGCTGTTCGCCGCGATTAAAGCGTGTCCTGTGTTATCAACGGTCAAGCTGATTGCTGAACCGTGGGATATTGGCGAGGGCGGCTATCAGGTCGGGAATTTTCCGCCACCGTTTGCCGAGTGGAACGACCATTTTCGCGATGCGGCCCGCCGATTCTGGTTGCTGCGTAACCTGACGACCGGGGAGTTTGCCTGTCGTTTCGCCGCTTCCAGCGATGTGTTTAAACGCAATGGCCGCGCGCCCGGCGCCTCTGTCAATCTGCTCACGGCGCATGACGGTTTTACGCTCCGGGACTGCGTCTGTTTCAATCAGAAACACAATGAGGCGAACGGTGAGGAAAATCGCGACGGCACCAACAGCAATTACAGCGACAATCATGGTAAAGAAGGATTAGGCGGTCCGCTTGATTTAATGGAGCGGCGGCGCGACAGCATTCATGCCCTGCTGGCGACGCTACTGCTCTCTCAGGGAACGCCGATGCTGCTGGCAGGCGATGAACACGGCCATAGCCAGCACGGCAACAATAACGCCTACTGTCAGGATAATGCCTTAACCTGGCTGGACTGGCAGCAGGCAAATCGTGGGTTAACCACGTTTACCGCCGCGCTGATTCGTTTGCGTCAGCAGATACCGGCTTTAACCGACAATAGCTGGTGGGAAGAAGGCGATGGCAACGTGCGTTGGCTGAATAAAAACGCGCAACCCTTGAGTGCGGATGAGTGGCAAAACGGGCCTAAGCTGATGCAAATTCTGTTGTCGGACCGTTTTCTGATTGCGATAAATGCCACGCTTGAGGTGACAGATATAGTTTTACCCGAAGGGGAATGGCGCGCCGTTCCCCCATTCGCTGGAGAGGATAATCCGGTGATAACGGCGGTCTGGCAGGGACCTGCGCATGGACTGTGTGTGTTCCAGAGAGGATAAAAAAGGAGTTAATCATGGTGAGTTTAGAGAAGAACGATCGTGTAATGTTGGCGCGCCAGCTGCCATTGAAATCTGTTGCCCTAATCCTGGCCGGCGGCCGCGGCACGCGTCTAAAAGATTTAACGAACAAACGCGCCAAACCAGCCGTCCACTTTGGTGGGAAGTTCCGCATCATCGATTTCGCCTTATCTAATTGTCTGAACTCCGGGATTCGCCGTATCGGCGTGATCACTCAGTATCAGTCCCATACGCTGGTGCAACATATTCAGCGCGGCTGGTCACTGTTTAGCGAAGAGATGAACGAATTTGTCGATCTGCTGCCAGCCCAACAGCGTATGAAGGGCGAAAACTGGTATCGCGGCACGGCAGACGCGGTGACTCAGAACCTGGATATTATTCGTCGCTATAAAGCGGAATATGTCGTCATCCTGGCAGGCGATCATATCTACAAGCAGGACTACTCGCGTATGTTGATCGATCACGTTGAAAAGGGCGCGCGTTGCACGGTGGCCTGTATGCCGGTGCCGATCAAAGAAGCGACGGCGTTCGGCGTGATGGCGGTCGATGAAAGCGACAAGATTATTGATTTTGTCGAAAAACCGGCGAATCCCCCCGCAATGCCTGGTGACGCCAGCAAAGCGCTGGCCAGTATGGGCATTTACGTTTTTGACGCCGATTACCTGTATGAATTGCTGGCGGCAGACGATAAAGATGACGCATCCAGCCACGATTTCGGTAAAGACATTATCCCCAAAATCACCCGCGAAGGTATGGCTTACGCGCATCCTTTCCCGCTCTCCTGCGTGCAGTCCGATCCACAAGCCGAACCGTACTGGCGCGATGTAGGTACGCTGGAAGCTTACTGGAAGGCGAACCTGGATTTAGCCTCGGTGACGCCGGAGCTGGATATGTATGACCAGAACTGGCCTATCCGTACGCATATGGAATCGCTACCGCCTGCGAAATTCGTGCAGGACCGCTCCGGTAGCCACGGCATGACGCTGAACTCGCTGGTCTCCGGCGGCTGCATTATCTCCGGTTCGGTGGTGGTGCAATCTGTGCTCTTCCCACGGGTGAGAATAAATTCTTTTTGTAATATTGATTCGGCAGTGTTGTTACCTGAGGTTTGGGTAGGGCGCTCCTGCCGTTTACGTCGCTGTGTTATTGACCGTGCCTGTATTATCCCGGAAGGCATGGTGATTGGTGAAAATGCGGAAGAGGACGCTCGTCGTTTCTACCGTTCAGAAGAAGGTATTGTACTGGTCACGCGTGAAATGCTGCGCAAACTGCAGGTCAAACAGGAGCGATAATGCAGGTTTTACATGTATGTTCAGAGATGTTCCCCCTGCTGAAGACTGGGGGGCTGGCGGATGTGATAGGCGCGTTGCCTGCGGCACAAATTGCGGATGGTGTTGATGTTCGCGTTCTGCTTCCAGGGTTTCCCGATATCCGTCGGGGGATACCCGATGCGCATGTGGTGAGCCGCCGCGATACTTTCGCAGGTAAGATATCGCTGCTGTTCGGGCATTATAACGGCGTGGGCATTTATCTGATCGACGCGCCGCATCTGTACGAGCGTCCAGGCAGTCCCTATCACGATACGAATTTATATGCCTATACCGATAACGTGCTGCGCTTTGCCCTGTTAGGGTGGGTCGGCTGTGAAATGGCCTGCGGACTTGATCCATTCTGGCGCCCCGACGTGGTGCACGCCCATGACTGGCACGCTGGGCTGGCGCCCGCCTATCTGGCGGCGCGCGGGCGGCCGGCGAAATCGGTCTTTACCGTACACAACCTGGCCTATCAAGGCATGTTTTATGCAAAGCATATGGATGACATCGAACTGCCGTGGTCATTCTTTAATATGCATGGGCTGGAGTTCAACGGACAACTCTCCTTTTTGAAGGCCGGTTTGTACTATGCCGACCATATTACGGCGGTGAGCCCGACCTATGCGCGTGAAATTACCGAACCGCAGTTTGCTTATGGTATGGAAGGCCTGCTGCGTCAGCGTCATCTGGAAGGGCGCTTGTCCGGCATACTGAACGGCGTGGATGAGAAGATCTGGAACCCGGAATCCGATCTGCTGCTGGCGTCGCGCTACACGCGCGATACCCTGGAAGAGAAGGCGGAAAACAAACGTCAGCTACAAATTGCGATGGGGTTGAAGGTTAACGACAAAGTGCCGCTGTTCGCCGTGGTAAGCCGTCTGACCAACCAGAAGGGTCTGGATCTGGTGCTGGAGGCGTTACCGGGGCTGCTGGAGCAGGGCGGGCAGTTGGCGCTACTCGGCGCGGGCGATCCGGTGCTTCAGGAGGGGTTCCTCGCAGCGGCGGCGGAACACCCAGGGCAGGTTGGCGTACAGATCGGCTATCACGAAGCTTTCTCGCATCGCATTATGGGCGGCGCGGACGTTATTCTGGTGCCCAGTCGTTTCGAACCGTGCGGCTTAACGCAGTTATATGGCTTAAAGTATGGCACGCTGCCTCTGGTGCGGCGTACCGGGGGGTTGGCCGATACGGTCTCCGACAGTTCGCTGGAAAATCTGGCGGACGGTATCGCCAGCGGTTTTGTCTTCGAAGACAGTAACGCCTGGTCGTTGCTACGCGCGATTCGGCGTGCTTTTGTGTTGTGGTCACGGCCTTCGCTTTGGCGGTTTGTACAACGGCAGGCGATGGCGATGGATTTTAGCTGGCAAGTTGCCGCGAAATCATACCGCGAGCTGTACTATCGCTTGAAATAGTCATCCAGGAATCATTTATATGAATGCTCCGTTTACTTATGCATCGCCCACACTCAGCGTTGAGGCGCTTAAGCATTCTATTGCCTATAAGCTGATGTTTACGATTGGTAAAGACCCGGTCATTGCCAATAAACATGAATGGCTAAACGCCACGTTGTTCGCGGTGCGCGATCGTCTGGTGGAGCGCTGGCTGCGTTCTAATCGAGCCCAATTATCGCAGGAAACCCGGCAGGTTTATTACCTGTCGATGGAGTTTTTGATTGGTCGTACCCTCTCTAACGCGCTGCTCTCGCTGGGCATTTATGATGACGTTAAAGGCGCGCTGGAGGCCATGGGCTTAGATCTCGAAGAGCTGATCGATGAAGAGAATGACCCAGGGCTTGGTAACGGCGGCTTAGGACGGCTGGCGGCTTGCTTCCTGGACTCGCTGGCGACGCTAGGATTACCGGGTCGCGGGTATGGCATTCGCTACGATTACGGCATGTTTAAGCAGAATATTGTCGACGGGCGGCAAAAAGAATCTCCGGATTACTGGCTGGAATATGGCAACCCGTGGGAGTTCAAGCGCCACAATACGCGCTATAAGGTGCTTTTTGGCGGGCGCATTCAGCAGGAAGGTAAAAAAGCGCGCTGGATTGAGACGGAAGAGATTCTGGCCGTCGCGTATGATCAGATCATCCCCGGTTACGACACCGACGCCACTAACACACTGCGGCTGTGGAATGCGCAGGCCAGTAGTGAAATCAACCTCGGTAAATTCAACCAGGGCGACTACTTCGCGGCGGTGGAAGATAAAAACCACTCTGAGAACGTGTCGCGGGTGCTCTACCCGGACGATTCCACCTATTCCGGACGAGAGCTACGCCTGCGCCAGGAGTATTTTCTGGTCTCGGCGACGGTGCAGGATATCCTGCACCGTCATTATCAACTGCATAAAACCTATGAGAATCTGGCGGATAAAATCGCCATTCACCTCAATGATACGCATCCGGTGCTGTCAATTCCGGAGCTGATGCGCCTGCTGATTGATGAACATAAATTTAGCTGGGACGACGCGTTTGAGGTGTGCTGTCAGGTCTTCTCTTATACCAACCATACGTTGATGAGCGAGGCGCTGGAGACCTGGCCCGTCGATATGCTGGGGAAAATTCTGCCCCGTCACCTGCAGATTATCTTCGAGATTAACGACTATTTCCTGAAAACGGTGCAGGAGCAATATCCCAACGATACCAGCCTGCTTGGACGCGCGTCGATTATTGATGAGTCGAACGGTCGCCGGGTACGGATGGCCTGGCTGGCGGTGGTGGTCAGCCATAAAGTCAACGGCGTTTCTGAACTCCATTCCAACCTGATGGTGCAGTCGCTGTTCGCGGATTTTGCGAAGATTTTTCCGACCCGTTTTTGTAACGTCACTAACGGCGTTACGCCGCGCCGCTGGCTGGCGCTGGCAAACCCGCCGCTTTCTGACGTGCTGGATGAGAATATTGGTCGTACCTGGCGTACCGATCTTAGTCAGCTCAGCGAGCTGAAGCAGCATTGTGATTATCCGCTGGTCAATCATGCGGTGCGTCAGGCGAAGCTGGAAAATAAAAAGCGGCTGGCGGTAGTGATAGCGCAACAACTGAATGTGGTGGTGAACCCTAAAGCGTTATTTGACGTGCAGATTAAGCGTATTCACGAATACAAGCGGCAGTTGATGAATGTACTGCATGTCATTACCCGCTATAACCGCATTAAAGAAAATCCGGAGGCCGACTGGGTGCCGCGGGTGAATATTTTTGCCGGTAAGGCGGCTTCCGCCTATTACATGGCAAAACACATTATTCATCTGATCAACGACGTGGCGAAAGTGATTAACAACGATCCGCAGATTGGCGACAAGCTGAAAGTGGTGTTTATCCCGAACTACAGCGTCAGCCTGGCGCAGGTGATCATTCCCGCTGCCGACCTGTCTGAGCAGATTTCGCTGGCAGGGACAGAAGCTTCCGGCACCAGTAATATGAAATTTGCCCTGAACGGCGCGCTCACCATTGGTACGCTGGATGGCGCGAACGTAGAGATGCAGGAGCATGTCGGCGAGGAGAATATCTTTATCTTCGGTAATACTGCAGAAGAGGTGGAAGCGTTGCGCAGGCAGGGTTATAAGCCTCGCGACTATTATGAAAAAGATGAAGAGCTACATCAGGTACTGACGCAGATTGGTAGCGGCGTCTTTAATCCGGAAGAGCCAGGCCGTTACCGCGATCTGGTTGATTCGCTGATTAACTTTGGCGATCACTATCAGGTGCTGGCGGACTACCGCAGCTACGTGGACTGCCAGGATAAGGTGGATGAGTTGTATCGTCGCCCGGAAGAATGGACGACGAAAGCGATGCTCAACATTGCCAATATGGGCTACTTCTCATCGGACAGAACCATCAAAGAGTATGCCGAAAATATCTGGCATATTGATCCGGTGCGGTTGTAGCGGTTTAACGCTTGAGAACGGGGCCAAACGGCCCCGTTTTTTATCGTGGTATATTCGGGGGGTATGCCGATATTCGTCTGCTGAATCTGTTAGCGGCACTTGGTCTCTGTCATGGAAAAAGGGTTGAGTACTGGTGTATAGTATTAGCAGAAAAATCCATAATTAATTGATAATAATATGAAAAAGATTACGACATCTATTCCGGCTCTCGATAAAATTATGCGCGTATTTGCTTACCTTCTGGAGTGCGATGGCGCAACGTTTACCCAGATCCATCAAAATTCAGGGATTGCGAAAAGCAGTACCTCATCTTTGCTCAACGGCATGGTGGAGCATGGGTTATTACGCCAGGAAAAAGACAAGTATTATCTGGGGCTACGCCTGTATGAATTAGGTAATAAAGCGGCGGAACAGTACGATATTAAAAAAATCGCGTTACCGATTCTTGAAGAGATTCGCGATAACACCGGCCTGACCTGCCATCTTGGCGTTCTGGAGGGCGATGCCCCTATTTACCTTCTGAAAGTCGAAAGCCCACAGGCTATTGTGATTCGAAGCTGGGAGGGCAAGCGTCTCTCATTACATAGCTCAGGGCTGGGAAAGGTGCTGATTGCATGGCTTAGCGGGGAAGAGCTGGAGGAGTTGCTGCCTCCAGATCAGATATTAACGCGTTTTACGGATACGACGATCACGGATGTGAATATCCTTAAGCAGGAGTTAGCAGGAATTCGCCGTCGCGGCTGGGGTTATGATAACGAAGAAGACTCCCTTGGCGTGCGCTGCATTGCGGTGCCGGTATTCAATACGCAGGGGAAAGTGATCGCCGCCCTGAGCGTATCCGGCGTTACGTTCCAGATCCCCGATGATAAACGCGAGTCGCTTGCTACGTTGATGATGGATGCCAGCCGTAGCCTGACGCGTCTGATGTGCTGAAATAAAAAGACATAGCGGGCAAGAAGCCCGCTTTCGTCATCGCTTAAAGTCCCGCACGCTGTAAGATCTGCTTCAAATTCGAAATATGTTCTTCATTTGCCGGCAAAACGGGGGGCATTACATGAGTTGAAATATCGACTCCGCTAAGCTGAATTGCCTTTTTGATTATCCCGAAGAAAGGTGAATCCAGGCTGTAAATAGTGGAAAGCGCGGACAGCCTGCGCTGTAATCCGAACATTGTCTCATACTCTTTTTCACACCACGCGCGGTAGATCCCGCAGGTTAGCTGCGGCGCAAAGTTCGCTGTCGCTGGGATCCCGCCGTTGCCGCCTAAGATAAGCGTATCCATCATATATTCATCATAGCCGGAGAAAATAACGAAGTCCGGACGCACTGGCCTGACATTATTGATGATTTCACGAATATGGCTGATATTATCAACGGTATCCTTAATGCCGATAATATTGGGGTGATCCTGCGCCAGCCGGGTAATTAAATCAACGCTAAGGTCCTGTCCCGTCAATGCTGGGAAGTTGTAGAGAATCACCGGGCTTTTTATGTTATTAGCCACGGTTTTGAAATGATGATAAATATACTCATCGGTCAATCTGGCATAGTAGGGATTGAGTACCAGCACGGCATCGACTTCGAGTCGGTCGGCATGCTGACCATACTCAATCACTTCCTGCGTGCTGGTGCTGCTAATACCTAATAGTACTGGAATACGGCGGTTAATATGACGGACGCAAAACTCTGCGGTTTCCAGACGCAGCGCATTGGTCATATGGCAAAATTCCCCCCCGCTGCCCAGCAGTAATACGCCATTGACCTTGCTTGCAATAAGATGATCCAGCAAGGTTGCCATGCCGACTTTATCTAACTCTCCCTGCGCATTAACAATGGTCGGAACTGGCGGAAATACGCCGTGAAATTTCGTAATCTGAGTCATGTATTGATCCTTAAAACAGGCGAGCCGTAGCCCGCCAGGGATATTATTTAAGCCAGGCTCCGGCCATTAATGATGTTGCATTAGCGGTGAACTGTTTAAAGACGCCGCGACGGTTTGAATAATCAGGTTTCTTCCAGCTTGCTCGACGCTCTTCAAGACAGCGGCGTATTTCCTCTTCTGTTTTAGGCATCCCGTCGATCCCTACAATATTGAGCTTGCGGCCTTTCACATCCATTTCGATTAAATCACCATCTTCCACCAGGGCAATCGGCCCGCCATCAGCGGCTTCTGGCGAGACGTGTCCGACACATGGCCCGCTGGTCGCTCCAGAGAAACGACCGTCGGTAATCAATGCGACTTTTCCGTCGAGGCGTTTGTCATACACGATGGCATCGGTGGTCATCAGCATTTCCGGTGCGCCAGAGCCTTTTGCGCCTTCGTAGCGAATGAAAATGACGTCTCCGGGTTCGATATGGTTATGGATGATGGCCTGCTGAGCGTCTTCTTCGGAGTTAAAGACCCGAGCCGGACCGGTATGGTGGTGCATATCCGGCGCACAGGCCGCGTATTTAATGACCGCTCCTTCAGGCGCGATGTTGCCTTTCAGTACCGCAATCGACCCTTTTTTGGTGGCATTTTCTGGTTTACGGATTACCGCCTCCGGACTGACTTTGTAATTGTTGAGGTAACCGTGGTTGCGGGTAAAGAAGCCGGATTGATGGAGCATTTCCAGGTTGTCGCCGAGCGTACGGCCAGTCACGGTAAGAACATCAAGATCCAGATAATCGCGCAGATACCATTGCACCATTGGCACGCCGCCAGCGAACCACATCATTTCGGTAACGTATTCACCGCTGGGCTGAATATTGGTCAGATAAGGGATTTCGTTATTGATCCGATCAAACAGTTCGGGCTTCAGCTCCCATCCAAGTTCATGAGCGATGGCCGGAAGGTGGATCATCGCATTGGTGCTGCCACCAATAGCAGCATGGACTTTGATAGCATTTTCAAACGCCGCAGGAGTCAGGATCTTATGGGTGGTGATATTTTTCTCCGCCAGATATAGCGCCTGGTGGCCTGCGGTTCTGGCAACGCGGCGAATTTCCGCCAGGGTCGATGGCAGCAAAGCGCTGCCTGGCAGGGCCAGCCCCAAGGCCTCCGACATGCACTGCATGGTACTGGCCGTTCCCATAAACTGGCAGGCTCCGGCGGTGGGGCAACCGCATTGCTGCATGGCTTCCACTTGCTGAATGCCGATTTCGCCTTTCTTCAACTTAGCAGTGATCCCACCGAGGTCAGAAGTACTCATATTCGGTGCCGGACGCATAGAACCGCCGGGAATATGCAGCAGCGGCAGGTTCAGGCGTGCGGCGGCAATCAGATGCGCCGGGATAGATTTATCGCAGCTTGAGATCAGAATACCGGCATCATAAGGCACCACTGAGGCATGAATTTCGACCATGTTGGCAATAGCTTCTCGAGATGCCAGGATGTAGTTCATCCCATCGTGGCCCTGACCCCAGCCGTCGCAGATATCCGTCACATGGTGACGGACCGCGCGACCGCCGCTTTCATGAACACCCAGCACGGCTTCATCGCCCAGTTGGTTAAGATGGAAACTGCCCGGATGACTTTCGCCATAGCAATCATCCACCAGGACCTGCAGTTTATTGACATCTTCTTTGCTGTAATTCATTCCAAGACGCAGGGCGTCGAGCTGCGACCACAGATCGCGAGCATGTTGACATTTTTGGCTCATTTGGCGATTCCTTCCTGTTTAAGTGACGCACCCGGCGTCGAGGTGTTAGGTGTGTTGCTGCTACCTGCAGGACGAGCGATAACAGAAGGCAAGCTGAAAAGCAGTCCAACGGCGATAAGCAGGGCGGCAACCAGTACGGTCATTCCTGCTGTTTGCGAGAACGTCACCGTTAACAGCCCGACGAGGTACGGACCGATAAACCCGCCGATGTTGCCCAGGGCGTTGATCGTGCCGCGCACGCCGCCCAGAACGTTGGGGGCGAAGAGTAATGGCGGCAGCGTCCAGAATGGACCGGCATAGGCTTGCAGGAAGAACCCGCAAATAACCATCATGCCGTAGGCGAGCCAGACGTTATCTTTCAGTAATAAGGAGAGGGCGAGGCAGACCGCGAAACCCAGCAGAGGAATAGCCGTGTAAAGGCGGCGATTCATCGTCTTATCACACCATTTGGCGATGTAATACTGACCGATAATGCACAGAACGTAAGGCGCCGCAGTGAGTACCCCAACGATGGTCATGCCGCTGCCGGTCAGGTGTTTAATCAGATTTGGCATCCATAGCGCGAAGCCATAGAAGCCGACCTGTACGAAGAAATAGATACCGACAAGCTTCCACAGGTTGATGCTTTTTAATACGCCGCGAATGCTGCTTTGCTCTCCGCCAATACTCAACGCGCGATCGGCCAGCAATTTTTGTTCGATCCAGGCGCGCTCTTTCGGATCCAGCCACTTTGCCTGATGCGGGTGATCGGAAACCAAAGGTAGCCAGACAAAGAGCAGTCCCAGAGAGAGCAAGCCTTCGATGATAAACATCTCCCGCCAGCCGTAGGTTTCAATAAGCCAGCCGGAAAGCGGCCCGGTAATAATAGAGGCGACGGCCAGGTTCATCTGGAAATAGGCGATAGCCCTGGCGCGCTCCTCATTTGGGAACCAGTGGCCAATCAGCGCCAGAATGGCGGGATACACAGCACCTTCCGCCACGCCGAGCACAAAGCGGATAATCAACAACTGCGTCGGTGTCTGAACAAAACCGGTCAGCAGGGCAAAGCCACCCCAGGCGACGATTGTCCAGGCAATTAACTTTTTGGCGCTTAGCCGCTCGGCTATCTGACCGCCGGGAATTTGCAGGAAGATATAACCAATAAAGAAGATCCCGGCGACCAGACCGGCAAAAGAAGCCGTCATGCCTAAATCTTCATCCATGCCGCCTGCGATCCCAATGGCGATATTGGTCCTGTCCATATAGGCCACGATATAAACGAGGATCGTGGCTGGAATAATATGCAGCCAGCGCCCTCGTGTGGTCGGTTTCTCTATTTCAATGCTCATCATTGCATCCCTTTAGTATCAAAAATGTGTTCTGTATATGGAACTACTGTTCTGTATATTGATACTATGCCGACGTATTCATACAGCGTCAATTCCATACTCTAAGGAAGGTTATATTTTGTGATTTGCTTCAAAAATGAACGGAGATAAAGTGAGAAAGAGCGGATAACCCACTGGAAACTGCTCATCGGTCTAATACATCGCCAAAATTGTGCGCTGCCTCACAGGATAAGATTATGCTCTCACCTGGTCATTGTGCGTTCAGAGTAAACAGCATTAAATTCTTTATGTGGAATTTGTGTTCTGTATATTGAACTTTAATGCTTTTTAAGGAGAAACAATGGTTACTACCGCGATCTTTCCGTCACGATATGTTCAGGGTAAAGGAGCGTTGACAACGCATCTCCCGCAGGAATTGGCCGCACTCGGTCATAAGGCGCTGATTTTGCAGGATCCTGTTGTTCACAACACCTACCGGGATACAGTTGCAACGGCACTGCACGGGGTGATTGAATTTGATATCGAAGTGTTCAGTAGCGAGTGCAGTGATGAGGAAATTGCTCGCATCTCCGCACGCGCGCAGGAAATTGGCGCCGATGTGATTGTCGGTATGGGGGGTGGGAAAACCCTGGATACGGCAAAAGCAACCGGCGCCAGCCTGCGGTTGCCTATTGCCGTGGTTCCTACTCTGGCCTCAACGGATGCGCCGTGCAGTTCACTGGTTGTTATCTATACGCCAGAAGGGCAATTCAAACGCTACCTGATGATTCCACGTAACCCGACGCTTGTGCTGGTGGACAGCAGTATTATTGCTGCCGCGCCGGTACGCTTTTTGGTTTCCGGGATAGGCGATGCGCTGGCAACCTGGTTTGAAGCGGAAGATTGCCGCATCAAAGGGGCCGGCAATATGACCACCAGGCCAGGACCGATGACCGCATTTGAGCTGGCGCGCTTTTGCTACACCACCTTAATGCGCTATGGGCGCCTGGCGAAGCTTGCCTGTGAACAACATCAGGTTACTCCGGCGCTCGAACATGTTATCGAAGCGAATACACTATTATCCGGGCTCGGTTTTGAAAGCGGTGGGCTGGCGGCGGCGCACGCCATTCATAACGGTCTGACGGTACTGCCCGCCACGCACAAATACTGGCATGGGGAAAAGGTTGCGTTTGGCACGCTGGCAATGCTTATGCTCACCGATAGAGCGCCTGAGCTTATCGAGGAGGTTTATCAATTTTGTGAAGATATAGGCTTGCCCACCACGCTGGCGGATATTGGTCTGGCTGGCGTTAGCGATGATGAACTGCTGGCCGTTGCCAGGGCGTCTTGTCAAACTGGGGAAACGATGCACAACGAGCCGTTTACCATTACGCCGGAGGCCGTTCAGGCGGCATTGCGGGCCGCCGATGCTGTTGGGCAGGCGCGGAAAAAGATCGATCTTGCAGGTTAATGTGAGCCTGTAAATAAAAAACGGCAGCCGGAACTTTCAACTTCTGTCTGCCGCTATCGTGAATGTTTTAACGTCGCGATTTCAGAAAAATGCATGGGGGGTGCTCAGGACTACCGGGTTTATACTTCCGCTATCGCAGGGATTAGCGGATAGAAAAATGAAAAATGCTAAGTGGCTTTTTTTGTCAATCATAATGGCGTTTATCGGCGTGCCGCTGCTGGTGAACATTATTACGATTATCGTGGGGGGAATGTGGGCGTGCATTAGCGTTCTTGAAAATAGTATCCCCGTCGCGCAATCTATTGAGAAGGCGACCATTATCCCGGTAGCGCTTCTGGGCGCAGGGTTAATTTTTCTTTGTGGCCGGATATGGGGAAAGGGAAATGCATCAGAGGTAAATCCAGAATGGCGTGATTGCTGCCTGCTTATGCCCGCTCTGGTGGTGCTGATGGGGTGGGTCATCCTGATGTTTCTCACCGATCTTAATATTCACGCGATAGGGCGTAAACCCATCGCCCAGGTGGTGCAAACGCTTTGGTTAGTACCCAGCGTAATATCCTTTTTCAACGGCTGGGTATGGGCAGTGTTGCTCATCCCGGTTGGCTCGCAGCTCTGTTTTGCATTGGGGTATGGCGGTGCGCGTTGGGGAGTGCTACGCGGCGGTGCGGGCTACTCTTGTCGTAATCTGCTGGTGATTTGCCTGCTGTTTTTCGGGAGCTGTGCCGTATATCAGTCACATCTTTATGCCGTGAAGTATCCCGCTCCCGAGAGCAGTGAATATCTTTATTTCCGCGATTATCAGGCGCACACATGGGGCAACAAACTAACCGGGCTGCGCGATGAACCGACACTTTTGCTCACCCAAAATTGGCCGCGGCTCGATGGCGCAACGGCTGGCTTGCCGTTATACGCCTCGGCTTTTTATGCGCTTACGCGCTTTCCGGATGATATCTGCCCTGAAGACTACCTTGAAAACCAGGGAACCATTGAAGCCTATCAAAATATCCTTAACGGTAATGCCGATCTTATTTTTGTCGCCCAGCCTTCCACTGCTCAAAAGCAATTGGCCGAGGCCAGTGGCGTAAAACTGGTTTACACCCCCTTTGCACGTGAAGCGTTTGTGTTTATCGTCAACCAAAACAATCCCGTGTCATCGTTGAGTGATGTACAAATTCGCGGCATTTTTAGCGGAAGAATCACCCACTGGAATGAGGTAGGCGGAGAGGCAATCGACATTAAGCCCTGGCAGCGACCGGAAAACTCTGGCAGCCAAACGGCGATGCTGGCGAAGGTAATGAAAGAAACAAAGCTGATGCCAGCGCAAACAACATCAGTGGCAACCGCGATGGGGGAAATGGTGGATATCGTGGCTGAGTATCGCAGTACGCACAACGCCATTGGCTATACCTTTCGTTATTACGCTACGCAGATGCACAGCAATAAAGAGATTAAATTACTGGCGATAAACGATGTTGCCCCGACGGTTGAAAATATTCGTAACGGCGGTTACCCGTACACGGTTGATGTTTATATGGTCACCCGTGAACACCCCACAGCGGAAACACAAAAGCTGGTGGACTGGTTTCTAAGCCCGCAGGGACAACAGTTGGTGCAGGATGTGGGATATGTGCCGCTGTATCCGGCCGCGAAATAAAGGGACTAAATGGAAGATGTTAAATTATATGTGGAACGGGTAGGCGTAGACCCGGCCAGCGGCGCTGATATTCGTATTGCACGGCGTGAATCCACTTCGTGGCATAAAGATATTGTTGCTGAGCTGATTAATCAGGTCCTCCGGTGTGGTGCAGCATTAATCATCATCGCTGTGCTGACCGCCTGCGATGATCGCCAGGTAAGCTATTTTCCTGATTATGCCGCCATACCCGAGCAATCCGGTATCTGGACCTGGCTGCCTGTGTTCTTTCCATCGTCCGCCAGTGAAATAGAGATGACGTTTAACCTGGACAGCAATCTTTTTTATGCTGACTTTAGCGTGGCCGACGGTGATAAACGCGCGCATTTTGAAAGCGTGCTGGGGGAGGAGAGCGTGGTTCATTATGCCAACTTTACTCATAAAAGCTGGTGTAAAACGGGGAAAACTCTCTGGAATAGCGAAGCGCGGGCAAAACCCTTCTTTATTACCCAAATAAGTGTCGATCGCTACCGTATCACTAATCATATGCCCGGCTGTACAAAACCCGGCGAGTGAATGCGGTATGTGGCGAAAAGGGCGGTATAAACCGCCCCGGATTTTATTACGACGCCAGTGAAAGTTGGTGTTTCTCAACATACGTCGCCAGCCACTGGGTGATGCGGGATTGCTGCTCGGCGGTCAGCCACATGCCTTCTTTGGTGCGACGCCAGATAGCGTCTTCAGTACGGCGCACCCATTCGTGATCCACCAGGTACTTGAGTTCCGCTTCGTAAAACTCATGACCGAAATCTTCGCCTAAATCAAGCAGCGACGTGGCTTCGCCGAGAATCCACTCCGTGTTGCTGCCGTAAGTGCGCGAATAGTGGCGCGCCAGCGATTCCGTCAGGAACGGATAACGACGACGCAGCTTCGCCGCGTAATCTTCGCGGCTGCCGTCGATGTCGCCGCCGGGCAGTACGCACGTTTTGGTCCATGCCGGGCCGATGCCTGGATAATAAGACGCCAGTTTTTCCATCGCATGTTCGGCCAGCTTACGGTAGGTCGTGAGCTTACCGCCAAACACGGAAAGCAGCGGCGCTTTGCCGTTTTCATCATGAATATCAAGGGTATAATCGCGAGTGATCGCCTGCGGTGAGTCGGACTCATCATCGCACAGCGGACGGACGCCGGAGTACGTCCAGACGATGTCATCGCGCCCCAGTTGTTTCTGGAAGTGCGCGTTATAGACCTTCAACAGGTAATTAATTTCGCTCTCTTCAATTTTTACCGCTTTCGGATCGCCTTTATATTCGACATCGGTTGTGCCAATGATCGAAAACTCTTCCATCCACGGAATGACAAAGACGATACGCTTATCTTCGTTTTGCAGAATATACGCCTGCTTCTGATTATGGACGCGCGGCACGACGATATGGCTGCCTTTGATCAGGCGGATGCCATACGGCGACGGCAGGTGCATCCCTTCGTCGAAGAACTGTTTGACCCACGGTCCGGTGGCGTTAACCAGTCCGCGCGCCTGCCAGACATATTTTTTACCGGTGTCGATATCTTCCGCTTCGACAATCCACAGGCCATTTTCCCGACGAGCGGCAGTTGCGCGAGTACGGGTAAGGACTTCGCCGCCTTTACGCACCACCATCTGTGCGTTAGCCAGCACCAGACGCGCATCGTCTACCCAGCAGTCGGAATATTCGAATCCGCGCACGATTTCCGGTTTGAGCACCGAATCTGCGCCAAACCGCACACCGGTGGAACCGGGTAAGCTGGTACGTTTGCCGAGGTGATCGTACATAAACAGACCGATGCGGATCATCCAGGCTGGACGTAAATGCGGGCGGTGCGGCAGACGAAAACGCATCGGGAAGGCGATGTGCGGCGCCATTTTCAACAACACCTCACGTTCTGCCAGCGCTTCGCTGACCAGGCGGAACTCGTAGTGCTCAAGGTAGCGTAAGCCGCCGTGGATAAGTTTCGAACTGGCGGAAGAGGTTGCGCAGGCCAAATCCTGCGCTTCCAGCATGAGTACGGACAAACCGCGTCCGGCGGCATCAGCCGCGATGCCTGCACCGTTAATGCCCCCGCCTATCACGATCAGATCTTTGGTTTCCATGCTGCCCTCTTGCACTTTCGTTAAAGTTCAAAAATGTTCGTTATCGAACATAATAGCAAAGAAACGCGCTATTGGTAACATCGAAAAAACATTTTAGAGTGATATGTATAACATTATGGCGTTAAGCTACTCCGTCAACGTACACTGGGCGATAAAATGCCTTAATTGGCT
Organism: Salmonella sp. SJTUF15581; assembly: GCF_043356775.1. Taxonomy (NCBI): domain Bacteria; kingdom Pseudomonadati; phylum Pseudomonadota; class Gammaproteobacteria; order Enterobacterales; family Enterobacteriaceae; genus Salmonella; species Salmonella sp. SJTUF15581. The sequence continues at coordinate 89,240 of NZ_JBEUJY010000010.1, read as the reverse complement.
GCACCGGCAATAATGAAAGAGCGATTCATGGAACAATTTGAATGTATCACTGTAGAAGAGGCGTATCAGAAACTGCACCAGGGCGCGGCGGTGCTGGTCGATATTCGCGATCCGCAAAGTTATGCCATGGGTCATGCGCCGCAGGCGTTTCACTTGACTAACGATACGCTGGGCGCGTTTATGCGTGAGCATGGTTTCGATACCGCGGTGATGGTAATGTGCTATCACGGCAACAGTAGTAAAGGCGCCGCGCAGTATCTGCTCCAGCAAGGCTATGATGCGGTTTACAGCATTGATGGCGGGTTTGAGGCCTGGCATCGCCGTTTCCCTGCCAATGTCGCGAATGGCGCGTAATCCCATAAAGATGCAGCCTCCGACGAGAAGGGTATATATACTGTCTTCTTTTGTATGGACTAAGCGACAGCAATAATGTTGATGATTACTTCCTTTGCGAATCCTCGCGTGGCGCAGGCATTTGTTGATTATATGGCCACCCAGGGCGTCATTCTTACTATTCAGCAACATAATCAAAGCGATATCTGGTTGGCAGATGAATCGCAGGCCGAACGTGTGCGGGTCGAGCTGGCGCGGTTTATAGAAAATCCCGGCGATCCGCGTTATCTGGCGGCTAGCTGGCAGTCCGGGCAGACTAACAGCGGACTGCGCTACCGCCGTTTTCCCTTTCTCGCCACGCTGCGTGAACGAGCCGGCCCTGTTACCTGGATCGTGATGCTCGCCTGCGTGCTGGTCTATATCGCGATGAGTCTCATCGGCGATCAGACGGTGATGGTGTGGCTGGCGTGGCCGTTCGATCCGGTTTTAAAATTTGAAGTCTGGCGCTACTTCACCCATATCTTTATGCACTTCTCACTGATGCATATTCTTTTTAACCTGCTGTGGTGGTGGTATCTCGGCGGGGCGGTAGAGAAGCGCCTGGGCAGCGGTAAATTAATCGTCATTACGGTGATAAGCGCGCTGCTAAGCGGCTATGTACAGCAGAAATTTAGCGGCCCGTGGTTTGGCGGACTGTCTGGCGTCGTCTATGCGCTGATGGGGTACGTGTGGCTGCGCGGAGAGCGCGATCCGCAAAGCGGAATTTACCTCCAGCGCGGCTTAATTATTTTTGCATTATTGTGGATAGTCGCTGGTTGGTTTGACTGGTTTGGCATGTCTATGGCGAACGGCGCGCACATCGCCGGGCTTATCGTCGGTTTAGCGATGGCCTTTGTTGATACGCTGAATGCGCGAAAACGAACGTGAGGCGTATCCGGCCTGTGGTCGAGATATTTTTCCAGGCCGGGTAGGGCGAATGCCGCTATCCGGCGCAAGGTTGGTTACTTTCAGAGATTATTCATGAAACAAACACAACGGCATGACGCGATCATTGAACTGGTGAAAAAACAGGGGTACGTCAGTACGGAAGAGCTGGTGGAGCATTTTTCTGTCAGCCCGCAAACCATTCGTCGGGATCTTAACGATCTGGCGGAACAGAATATGATTTTGCGCCACCACGGCGGCGCGGCGTTGCCCTCCAGCTCGGTGAACACGCCGTGGCACGATCGTAAGGCAACGCAAACGGAAGAAAAAGAGCGCATCGCTCGCAAAGTCGCGGCCCAGATCCCCAATGGTTCAACGCTGTTTATTGATATCGGCACGACGCCGGAAGCCGTAGCGCACGCCCTGTTAGGGCACAGTAATTTGCGGATCGTGACCAACAATTTGAATGTAGCGAACACGCTAATGGCGAAAGAGGATTTTCGTATTATCCTCGCCGGCGGTGAACTCCGTAGCCGCGACGGCGGCATTATTGGCGAAGCGACGCAGGACTTTATCGCCCAGTTCCGTCTCGATTTCGGTATTCTGGGGATTAGCGGTATTGATAGCGACGGCTCGTTGCTGGAATTTGACTACCATGAGGTACGCACCAAGCGTGCGATTATCGAAAATTCGCGCCATGTGATGCTGGTGGTGGATCACTCTAAATTTGGCCGTAACGCGATGGTAAACATGGGCAGCATTAGTATGGTCGATGCGGTCTACACCGATACCCTGCCGCCGCCGGGCGTGATGCAGGTGTTGACGGAGAACCATATCCAACTGGAGCTGTGTTAATTCTGTAAAACGTCCCACGTCAGACCAAAACGCGCCAGGTATTTACGCAGCCGGTCAGCGTCATTCACCGTGGCTTTCCCCTGACGGGAAACGTTGAATAGCTGCCGCCCGGCGTCGGAAAGGGTTTTCGCCTGGCGGCAGACGGCAACGACGTTTTCCAGTTGCATACGGTCAAACAGATCCAGCGCCGTTGCGTCAATGCCCGGCAGTCCGTCGAGCGCGGAGGGGCGATGGTCATTCCAGCTATAGCGCAAACGCGCGATTTCATCGTCTACCGTTTCGACCGTGATTCGCCCGTTGTCCGCCAGCGTCGCCATGCGGGTGACGCTGGCGGAGAGTTCGCGGAAGTTACCGCGCCAGGCGGCCTGCGGCGAGGTGGCGAAGCTCAGCCAGGCGCGGCGCGCTTCGGTATTAAAACGCACGCTGTCGCCGGTTAGCGCCGCGTGGCGTTCCAGTTCGTAGTCAAGGTTTGGCTCAATATCTTCCTGGCGCTGACGCAGGCCCGGTAGTTCGAAGGTCCAGAGATTAATGCGCGCGTACAGGTCTTCGCGGAATGTCCCCTCCGCCACCCGCTGGCGCAGGTCGCGCACCGTGCCGGCAATCAACTGGAAATCGCTGCTGACCTGCTGGTCGCTGCCGAAAGGGTAAAAGCGTTTCTCTTCAATGGCTTTCAGCAACATGGCCTGTTCATCCGCGCCCAGCTCTCCCACTTCGTCAAGAAACAACATGCCGCCGTCGGCGCTGCGCAGCAGCCCTGCACGCTCCTCTCTCGCGCCGGTAAACGCCCCCTTAACGTGGCCGAACAGCGCCGACATCGCCGTGTCGCCGCGCAGGGTGGCGCAGTTCACTTCGACAAACGGGCCGCTGAACTGGTGGCGGGCCAGTTTTAGTTCATAGATGCGACGGGCGAGAAACGACTTGCCCGCGCCGGTCGGGCCGTTGAGCAGGATTGGCGAACGGGAGCGTATCGCGACGCGCTCAATTTGCTCAATCATCCGGTTGAAACACGGGTTGCGGGTTGCAATGCCGGACTTCAGGAAGTTGAGCGTCTCCTCCCGCTCCTGGGCGAAGCGGGTGGCGATGTCATTGTAGCGGCTGAGGTCGAGGTCAATAATCGTCACGTCGCCCGTGCTATGCGGTTTATCTTTTTTGCGCGGCGGCGAGGTCTGCGCTAATCGCGCCGGTAGATAGCGCGCCTCCGCCAGCAGGAACCAGCAGATCTGCGCGACGTGAGTGCCGGTGGTGATATGAATCAGATAGTCTTCATCTTCGGGATGAAAGGTATGGCTGCGGGCGAAATCGTGCAGGCAGGCGTAAACCTCTTCGAAGTCCCACGGGTTGCGGATCGCGATTTCTACGCCGACGACTTCCGTTTCCGGCGAGACGCTGGCGATATCCTTCTTTAATCCTTCAAACAGCGAGCGAGAGCGGGCATCGTACAGCAGTTCCAGGCGGTGAACGACCAGCGTCTCCTGCTGGCACAGACACAAAGTAGGGCGCCATTTTTCCCAACGCTGACTGCCGCGTCCTGCATAGTCGAGCACCGTACCGACAAAACCAAAGGCCACCGTTTTTCGCATCTTAGATTTCCTTCTAAAAGACGAGATAATTTTATCGCTTTTTAATGACTGCCGTGCAGGCATTTTTCTTTCACTTGAACGCTAAAGAAATAAATCAATTAAAAATCAATAGATTAAAAAATAATTTATTTTCTGGCACGCTGGTTGCAATAACTCTGGCATGGAGAATAACGGAAATGGGAAAAACAAATGGCTAATCCACTTTTGTTCCGTTCGCTGTTAAGGGACGCGCCGCTGGCCAACGCCAGCAATCAGCAAGGCGCAGCGGCCTTTGCCTTCACCCCGCGCCATAAACTGGCGCAAATGGTGATGACCGGCTGCATGAACGAGACTTTTTATGCCAGCGGCCAGGCGCAGCTAAATGATGTTCTGGCGACGGCGAAAGATCTCGACGATCTGTTTTTAGCGCAACTGGCGATTTATGGTCGCGAACGCGGGATGATGAAGGATATGCCCGCGCTGTTGACCGCCATTCTGGCGGCGCGTGGTTCGGCGCTGCTGCCGGTAGTATTTACGCGGGTGATCAATAATGGCCGGATGCTGCGTAACTTTGTGCAAATTTTGCGCAGCGGCGTGACCGGGCGGCGCTCGCTGGGGACGCGGCCAAAGAAGCTGGTGCAGCGTTGGTTGCAGAACGCCAGCGAAGAGCGTTTATTGCAGGCATCGGTGGGCAATGCGCCGTCGCTGGCGGATATCGTCAAAATGGTGCACCCACGGCCGCAGGCGGCGTGGCAGGAAGCCTTCTTCGCCTGGCTGATTGGTAAGCCGTGCGATAAGGCGCAACTGCCGGAAAAAACGCGCGCGCTGCTGGCGTTTCGTGAAGGTGACATGGGCGCGGCCTTACCCGATGTGCCGTTTTTACTGCTGACCAACGCGCCGCTGAGTCGCGAACAGTGGGCACAGCTGGCGCAGCGGATGAGTTGGCAAACGTTGCGAATGAATTTGAATACGCTGGCGCGTCATGGCGTGTTTGAGAATGCAACGCTTGCCGCCAGCGTGGCGCAGCGGCTGGCGGACAGGGCGCAGGTGCGCCAGTCCTGGGTCTATCCTTATCAGCTGCTGTCGGCATGGAGCAATCTGCAAAGCAGCGTGCCGCAGGTTATTCGCGAGGCTTTAGCGCAGGCGATGGAGTACGCGCTGGAGAACATTCCGTCGTTTCGCGGCAACGTGGTGGTCTGCCCGGACGTGTCGGGGTCCATGAAGTCGTCGATAACCGGCTATCGCAAGGGGGCGACCAGTAAGATCCGCTGCGTGGACGTTGCCGGGCTGATCGCCGCCGCCGTGCTGCGTAATCATCCGCAGGCCCGCGTGCTGCCGTTTGAATGCGATGTGGTCGACGTGCGGCTTGATGCGCGCCAGTCGGTTATGCACAACGCGCAAAAGCTGGCGGCGGTTGGCGGCGGCGGCACCAACTGCTCCGCGCCGCTGCGTAGGTTGTTGAACGAGCGGGCGCGGGTGGATCTGGTGATTATGGTGTCGGATAACGAATCGTGGGTTGATAAATCGCGCCATGGCTCAACGGCCACCATGGAATGCTGGATCGAACTGAAAAAGCGCAACCCGCAGGCGCGCCTGGTGTGTATCGATCTGCTGCCTTACGGCACCACGCAGGCGGCGGAACGAAGCGATATTTTGAACGTCGGCGGCTTCAGCGACGAGGTGTTTACGGTGATAGATAACTTTGTTAACGGTCGCTATGGCAGCGCGCACTGGCTGGAAGCGATTGAAGCCGTGACGCTGTAAAGAGTATTCAGCGCGGCGCGAATGCTGGCCGGGATTACATCTTTCCCGATGCGTATCATCCCGGCTATGAATTTGTCGCGCAACGCTGAAGGCACGAATGCCGGTGGATCTACACCTTGTATGGCCAGACGCAGGTTCGAACCCTGCCGGGGCTTAGCCCTGTAGCTCAACGGTAGAGCGGGTGATTCACCTTAACTTGTCGTGCCACCCTATTTTGGCGAATGCCTGTGGATCTACATTTGTTGCGGGTTCGAGACCCGTCAGAGCCCGGCTCTGTAGCTCAATGGTAGAGCGGTGTATTCACATAAACTTGTCGCCACCCTAATGATTAAAATGAGAAAAAATGATGAATTACGAATTGATGACCACCCAGAACGCACCGGTAAAAATGTGGACCAAAGGCGTACCGGTAGAAGACGATGCCCGTCAGCAGCTGATCAATACGGCGAAAATGCCGTTTATTTTCAAACACATTGCCGTTATGCCGGATGTGCATTTGGGGAAAGGATCGACCATCGGTAGCGTGATCCCGACGAAAGGGGCGATTATTCCGGCGGCGGTGGGCGTGGATATCGGTTGTGGAATGAACGCGCTGCGTACCAGCTTAACGGCGGCCGATCTGCCGGAAAATCTGGCGGAACTGCGTAACGCCATAGAGGCCGCTGTGCCTCACGGGCGTACCACCGGACGCGGGCGTCGCGATGTGGGCGCATGGGGAAACCCGCCCGCCAACGTTGATGAAAAATGGGCGCAGCTGGAAGCGGGATATCAGTGGTTAACGCAAAAATATCCGCGCTTTTTGAATACCAATAGCTATAAGCACCTGGGAACGTTGGGAACCGGTAACCACTTTATTGAGATCTGTCTGGATGAAACCGATCGGGTATGGATCATGCTGCACTCCGGTTCGCGCGGGATCGGTAACGCCATCGGCACCTATTTTATCGGCCTGGCGCAGCAAGAAATGCAGGAGCAGTTAGAAACGCTGCCGTCCCGCGATCTGGCGTATTTTAATGAAGGAAGCGAATATTTTGACGATTACCTGAAAGCGGTACACTGGGCGCAACAATTTGCCAGCCTGAACCGCGAGGCGATGATGGAAAACGCGCTGGCGGCGCTCCAGCGCTGCGTGGAAAAACCGATCGCCCTCGATATGGACGAGATCAACTGCCACCATAACTATGTGCAAAAAGAGCAGCACTTTGGCGAAGAGATCTATGTGACGCGTAAAGGGGCTGTTTCGGCGCGGCGCGGTGAGTTCGGTATCATTCCCGGTTCGATGGGGGCGAAAAGCTTTATCGTGCGCGGGCTGGGTAACGAAGAGTCGTTCTGTTCGTGCAGCCACGGCGCCGGACGTGTGATGAGCCGAACGAAAGCGAAGAAACTGTTTAGCGTTGACGATCAGATTCGCGCCACCGCGCATGTCGAATGCCGTAAAGATGCGGACGTGATCGACGAGATCCCAATGGCGTATAAAGATATTGATGCGGTGATGGCGGCGCAGTCTGACCTGGTGGAAATCATGTACGCCCTGCGGCAGGTGGTGTGCGTTAAAGGATAGAAAATGGCAAGGATCATCGCGCTGGATGGCGCACAGGGAGAGGGCGGCGGGCAGATTTTGCGCTCGGCGCTGAGTTTATCAATGATAACCGGCCAGCCGTTTGAAATGAGCGGCATCCGCGCCGGGCGCGCCAAACCGGGGCTGCTACGCCAGCATTTAACGGCGGTGCGGGCGGCAACGGAAATCTGCGGCGCGCAGGTGAACGGCGACGAGCTGGGCTCGCAACAGTTGCGTTTTACGCCGGGGCCGATTCGCGGCGGCGAGTACCGTTTCGCGATTGGCAGCGCGGGCAGTTGTATGCTGGTGCTGCAAACCGTCCTGCCCGCGCTGTGGTTTGCCGATGGTTCATCCCGCGTGGAGGTTCACGGTGGGACGCATAATCAGGCCGCGCCCAGCGCCGATTTTATCTGCCGCGTCTGGGAGCCGCTGTTGGCGAGGATGGGCATCAGCCAGCGTACCACGCTGATAAAACACGGCTTTTATCCGGCAGGCGGCGGCGCGGCGGCGACGGTCGTCGAACCGGCGGCGTCTTTACGCGGTCTGACGCTGATATCGCGCGGCGAGACGCGGCGCACCACCGCTGAAGCTTTGCTGGCGGCGGTTCCTTACCACGTTGGCGAACGTGAAGTCGCAACGCTGGAAGCCCACTTCCCGCAGGCGGAGAAAAACGTCGTTGCGCTGGAAGGCGGCTGCGGGCCGGGCAACGCGCTGTCGCTGATGATTCAAAGCGAACAACTGACCGAACTGTTCGCCGCGTTCGGCGTAAAAGGCACCAGCGCGGAAGCGGTAGCTAATCAGGTTGCGCATGAAGCGCGGCGCTATCTCGCAAGCCCGGCGGCAGTGGGAGAGCATCTGGCCGACCAGCTGATTTTACCGCTGGCGCTGGCGGGCGAAGGCGCGTTTACCGTGGCGCGGGCTTCCGCTCACTTGCTTACCAATATTGCGGTGGTGGAACGGTTTTTGCCGGTAACGTTCAACCTGGAGGAGGCGAGGGAGATGGTGCAGGTTATGGTAAGTAAAAAGGATAGCGGATCATGACATACCACGCTGATTTCCTTGATGCTGAACAACGCGTTGCTGACGCTATCCCGGAGAGGGATGTTAATCCCTTTTCCGGCCCTTCAACGATGCGGCGAAGAGTGCTGGTGAGTCAGGACGGCGAGCCGGTTATCGTGCTGTGTCTTTTTGTCGCGCTGGAAGAGGGGCGCTGGATCGTTGAGCAGTGCTTCAGCGGCATCATGAATAATGATAAGACTATTGCGATATTATACGGTCAGCACGTTCACTTATTTGATACGGATTCACATCAGGTTAAAAGCCTGTTTCTTGATGATTATGTTGGCCATATTTATTCAATACCCGATGTTTGGGATCATAAGACCTCGCTGAGCGAGAATTTCCTGGTCACAACCTTTCAGTATACGTTTCTTATCAACGTGAGTTCCGGCATTATCTGGCGATCGGAACCGTGTGGTATTGATGGCGTCATTATTCATGATATCCGGGAGGGTATTATTTATGGCAGTGGCGAATGGGACCCGCCGGATGGATGGGCGCCATTTAACCTGCGGCTGAGCGACGGCCATCGGGCCTGAAGCCAACTCAACGTCTGGATTTACGTTTATGCCGGATGGCGGCTACGCCTTACCCGGCCTACAAAACCAGCAATATTAATATGTTTTAAAATGACTCTGCAGGCCTGATAAGCGAAGCGCCATCAGGCACACGTTAAACCCCGTACCCCATCATCTTCAGCAACTGCTGCGCGTGCTGTACCGCGTCCTGACGGTGCGCGACGCCGAGTTTCTGGTAGAGGTTGCGGATATGCGTCTTAATGGTGGTTGCGGCTACCGCCAGTTCGCCGGCAATCTGTTCGTTGCTGTAACCGGAATAGATAAGCCCTAACACCTGCCATTCACGCTGGGTGAGCGGGCTGGTGCGAATAAGCTCCGGGACATCCGGATGGTTAAGCAGGCGCTCGACGAAGCCTTCGTCAAAATGGGCGAATTTATGCCGGTGATGTTGGTTAATCTCTCGCAGGATGCGCTGCGCGCGATGCTGCTCCATCTCCGGCAGCGTATTGAGCTGGATAAGCTGACGCAATTGTTGCGCCATGGCTTCGCCTTCAATCACAAAATGGCTGATAAATCCGGTGCGGTTGGCGAGCTGTAAGGCATCAAGCAATACGCGCTGGGCGTCGTTTTTCCGCCCGGATTGCCAGTAAAGCTGATTGAGTAACAGCAGATTGCGGTTTAAATCGCTCATTAAGCGCAGGCTACGGGCATTCTCATTTAACTCTTCCAGCACGATTTCCGCAGGCTCGAATTCGCCCAGCAGGATCTGCGCGCGGGCGATATTCCGCCATTGCCCTTGCAGAAAATGGTTATTGGCAAACGCCGGTTTGGGCGTATGACGTAACCAGTTGGCGGCGGATTTTTTGTCGCCGGTTAACTGCCAGTAAATGACACGCACCTTATCGGCGTTAGAGATCCAGTCGCAGTGATAACGACCATTGCCTAATAAATTTTCCAGTCGGTTAAGCTGACTACGGGCATTATCCAGATCGCCGCGCGCCAGCGAGCACTGCACCAGTAACGTCAGGCACTGCAACTGTTGTTGCGGCTGGAAGGTGGACAGCACAGCGATACCGCTGCGCGCCGAGGCCTCCGCTTCGTCAAGGCGCGCCCACGCCCACAGCAATTGCGCGCGGATACGTACCAGAAACTCATGCATCGGCAGTTGTTCCAGATGTTGCTCTTTGATCAACTGGAAGGCTCTCTCCTGCGTTTCCCATGCGGCCTGCAGGAATCCCTGGGCGAACTGAATTTCGCTTTGTTGAATTAAGCTCCACAGCGCGTAATGCCAGACGTCATGATGGCGCGCCATTTGTTCGGTTTGCTGCATCAGCGATAAAGACTGGCTGAGATCGCCTTTACAGTGCAGCACTTCGCCGTGAACGGAGGTCGCGACAATGCGGCTATAAAACCAGGCGAGAGGAAGCTCATCCAGCGCCAGTTTCGCCAGCCGCTCAGCCTCTTCCGGATTGCCGTCGTTGATGGCGACCTGGGCGCGCAGCGCGTTAAATTCAGCATGCAGCGTGCCGTCCATAACCCCTTTGATCTCTTGCTCGGCGCGCGCCAGCAACGTATTCACTTCGCTGTAGCGGTGTTGGCTTTGCATCAGCCAGGCCTGTAACAACACCAGCCGCGGATTTTCCAGCAGGCTTTCCCACGGCAGCGCTTTTAATGACTCTTCCAGCAGCGCCAGTTCACTGTGATTAAACAGCCCCCACGCATGGTTAAGCAGGATATCGCGCAGCATTTGCGCGTCACCCGCCGCCAGCGCATGATGAATAGCTTCGCTGGGAAAACCTTGTTCCATCCAGCTTTCCGCGGCCGCACGGTGGATCTCCGGCAGTTCCGCCGCCAGTTCCCACTGGCAACGCTGGCGCAGAAAGCTACCAAACAACGGGTGATAGCTAAACCACTCGCCCGTGTCGTCCATGCGTTGCAAGAATAACCCCTGGCGCTCAATCTCCTCCAGCCGCATCTGGCCGTTTTCTTCGCCGGTCACGCGCACAATCAACGCGTCATTCATTGAGCGTAAGATCGCGCTTTTAAGTAAAAAATGTCGGGTGCTGACATCCACGTTATCCAGTACTTCGTCCACCAGATAATCAGAAAGGTGGCTGGCATTAATCCCGGCAAGACGGCGGGCGGAGTGATGCGCAGAGGTATGGTTCTGGCGCGCGGAGAGGGCGATCAACTGTAGCGCAGTGGCCCAACCGGCCACATCATCGCACATGCGGCTGCTCTCAGCGGCTTCAATGGGCGACGAAAGACGACGGTCAAAAAATTGCTTTGCTTCCTGATGGTTAAAAGCCAACTGCTGGCTGCCGATTTCCAACAGCTGATCGCGCACGCGCAGGTTAGCGATGCCCAGTTGCGGCAAATTACGCGATAACACCACCAGGGTGAAATTTTCCGGCTGATGCCGTAAGAAAAAGCGCATCGCGTCGTGAATCACCGGATTGGTAATCAAATGGTAGTCGTCAATCACCAGATAAAGCGGGCGATGCCACTGCGCCAGTTCAATAAAGAGCTGCGCGAAGAGGGACGTCAGGCTGGCATACTGACGTTTTTGCGCCATCGCTTCGCTGGTAGAGCAGTGTCCGCCGGTGGCCTGTTGGATAGCGGCAATTAAGTAACTGGCGAATCGCTCTTGCTGGTTATCGCCTTCGTCGAGAGAGTACCAGCCTAATTCATTTTTGCCCGCCGCCCACTGTGAGACAAGCGTGGTTTTCCCATAGCCAGCAGGACTGGTTACCAGGGCGAGCCTGAAATTGTTCGCGCCGGAAAGTTTAGCCAACAGCCGCTCACGAACCACGGTATGGTCGAGACGAACCGGACGACTTAATTTAGACGGAATCAACATAGCAATCACTTCACTGTGGGAAATGGGGGGAACTGCGATTTTTTTTGCGCTTCGTAATTAATAGATATAAGGTCGGCCAGAAAGCATTTTAATGCAAGCTAAGCAGACTTTTTATGTGTCTGAATTTGCACTCTGTCACAATTCTAAATAACGGTATTAAAAAAGTATTCGGCGCGGTTGAAACGAGCGTCAGAGCTGGGCTGAGGTCATATTTCCGTTATTGTAAATAATGTCCTGGACATCATCCGGATTTAACACAATGGCGATACCAGGCGTTTAATTAATTATGTTTAGTGAGTGAATCTCCCGCCGCTGAATATTTCAGGTAAGAAACTATTTCGGCGTTCATATAATCTTTCGAAAATACCCCTTCGCGATTTACTGTTATTTCTGTTTATTCATTTGATTATGCGTAACACTGGGTGTCGTTGACAGGAATCGGCGCGTTTATACAGGGGTAAGTGGCGGCGATCACACTTTTATGCTCATCCCCGCTCCTCCTCCCTCCCTAATCATTGCCGGGAGGAGGAAGGTCAACATCGAGCCTGGCAAACTAGCGATAACGTTGTTTTATTACCCGAGGACGGATTTCCTATGTCACAGCCAACCTTCAATAAAGATCAATTCCAGGCCGCCCTGACGCGTCAGTGGCAGCGTTTCGGTTTACTGTCGGCGTCCGACATGACGCCTCGTCAGTGGTGGCAGGCCGTTAGCGGCGCGCTGGCGGAATTACTGAGCGCGCAACCGGTAGCGCAGCCGACGAAAGGCCAGCGTCATGTGAACTACATTTCGATGGAATTTTTGATTGGCCGCCTGACGGGAAATAACCTGTTAAATCTGGGATGGTACCAGGACGTTAGCGATGTGCTGAAAGCGCACGATATTAATCTGACCGATCTGCTGGAAGAGGAAGTCGATCCGGCGCTCGGCAACGGTGGTCTGGGACGTCTGGCCGCCTGCTTCCTCGATTCGATGGCCACCGTCGGGCAGTCCGCTACGGGCTATGGTCTGAACTACCAGTATGGGCTGTTCCGTCAGTCATTTGTTGAAGGCAAGCAGATGGAAGCGCCGGATGACTGGCATCGCGGCAGCTATCCGTGGTTCCGCCACAACGAGGTGCTGGACGTCCAGGTTGGGATCGGCGGTAAAGTTACCAAAGAAGGGCGCTGGGAGCCAGGTTTTGTGATTACAGGCCAGGCCTGGGATCTGCCGGTGTTAGGCTATCGTAACGGCGTCGCGCAACCGCTGCGTTTGTGGCAGGCGACCCACGCGCATCCGTTTGATCTGACCAAATTCAACGACGGCGCTTTCCTGCGGGCGGAACAGCAGGGTATCGATGCGGAAAAACTGACGAAGGTGCTTTATCCCAACGATAACCACACGGCGGGCAAAAAACTGCGCCTGATGCAGCAATACTTCCAGTGCGCCTGCTCGGTAGCGGATATTCTGCGTCGCCACCATCTGGCCGGACGCAAACTGCATGAGCTGGCGGATTACGAGGTCATTCAGTTGAACGATACTCACCCGACCATCGCCATTCCGGAACTGCTGCGCGTGCTGATTGACGAGCACCAACTGAGCTGGGATGACGCCTGGGCTATCACCAGCAAAACCTTCGCCTACACCAACCACACCCTGATGCCAGAAGCGTTGGAGTGCTGGGACGAGAGGTTAATCAAAGCGCTGTTGCCGCGTCATATGCAGATTATCAAGCAGATTAACGATCGCTTTAAGACGCTGGTCGATAAGACCTGGCCTGGCGATAAGCAGGTATGGGCAAAACTGGCGGTGGTGCACGACCGTCAGGTACGCATGGCCAATATGTGCGTGGTCAGCGGCTTTGCGGTCAACGGTGTGGCGGCGCTGCACTCCGATCTGGTGGTGAAAGATCTGTTCCCGGAATATCACCAGCTTTGGCCGAACAAATTCCACAATGTCACCAACGGCATTACACCGCGTCGCTGGATTAAACAGTGCAATCCGCAGCTTGCGGCGTTGCTGGATAAAACGCTGAAAAAAGAGTGGGCTAACGATCTCGACCAGTTGATCAACCTCGAAAAATACGCTGACGACGCCACATTCCGTCAGCAGTATCGCGACATCAAACGGGCGAACAAAGAACGGCTGGTGAAATTCATCAAGGCCCGTACCGGGATTGAGATTTCAAGCAACGCGATTTTTGATATTCAGATCAAACGCCTGCACGAGTACAAGCGTCAGCATCTGAATCTGTTGCATATTCTGGCGCTGTACAAAGAGATCCGCGAAAACCCGCAGGCTGACCGCGTACCGCGCGTATTCCTGTTTGGCGCGAAGGCGGCGCCGGGCTATTACCTGGCGAAGAACATCATTTTTGCTATCAATAAGGTTGCGGAAGCCATTAATAACGACCCGGCGGTGGGTGATAAGCTGAAGGTGGTTTTCCTGCCGGATTACTGCGTCTCGGCGGCGGAAATGCTCATTCCGGCGGCGGATATTTCCGAGCAAATTTCTACCGCCGGGAAAGAGGCGTCCGGCACCGGTAACATGAAACTGGCGCTGAACGGGGCGTTGACAGTGGGAACGCTGGACGGCGCTAACGTTGAAATCGCTGAGAAAGTGGGTGAAGAGAATATCTTTATCTTTGGCCATACTGTGGAAGAGGTCAAGGCGCTCAAAGCCAAAGGCTACGATCCGGTGAAATGGCGTAAAAAAGACAAAGTGCTGGATGTGGTGCTAAAAGAGCTGGAAAGCGGTCAATACAGCGATGGCGATAAACATGCCTTTGACCAGATGCTGCATAGCCTCGGCAAACAGGGGGGCGATCCGTACCTGGTCATGGCGGACTTCGCCGCTTATGTCGAGGCGCAAAAGCAGGTGGATGCGCTGTATCGCGACCAGGAAGCGTGGACGCGCGCCGCGATCCTCAATACCGCGCGCTGCGGTATGTTCAGTTCCGATCGCTCTATTCGCGATTATCAGGCCCGTATCTGGCAGGCAAAACGCTAAGGGAGCGCGATGGAAAATAAACGTCTCGATAGTGCCGCGCTGGCGGCGGGGATCAGCCCCAGTTACATCAATGCTCATGGCAAACCGCAGTCTATTGGCGCTGAAACCAAGAGACGTTTGCTGGCGGCGATGCACGGCACGACAACAGGACCACAGGCGGTCGTGCCGAATGTGAAGGTTTATACCGCGGGTAAAAAAATGGCGTTGCCGGTAGAGGGGCGCGGTGAGTTTGCCTGGCTGCTGACTACGGAAGAGGGCGTGCATTACAAAGGGCGCGTGACGGGCGGTAAAAAACTTAACCTTCCGGCTACATTGCCGGAGGGCTACCACACCCTGACGTTGACCCAGGATGAACAGCGTACGCACTGCCGGATTATCGTCGCCCCGCCGCGATGCTATGAGCCGCAGGCGCTGCTGGAAGGGAAAAAACTGTGGGGGGCCTGCGTCCAGCTTTATACTCTGCGTTCAGAAAAAAACTGGGGTATTGGCGATTTCGGCGATTTGAAGTCGATGCTGGTCGACGTGGCGACACGCGGCGGCGCGTTTATCGGCCTGAACCCGATCCACGCGCTTTATCCGGCGAATCCGGAGAGCGCCAGTCCCTACAGCCCCTCGTCTCGTCGCTGGCTGAACGTGATATATATCGACGTCAACGCCGTCGAAGATTTCCGCCTGAGCGAAGAGGCACAGGCATGGTGGCAAATGCCCGCCACACAGCAAAAGCTGCGACAGGCGCGCGATGCGCAATGGGTGGATTACGCTACCGTTACCGCGCTGAAAATCACGGCGCTGCGGATGGCGTGGACGCGGTTTGCCGCTCGCGACGATGCGCAAATGGCGGAGTTTCGTCACTTTATCGCCCGCGAAGGCGAGAGCCTTTACTGGCAGGCGGCATTCGACGCGCTGCATGCGTATCAGGTAAAAGAGGATGAGCAGCGCTGGGGCTGGCCAGCCTGGCCGGAGGCGTACCAGTCGGTAGAGTCTTCCGCTGTAAAACAATTCTGTGAAGCGCACCGCGAAGAGGTGGAGTTTTACCTCTGGCTTCAGTGGCTGGCCTGGCGCCAATTCGCCGCCTGCTGGGATACCTGCCAGAGTTTTAAACTACCGATTGGTCTGTACCGCGATCTGGCGGTTGGCGTAGCGGAAGGCGGCGCGGAAACCTGGTGCGACCGGGAGCTGTACTGCCTGAAAGCATCTGTCGGCGCGCCGCCGGATATCCTCGGCCCGCTCGGTCAGAACTGGGGGCTGCCGCCAATGGACCCGCATATTATTGTCGCCCGGGCCTATGAGCCCTTTATCGACCTGCTGCGCGCCAATATGCAAAACTGCGGCGCGTTGCGCATTGACCATGTTATGTCGTTGCTGCGTCTGTGGTGGATACCGTATGGCGAAACAGCGGATCAGGGGGCTTACGTCCATTATCCGGTAGATGATTTGCTTTCTATTCTGGCGCTGGAGAGCCAACGTCACCGCTGTATGGTGATAGGCGAAGATCTGGGGACGGTGCCAGTTGAGATTGTCGGCAAGCTGCGCGATAGCGGGGTCTATTCTTATAAAGTGCTGTGGTTTGAAAATGACCTTGAGAAAAACTTCCGCGCGCCAGGCGCATATCCGCAACAATCGATGGCTGTCGCCTCGACGCACGATCTCCCCACGCTGCGCGGCTATTGGGAATGCGGTGACCTGACGTTGGGTAAAGCTCTGGGGCTTTATCCGGATGAAGTGATTCTGCGCGGGCTGTATGAGGATCGCGAGCGGGCGAAACAGGGGCTATTGGACGCGCTGCATAAATATGGCTGTCTGCCAAAACGCGCCGGGCATAAGGCATCGTTAATGTCGATGACGCCAACGCTAAATCGCGGGCTTCAGCGCTACATCGCCGACAGTAACAGCGGTCTGTTGGGGCTTCAGCCGGAGGACTGGCTGGATATGGCCGATCCGGTTAACGTACCGGGCACCAGCGATCAGTATAAAAACTGGCGGCGGAAATTGTCTGCATCTCTTGAGGCCATGTTTGCCGATGAGGGCGTAAACAAGCTGATTAAGGATTTGGATAAGCGCCGAAAAGCGGCCGCGAAGAAGAAGTAATAAAGCCGGGGATTTCCCCGGCTTTATTATGGTGAGAACACGTAGGCCTGATAAGCGCAGCGCCATCAGGCAATCCTGGCGCACATTGCTGCCTTATCCGGCCTACAAGCCGCCTCGCTTAAACCACCATACCCAGCAGCAGACAGCCGATCAGGCCGCAGACGGAGATGATCGTTTCCAGCATCGACCAGGATTTAATGGTCTCGCCGATAGTCAAATTGAAATACTCTTTGAATAGCCAGAAGCCCGGGTCGTTGACGTGAGAGAAAATCACGCTCCCGGAACCGACTGCGATAACCATCAGTTCAGGGCTAACGCCGGTAGTGGCGATCAGCGGCGCCGCAATGCCGCCTGCGGTAATCGCCGCGACAGTCGCAGAGCCCAGCGCGATACGCAGCACCGCCGCGATAGACCACGCCATCAACAGCGGAGAGACATTGGTTTCATGCATCATTGAAGCGATGTATTTATCCACGCCGCTATCGACCAGCACCTGCTTGAACGCGCCGCCGCCGCCGATGATCAGCAGCATCATGGCGATAATTTTGATGGAAGAGACCAGCGTATCGTTAATCTGATCCATGGAACGCCCGCGGTTCAGGCCAAAGGTGAACATCGCAATCAGTACGGCAATTAACGTAGCCATTACCGGGTCGCCCAGGAACTCGGCAACGGGCAGGAAAGCGTGGCCTTTTGGCAGAATCATCTCGGCAACCGCACGCATCGCCATCAGAATCACCGGAACCAGCGACGTCCAGACGCTGACGCCAAAGCCCGGCATCTCTTCTTCCGTAAAGGTTTTCGCGCTGTACAGGCCTTCCGGGATCGGCTTATCGATACCTTTCAGAAAACGGGCGTAAACCGGTCCGGCAAGGATCACGGTCGGGATTGCCAGAATCGTACCAAACAGCAGCGTCTTACCCATATCGGCATGAAAAATCGTGGCGATCGCGGTTGGGCCCGGGTGCGGCGGCAGGAAGCCGTGTGTGACGGAGAGCGCCGCGGCCATCGGCACGCCGACGTACAGTAACGGGATATTCGCCGCTGCGGCAATGGTGAATACCAGCGGCAGCATCAGAACGAAGCCCACTTCATAGAACAGAGCGAAGCCGACGGTAAAGCCGGTTAACACTACGGCCCACTGAATATGCTTTTTACCAAATTTCGCGATCAGGGTAGTGGCGATACGTTGAGCGCCGCCGCAGTCGGCAAGCATTTTGCCCAGCATGGCACCGAACCCCATAATCAGGGCCAGACTGCCAAGCGTACCGCCGACACCGGCTTTGATGGAGCCGATGACTTTATCCAGCGGCATTCCCTGCATCAACCCGACAGCGAGCGCTACCAGGACAAGGGCGATAAATCCGTTCATTTTGAAGCGGATCATCAGAAGAAGTAACAAGATAACACCGATAGCAACGATGACTAATGGCATGATTTACCTGGCCTTTACTTTGTTATGGGTAACGTCATTGTTTCGACGACAAATTCCTGTTGTTCCCGACGGGAACAGAGTCGCAATAGCACCAATACTGATTACCGTTGAAACGAATGAGCGTAGTCAGATGTTATATGGATGTTAGGTGCCCATAAGAATGATACGGGTAACATATGGGTGTTGAAAATGACCCTGGCAGGCAAAATTTAAATTATGAGACACAGGTCATGTTATCGGCGAAAGAAGAAGGACCATCGTTCTGAGATGTGGCTGATAGCGCCGGATGGCGGCGTAGACGCCTTATTCGGCCTACGGTGGGGCAGATAAGGCCCGACAGGCGCAAGCGCCATCGGGCATGGATGCGGGGAAAATCTTAGTAGTATGAGTGCTCGCCGCGCTGGTGTTCGGTCAGATCGCGAACACCTTTCAGTTCCGGGAATTCATTCAGTAACTGTTTCTCGATCCCTTCTTTCAGCGTGACGTCAACCATCGAGCAACCGTTACAACCGCCGCCAAACTGCAGAATTGCATAGCCTTCATCGGTAATTTCCATCAGCGAGACGCGACCGCCGTGGCCCGCCAACTGCGGGTTAATCTGCGATTGCAGAGCATATTCCACGCGCTCCATCAGCGGCGCGTCATCGGCCACTTTGCGCATCTTCGCGTTTGGCGCTTTCAATGTGAGTTGAGAACCTAGCTGGTCGGTCACGAAATCAATTTCCGCGTCTTCCAGATAGGGCGCGCTCAGCTCGTCGACATAAGCGGTCAACAGGTCAAATTTCAGTGCAGTATCGGTGGCTTCTACGGCGTCGGGCGGACAATAAGAAACGCCGCACTCTGCGTTAGGAGTGCCGGGATTAATGACAAATACGCGGATTTGCGTCCCTTCTTCCTGATTTGCCAGCAGTTTGGCAAAGTGCGCTTGTGCAGCATCGGAAATACGGATCATAGTAATGGCCTAATAGTTGACTATTTTAGTTGGTTATAATACGCCCATCATCGAGGCTCTACAAGGTTCGACACAGGCACCATACCTGGACAGTCGCTGCGCCGTTGCGCAAAAGCAGTTGCGCGATTTCCGCGACGGTACTTCCGGTAGTGACGACATCATCCACAATAACCATATGGAGACCCTGTACCGGCAATTCAAGGCGAAACGCGTTTTTCAAATTGCGCTTACGTAACCTGGCGCTGAGATGATGTTGTGTTGCGGTCGCCCGTACCCGCGTGATGGTCTGGCTGTCCCACGCGCAGCCAAGCCAGCGCGCTAACGGTTGACATAACAGATCGCTTTGGTTAAATCCCCGCCGCCAGTGTCGGCGCGACCAGAGCGGAACGCTGACGATTCTGTCGGGAAGCTGCAAGCCAGTGCTGCGGCGCGCCATGAGTACTTCCTGCAACAGTAGACGCGCCAGTGCGGCGGCAATTTCGCTGCGGCGGGTAAATTTAAGCTGATGCACCAGTAAACTCAAGGGCGGCGTATAGTCACTGACGCTCACCAGACGCTGCCAGGGCGGAGGTTTTTGCAGGCAGCGACCGCAGGGGAGCGAAGGATGCGCGGCGGGTAATCCACATTGCGGACACAGGCTGACGCGCTGACGAACGGCGCGCGCGCATACGGAACAAATCCCCCAGTGGCTTAACGCCAGCGGCATTCGGCATAGCCAGCATAATCCCGGTACTGTTAGCATAGGTGCATCCTTGTTAGACAAAAGAGAACAGTAACTGATGAATGACATCTGGTGGCAGACCTACGGCGAGGGATATTGTCATCTTGTGCTGCTGCACGGATGGGGATTGAACGCGGAGGTATGGCATTGCATTCGCGAGGAACTCGGCTCGCATTTTACGCTGCATCTGGTCGACTTGCCGGGCTATGGTCGCAGCTCGGGGTTTGGCGCCATGACGCTTGAAGATATGACGGCGCAGGTAGCGAAAAACGCGCCGGACCAGGCTATCTGGCTTGGCTGGAGCCTGGGTGGCCTGGTGGCGAGTCAGATGGCGCTCACCCACCCTGAACGCGTCCAGGCGCTGGTGACTGTCGCCTCTTCGCCATGCTTTAGCGCGCGTGAAGGGTGGCCGGGAATAAAACCAGAAATCCTCGGCGGATTCCAGCAGCAGCTTAGCGACGATTTTCAGCGCACGGTGGAGCGTTTTTTGGCGCTGCAAACGTTAGGGACGGAGACGGCGCGTCAGGATGCCCGCACCTTAAAAAGCGTGGTGCTGGCGCAGCCTATGCCGGATGTAGAGGTGCTCAATGGCGGACTGGAAATCTTAAAAACGGTCGATCTACGAGAAGCGCTTAAAAATGTGAACATGCCATTTTTGCGTTTGTATGGTTATCTGGACGGTCTGGTGCCGCGTAAAATGGTGCCTTTGCTCGATACGTTATGGCCGCACAGTACATCACAGATAATGGCGAAGGCGGCCCATGCGCCGTTTATCTCGCATCCGGCGGCGTTTTGTCAGGCGCTGATGACGCTAAAATCATCGCTGTAACCAGGGCGTTGCCGGGCCCGGACCATTCTGCAAGGTTAATGGCTTTCAGACGCCAGATCGGCAGGCGCCAGCCCGGTAACCCTAAGCACGGTATCGCGATCGAAACCATCGTTTAGCATGGAGCGGGCAATGCGCAATGCGGCGAGCCGTTGGCCTTCCTGTTTGCCTTGCTGTAGCCCTTTCTGTAACCCGTTACGATGTCCTTCCTGACGTAATCTGTCTGCGATAGTCATGATCTTCTCCTTATGCTGTGGGATACGCATAGCCACCTGGCGGATAAACGTATTGAAGCGCGCGGCGTCGCCAGTGTGCATCATGTAATTAAACAAACTTTGAAGCTGGGTGTCATTAGCGTATCCCTTAACCAGCAGGGCGACCAGCTGTTCGACAAGCCCCATCAGATCGCGCTGGCGGATGTGTTTTTGTATGAGTTCCAGCAGCGCGACCCGTCGGTGTCGCATAATCTCGTCGTCCGGCACGACCGTAATATCGACCAGAGGAAAGGCGGTGGCGTATAGCTTACGCGCCATCACCGGGTCGGCAAATTCATCCAGCCAGCATAATGAGAACGGATACGGGCTGCGGTTTCCGTGATAAAACAGCATTGGCACCACTAACGGCAACGTCTTATGCCCGGCCTCCAGGTGCCGTTGCATTGCAGCCATTGCGTAACGCATCAGCCGAAATGCCATATGCGCGTCCGGCGTACTCTGATGTTCAATAACCACGTAAATGTAACCTTCACCTTCACTCGTTTCCAGCGACCACAGAATATCGGAATAATGGGGGCGTAAATCCTCTTCAATAAAGCTACCGGACTCCAGCCGTAACGTATTCAGATTACAGATTTGACGTAATGTCGTCGGGAGATGAATTTCCAAAAAATCCCGTGCAGTATCGGGGTGGCATAGAAACTGTTTGAATACCGCGTCATGCGGCGTGGATGTTGTTGAGGTCGCCATATCGATCCGTCATCGGTGAAGTTCAATGGCGTGACACTACGCGCAGACCGGGCTGATTGCAGTAGAGGATTAGTGCGCTTGCGAGGCGCGTGGGGAGATAAATGCGCACGGCGGTAACGCTTTCATCTTTGTGGAAGGCATGACGCAAAATTGCCCGGCAGCGTGACGCGTACCGGGCAACATAACGCGGGATAAAGGCCGGATAAGACGCGTTATGTCGCTACCCGGCGAAGGTTAACGCAAGGCCCACCATTCGCGCAGGCAGGCTTTACCTTCCGGACAACTTTTACAGCTGCCTGAAAGGCAGCCGTCCGCTTCTTCCGGGATACGTACCGCTTTACCCATGATCTCCAGTTGATTCAGCATGGCGTCGATCATGGGCTGCGGA
The DNA here is from genome assembly GCF_043356775.1 of Salmonella sp. SJTUF15581. NCBI lineage: Bacteria > Pseudomonadati > Pseudomonadota > Gammaproteobacteria > Enterobacterales > Enterobacteriaceae > Salmonella > Salmonella sp. SJTUF15581. The sequence goes on along the minus strand of NZ_JBEUJY010000010.1, from coordinate 67,447 downwards.
GCGTGCAGCGTATGGCTGATCTGCGTTGCCTCCATACGCCCCCGTAGCGCCAGTAGATCGCGAACCTGTATCAATGAAGCCATTTTTTACATCCCTTAGTGACAATTGCCCGCAGTGCCCGAACAACAGGAACTGACGTTTTTGCGGGTTGCCAGCAGTTCAATGTCTACACGGCTGCGGGCGCGGCGTAACAGGCTTAACACCACAACGTTAAAGACGATCACTGCCAGAATACAGATCAGGCTGTACGTCGGGTGCTGACTGAAGCTGGTAACCTGGTAGAACAGCGTGGCGAGCGAATAGGCGATATTCAGCCCCCACAGGATGGAGAAGCCCATCCAGCCGCGGCTGGACTCGCGGGCGATAGCGCCCATTACCGAGATACACGGTACGTAAAGCAGGACGAAAATCAGGTAACTGTACGCCGCCGCGGCGCTGCCGAATTTTTGATCCATCACGCCCATCGCGCCGGTCGCCATTTCGCCGTCGCCTTTACTCGCTTCGATCGGGTTAGCCAGTACGCTCAGGCTAAAGGTGTCTTTCAGGCTTTGCCAGGTATCGTCAACCGCGCCCAGCAGTTCATCGCCGAGGTGAAAGTCGGCAGGATTAAACGCTTCGTCCTGAATATTTTCGGCGGTGTAGAGCGTGTTCAGCGTACCGACGACAACCTCTTTCGCCATGGCGCCCGTAAACAGACCCACGGTCGCTTGCCAGTTATCCTCATGGACGCCGATCGGTTTAAAGACTGGCGTGATGACCCGGCTTACAGAGGCGAGGGCGGAGTCATTAATGTTATCGACGATTTTGCCGCTCAGCGAGAAACTGTTAAACGCGCTCAGGAAAATACTCACGATGATAATGACTTTACCGGCGCGTAGTACAAAACCTTTCAGGCGTTGCCAGGTCTGGATGATCAGGCTCTTGATATGCGGGACGTGGTAAACCGGCAGCTCCATCACAAACGGAGAGGCTTCGCCGCGCATAATGGTATGCTTCAGCATCAGGCCGGTTAATACCGCCATGACAATACCCAGCACGTACAGCGAGAAGACCGCCAGCGCGCCGTTTTGCCCGAAGAAGGCGGCGGCAAAGACGGCGAAAATCGCCAGACGCGCGCCACAGGACATAAACGGCGCCATCATGATGGTCATCAGGCGTTCGCGCGGAGCGTCAAGCGTGCGGGCGCCCATCACGGAAGGTACGTTACAGCCGAAGCCGACAATCAGCGGCACGAAGGATTTACCCGGTAGTCCCAGCGCCTGCATCAGGCGATCCATGACGAAGGCCGCGCGCGCCATATAACCGGAGTCTTCAAGGAAGGAGAGGAACAGGTACATCATCCCGATTTGCGGCACCAGCGGCAGGACGGTATTGATCCCGCCGCCAAGACCTTGCGCCAGGAAGATGGTTAACCAATCCGGGAAGTGCAACGTGTAGCCAATCCATTGAATGCCATGAATAAAGATGGCGACGGAACCGGCATCAAACAGGGGTTGCAACGCGCCGCCGATGTTAATGGCGAGCAGGAACATCAGGTACATCACGAACAAAAAAATCGGTAAGCCGAGGAAGCGGTTCAGGATAATTTTATCGACCGCCCTGGTGAAGCGACTGGGTTCGGCTGTCAGGGTATTGCTGACCACGTCGCAAATAGCGGCGATACACTGGTAACGGGCGTCGGCGATATGCAGCGCCGGGTCGTCCATTTCGTCCTTCAGACGGGCCAGGGAGGTGTCCAGGTTTTGCGCCGCCTCGCCTGCGTAAGCCCGGCTGTAGATATCGCCCTCCAGCATTTGCAGACCCAGCCAGCGGCGCTGTTGTAAAGGCATCTCCTGGGCCATCGCGTCGGCCAGGAAACCTGCTTCGCGCAGCAGCGGCTGGGCATAATGCACCAGTTCGACGTTGTCGTTAGCGTTGTGACGGTCAATGGCCAGTTTCAGCGCCTCGATACCGCGACCGCGAGTCGATACCAGCGGTACGACAGGGCAACCCAGACGCGTGGACAGAGCGTCGACATCAATACGAACCTGCTGTTTTTCGGCGATATCCAGCATGTTGAGCGCGACAATACAGGGAATACCCAGCTCCAGCAGTTGCAGCGTCAAATAGAGGTTGCGCTCCAGATTGGAGGCGTCCACAACGTTTATCAACAGGTCGGCGTCGCCGCTCAGGATGTAGTGGCAGGCGATCTGTTCGTCGAGAGAGGTTTGTGACGAGATGGTCGTCAGAGAATAGGTGCCGGGTAAATCTACCAGCGTGACCTGGTGGTCAGTTGTCGCGAACTGGCCCTCTTTACGCTCGACGGTGACGCCCGCCCAGTTCCCCACGCGCTGACGCGCGCCGGTGAGTTGGTTAAATAAGGTGGTCTTGCCGGAATTAGGATTACCAATTAAACCAATGGTTAATTTTTTCATTTTTATAGACTCACTGTATTAACAGGAAACCGCTTCCACTTCTATTAACGCCAAATCCTTTTTACGCAAAACCAGACTCACGCGTCGTGTTTCGATATGGATCGGATCGCCTAAGGGCGCGACGCGGACGACATTAAATGAAGAGCCGGGCAACATGCCGAGCGAAAGCAGTTTTTGACGATACGCCGGGCTGATTTCACGCGCAAAGCCGGTGATTTTCCACGCAGTGTCAGGAGTGAATTGCATACGACCTACTTGTTTCTTACTAACTGGATGTATACCTCATGCGGCGCTCAGGGGGGCGGCAGGAGACCCGATGTTTAGCCAACGAAGGAAAGAGTAAATAATCAACAACACAATGATAATGAGAATGGTTTCTATCTTCAACGATTAAAATGTGACGGAATGTACAAATAAGCGATAATTTGCGCCGATGTTGATATGGCTCAACATTTATTTGTCTTTTTGCAAATACCCCTAATGTGCAAATATTCACCGTTTTTAATGTTTAATTAAGGTTTCATCTGTTAATAAAGTGATAATTAATAGTGCGGATAGCAGAAGGAAATTAATTAACAGATTCTAATGGGTAAGATTTAATTGTTAATTAAAAAAGAAAGGGTTGGACGTATTGCAAAATCGCAGGCCGGATAAGAAGTAACCCGGCCTGCGTATTACCCGATTAGCGTTTTTTTCCCATTGCCGCTGCCAGCGCGTCCATCATGGCGCTGTTACCGGCTGGCTGGGCGTCACGACCGCGCGGTTTCGCCGCTTTTGATGCCGGGCGGTTGCCCTGAGCGCGATCGGCGCCGCCGCCGCGGCGAGCGGCGGTTTCGCCGGGCTGTTCGTCCAGACGCATCGTCAGCGCGATACGCTTACGTTGCAGATCCACTTCCAGCACTTTCACCTTCACGATGTCGCCCGCTTTCACCACGGTGTGTGGATCTTCAACGAACTTATTCGAGAGCGAGGAGATATGCACCAGGCCATCCTGATGAACGCCGATATCGACAAACGCGCCGAAGTTAGTGACGTTAGTGACCGCCCCTTCCAGAATCATCCCCGGCAGCAGGTCGTTCATGGTTTCGACGCCATCGGCGAATTGCGCGGTTTTAAATTCAGGACGCGGGTCGCGGCCCGGTTTTTCCAGCTCTTTGATGATATCGCTCACGGTCGGCACGCCGAATTTATCGTCGGTAAAATCAGCGGCCTTGAGGTGACGCAATTCGTTGCTGTTGCCCATCAGATCTTTTAGCGCTTGCTGCGTCGCCGCCAGAATGCGTTCGACAACCGGATAGGCTTCCGGGTGGACGGTGGACGCATCCAGCGGGTTATCGCCGTGGTTAATACGCAGGAAGCCCGCGCACTGTTCAAACGCTTTCGGCCCCAGACGGCTCACCTTCAACAGTTGCTGGCGATTCTGGAACTGACCGTTCTCATCGCGCCAGGCGACGATGTTTTGCGCCATCATGCGCGTTAAGCCCGCGACGCGGGTCAGCAGCGGTACGGAGGCGGTATTCAAATCGACGCCGACGGCGTTTACGCAGTCTTCGACCACCGCATCCAGTTTACGGGCCAACTGGGTCTGGCTGACATCGTGTTGATATTGGCCGACGCCGATGGATTTCGGATCGATTTTCACCAGTTCCGCCAGCGGATCCTGCAGACGACGCGCGATAGAGACCGCGCCGCGCAGGGAGACGTCGAGATCCGGAAACTCCTGCGCCGCCAGCTCAGAAGCGGAATACACGGACGCCCCCGCTTCGCTGACGATCACTTTCTGCGCCGTCACGTTCGGGAACTGTTTCTGTACGTCGAGATAGAAGCGTTCGGTTTCACGCGAGGCCGTACCGTTGCCAATCGCGACCAGTTCGACGTGGTATTTTTCGCACAGCGCGGCGATCACGGTCGCCGCTTTGGCCGCCTGACCGGTATGCGGATAAATGGTATCCGTCGCCACCAGCTTGCCGGTGCCGTCAACGACAGCGACTTTTACGCCGGTACGCAGGCCAGGATCAAGGCCCATTGTGGCGCGCAGGCCAGCGGGGGCTGCCATCAGCAGATCGTGCAGGTTACGGGCAAACACGTTAATCGCTTCATCTTCCGCACGTTCGCGCACGGTGCCCATCAGTTCGGTTTCGAGGTGCATTAAGACTTTGATACGCCACGTCCAGCTCACTACGCCTTTGCGCCAGCTATCCGCCGGGGCGTTATTTAGCCGCAGGCCGAGATGGTCCATGATGATCTGCTCGCAGTAGCTCTCTTTCGGCGGCTCATCAAACTGTGGGTCGGCATTGAGCGAAAGTTGCAGAATGCCTTCGTTACGACCACGGAACATGGCCAGCGCACGGTGAGACGGGACGTTAGCAATGGGCTCATGATGGTCGAAATAGTCGCGGAATTTTGCCCCTTCTTCCTCTTTGCCGTTCACGACTGTGGCGACCAGATGGGCGTTCTTCCACAGGTAATCACGCACTTTCGCCAGCAATGCGGCGTCTTCGGCAAAGCGCTCCATCAGAATGTAGCGTGCGCCGTCGAGCGCGGCTTTCGTGTCCGCCACGCCTTTGTCGCCATCAATGTACTTTGCCGCTTCCACGTCAGGATCGTGGGACGGCTCGTTCCAGAGCAGATCGGCCAGCGGCTCAAGGCCGGCTTCAATGGCGATTTGTCCACGGGTGCGGCGTTTAGGTTTATAGGGCAGGTAGAGGTCTTCGAGCTCGGTCTTACTTAACGTAGCGTTGATGGCGCCAGCCAGCTCATCGGTCAGTTTGCCTTGTTCGGAAATGGACTTGAGGATGGCCTGACGCCTGTCTTCCAGCTCACGCAGATAGCCCAGACGCGTTTCCAGGTTACGCAACTGCGTGTCATCCAGACCGCCGGTGATTTCTTTACGATAACGTGCGATAAACGGCACGGTGTTCCCTTCGTCAAGCAGGCGAACGGCAGCTTCAACCTGCCCGGCATTTGCCTGGATTTCACCCGCAATAATGCGGCAGAAAGAATCATTCATCATGGGTTAGCTTCGTCTTCAGGATAAAAATCAGGGGATAGTTATACGGATTGGCTGGCAAAAATGCCAGCCATCAGCGGGGGCTTAGGATTCTTCTTGTCTTATTTGACGTATTCGATCGCATTGACGTACCAGTTTGCTTCGCCGACAGGGGTGTTGACCACCGCCAGATCGCCCACTTCTTTTTTCAGTAGCGCCCGCGCCATCGGCGAGTCGATAGAGATGTAATCCTTACGTCCGAAAATTTCATCGTAGCCGACAATGCGGAACTTCAGCGTATCGCCGTCATCATTTTCAATTTCCACCCAGGCGCCGAAGAAGACTTTGCCCTCCTGCTGCGGGGAATAATCCACGATTTTGAGATTTTCCATGCATTTGGTCAGATATCTGACGCGTCTGTCGATCTCACGCAGGCGCTTTTTATTATACTGATAGTCGGCATTCTCGCTGCGGTCGCCCAGACTCGCAGCCCAGGTCACTTTTTTGGTGACCTCCGGGCGCTCTTCACGCCAGAGATAATTGAGCTCTTGTTTGAGTGTTTCGTACCCTTCGCGGGTGATCAGGGGCGTTTTCATCTCGTTGATTTACCTTTGCTGTCGATATTGCGCACACGGGGTATAACGTGATCGTCCCGACAGAATAAATAATGGGGTTGCCGATTAATTGTATATTTAAGCTGCTGTTAAATATGCTTTGTAACAATTTAGCCTGAAATTCATACCAGAATTTGCTGGTGACTCACGTGAGCTTTTTTAAGAATACACACTTACATTTGTTGCGAACCTTTGGGAGTACAGACAATGCAAGAGAATTATAAGATTCTGGTGGTTGATGACGATATGCGTCTGCGGGCGCTACTGGAACGTTATCTGACCGAGCAGGGCTTCCAGGTTCGAAGCGTCGCTAACGCCGAGCAGATGGATCGTCTGCTGACCCGTGAATCTTTCCATCTCATGGTACTGGATTTAATGCTGCCAGGTGAAGATGGTCTGTCGATTTGTCGTCGCCTGCGTAGTCAAAGTAATCCAATGCCGATCATTATGGTCACGGCGAAGGGTGAAGAGGTTGACCGTATCGTCGGGCTGGAAATCGGCGCCGATGACTACATTCCTAAACCGTTTAACCCGCGCGAGCTGTTGGCGCGTATTCGCGCCGTGCTACGTCGTCAGGCAAACGAACTGCCCGGCGCGCCGTCGCAGGAAGAGGCCGTTATCGCGTTCGGTAAGTTTAAATTGAACCTCGGTACGCGCGAGATGTTCCGTGAAGATGAACCGATGCCGCTGACCAGCGGGGAGTTTGCGGTACTGAAAGCGTTAGTCAGCCATCCGCGCGAGCCGCTCTCTCGCGATAAGCTGATGAATCTGGCCCGTGGCCGCGAGTATTCCGCGATGGAACGCTCCATCGACGTCCAGATCTCCCGCCTGCGCCGTATGGTGGAGGAAGATCCGGCGCATCCGCGTTATATTCAAACCGTATGGGGCCTGGGCTACGTCTTTGTACCGGACGGTTCTAAAGCATGAGGCGAATGCGCTTCTCGCCGCGAAGTTCATTTGCCCGCACGCTGTTGCTCATCGTCACCTTGCTGTTCGTCAGCCTGGTGACGACCTACCTGGTGGTGCTGAACTTCGCGATTTTGCCGAGCCTCCAGCAGTTTAATAAGGTTCTGGCTTACGAAGTCCGTATGCTGATGACCGATAAGCTGCAACTGGAGGACGGCACGCAGTTAGTCGTGCCGCCTGCGTTTCGCCGGGAAATCTATCGCGAGCTGGGGATCTCTCTCTACACCAACGAAGCCGCTGAAGAGGCCGGGCTGCGTTGGGCGCAACACTACGAATTCTTAAGCCACCAGATGGCGCAGCAATTAGGCGGCCCGACGGAAGTGCGCGTTGAGGTCAACAAAAGCTCGCCCGTCGTGTGGCTCAAAACCTGGCTGTCGCCCAATATCTGGGTGCGCGTGCCGCTGACCGAGATTCATCAGGGCGATTTTTCTCCGCTTTTCCGTTACACGCTGGCGATCATGCTCCTGGCGATAGGCGGCGCGTGGCTGTTTATTCGTATACAGAATCGACCGTTAGTGGATCTTGAACATGCCGCCCTGCAGGTAGGGAAGGGAATTATTCCGCCGCCGCTGCGTGAATATGGCGCCTCTGAGGTGCGCTCTGTGACCCGGGCGTTTAACCATATGGCCGCCGGCGTGAAACAATTGGCCGATGACCGTACGCTATTGATGGCGGGCGTCAGCCACGACTTGCGCACGCCGCTGACCCGTATTCGTCTGGCGACGGAGATGATGGGCGAGGAAGACGGTTATCTCGCGGAGTCGATCAATAAAGACATCGAAGAGTGTAACGCCATTATCGAACAGTTTATTGACTATCTGCGTACCGGTCAGGAAATGCCAATGGAGATGGCGGATCTCAATTCCGTACTGGGCGAAGTGATTGCGGCGGAAAGCGGCTATGAGCGTGAGATTAACACTGCGCTTCAGGCAGGCAGCATCCAGGTGAAAATGCACCCGCTCTCGATTAAGCGCGCGGTGGCGAATATGGTGGTCAATGCTGCCCGTTATGGCAACGGCTGGATTAAGGTCAGCAGCGGCACCGAGTCGCATCGCGCCTGGTTCCAGGTAGAAGATGACGGGCCGGGCATTAAGCCGGAGCAGCGTAAACATCTGTTCCAGCCTTTCGTGCGTGGCGACAGCGCCCGTAGCACCAGCGGCACAGGGCTGGGGTTGGCGATTGTACAGCGCATTATCGATAACCATAACGGAATGCTGGAGATTGGCACCAGCGAGCGTGGCGGCTTGTCAATTCGCGCCTGGCTACCGGTTCCTGTGGCTCGCGTCCAGGGGACGACAAAAGAGGCATAAGAAAGGGAGGTATTACCCTCCCTTTCTTCTTAACGCTGGATGACGCTGTTCAAAGCCGCCATCCGGCCTGTCCCTTACAGCTTCGGTCCGGCGCTAACCAGCGCTTCGCCTGCCGGGGTATCCGTATACTTCTCGAAGTTCTCAATGAACAGTTTCGCCAGCGCGGTGGCTTTTTCCTGCCATTGTTCCGGCGACGCGTAGGTGTTACGCGGGTCGAGAATGTGGGTATCCACGCCTGGCAGTTCAGTCGGGATCGCCAGATCGAACAGCGGCAGACGGAAGGTTTCCGCGTTATCAAGAGAACCGTTCAGAATGGCGTCGATAATCGCGCGCGTATCTTTGATGGAGATACGTTTGCCGGTGCCATTCCAGCCGGTGTTAACCAGATAAGCCTGCGCGCCTGCTGCCTGCATACGTTTCACCAGCACCTCAGCATACTGCGTCGGGTGCAGCGTCAGGAACGCGGCGCCGAAGCAGGCGGAGAAGGTGGGGGTCGGTTCGGTGACGCCGCGTTCGGTGCCGGCCAGTTTAGCGGTGAAACCCGACAGGAAGTGGTACTGCGTCTGGTTAGCGGTTAAACGGGAAACCGGCGGCAACACGCCGAAGGCGTCCGCCGTCAGGAAGATAACCTTGGTGGCGTGACCTGCTTTGGACACGGGCTTAACGATGTTATCGATATGATAGATCGGGTAAGAGACGCGGGTGTTTTCGGTTTTGGAACCATCGTCGAAATCAACGGTGCCGTCTTCGCGCACGGTGACGTTTTCCAGCAGCGCATCACGGCGAATCGCATGATAAATTTCTGGCTCCGCTTCTTTCGACAGTTTGATGGTTTTGGCGTAGCAGCCGCCTTCAAAGTTGAACACGCCGTCGTCATCCCAACCGTGCTCATCATCGCCAATCAGACGACGTTTCGGGTCGGTGGACAGAGTGGTTTTTCCGGTACCGGAAAGGCCGAAGAAGACCGCGACATCGCCTTTTTCACCCACGTTGGCGGAACAGTGCATTGAGGCGATACCTTTGAGCGGCAGCAGGTAGTTCATTACCGAGAACATCCCTTTTTTCATTTCGCCGCCGTACCAGGTGCCGCCAATAAGCTGAATACGTTCAGTCAGGTTGAACGCCACGAAGTTTTCCGAGTTCAGCCCTTGCTCTTTCCACTGCGGGTTGGTGCACTTCGCGCCGTTCATGACAATAAAGTCAGGTTTGAAGCCTACCAGCTCTTCGTCCGTTGGGCGAATGAACATATTTTTAACGAAGTGGGCCTGCCAGGCGACTTCCGTAATAAAGCGCACGGAAAGACGCGTATCGGCATTTGCGCCGCAGAACGCATCAACAATGAATAAGCGTTTACCGGAAAGCTGATGCGTCACCAGACCTTTCAGGTGTTGCCAGGTTTCCTGAGAAAGCGGCTTATTATCGTTTTTACCTTTACCCTTATCGGACCACCACAGCGTATCACGCGTGGTGTCGTCGCGAACAATATACTTATCCTTAGGCGAACGACCGGTAAAAATACCGGTATCAACGGCAACAGCGCCCAGGTTAGTTAACACGCCACGCTCATAGCCTTCCAGACCAGGATTAAGTTCTTCCTGGTAAAGGGTGTCGTAGCTGGGATTGTAAACGATATCCTGGACGTCATTGATACCATAAGCCTTGAGATCTTGCGGGGTTAAATTGTTAACGCGCATATCACTGCTCCTTAGCCAATATATATTACCGAAAATAGTAAGGTTTTTTGAGGTTGGTTAACCGCGACAAGGCTCATAGATTTACGTATCTGGACAAAATCACGATTGACGAAAAACACTGTGACTCCTGTCACGCAGCGGCGGTTATTATGGCAGGAAACCTACTTTTGTTGTGGAAAATGTTCTGAAAACGTTAAAAGGAAGTGTTTTTGACCGACATAATGTGACTGTAATCGCATTCATGTAAGAAAGTTACGTAACACCAACATGAACAATATCGATTCACCTCTCTGCGTTTTTTTCTGAATTATGCATGACGACGCCTGGCGGTGAACAGATGATGCAATAATGCGACTTTCTCATCATTCTGGATAACGACATGGAAAGTGTAGCGCTTTCACGTACTACTCGCTGGGGTATGTTGCTCACCGGTTTGCTGCAGGGCGTCTTGTGCTACCTGCTGATGGCCTGGCTGGTACCACAAAATAGCGACTGGCTGTTCTATGGTATGCCTGCGACGATAGCGTTGTCGTCAATGCTATTGCTTACCGTGGTCTCTTTTAAACAGCGCGCGCTGTGGGGCTGGCTGGGGCTGACCTTTGTGGTCGTGCTGGCAATGAGCGGCTGGCTGAAATGGCAGGTTGAGGCGGTGGAGAAATGGCGCCTGGCCGAGCTCCTCTGGCTGTATGGTCTCCGGCTTGTGTTGATGGCGATGCTGGTCTTACCCTGGATGCAATATCAGTTACATTCGCAAACCGGTTCGGCGCGTTATCCCCAGTTTTATCTGCGGTTATGGCATAACGTACTGACATTGTTTATCGTCCTGGTCGCCAACGGACTGTTCTGGCTGGTGCTTCTGCTCTGGAGCGCGCTATTCAGGCTGGTGGGCATCCGCTTTTTCAGCACCCTTTTCTTTGAAAATGAAGCCTTTATTTATGTGACCATCGGCTTGATTACGGCGCTGGCGGTCATTCTCGCCCGCACGCAGTCGCGCCTTGTGGCGGCGGTGCAAAAGCTGTTGACGCTGATCGCGACAGGTTTACTGCCGGTGGTGTCGCTGCTGGCATTGCTGTTTATTGTGACGTTACCCTTTACCGGACTGGAGGCGATTTCTGCGCGTGTTTCCGCTGCGGGGCTGCTATCCACGCTGACGCTGATGCTGCTGCTCCTCGTGGCGATTGTCAACGAACCGCAAAAGCGCGTATTACCCTATCCGCGCGTACTACGCGGCATGATTAGCGCCTCGCTGTGCGTTGCCCCGATATATATGCTGCTGGCGGGCTGGGCGTTATGGGTACGCATTCAGCAATACGGCTGGACGCCGGATCGTCTGTATGGCGCGCTGACGGTGTCTGTCTTGCTGGTATGGTCCTTCGGTTATCTGATCGGTCTGTTACGCCGCGGACGCGACCCTGGTGAGTGGCAAGGCAAGGTGATACTGAGCGTCTCTTTGTTGACGCTGGTGATATTGCTGTTGCTGGCCTCGCCTGTACTTGATGTCTGGCGTATTAGCGTCAACAGCCATATGGCGCGTTACCATAGCGGTAAAATTACTGCGGATCAGATCAGCCTGTATATGCTGGATCACAGCGGCAAACCTGGCCAGGAAGCGCTGAAATCGTTGCGGGATGACGAGGCGTTTACGCAGAACAGAAAGCGCAATCGTAAACTGATGACGTTTTTGCAGAGAAATAAGGTCTCTCCGACGGCGGACGATTTAGCGCGGGTGGTGATGATTGCGCCCGGTAGCCAGAAGCCGGATGCCGCATTTTGGGCGTTTGTCAAAGAGCAGAGTTATTCGGACGATTCCTGCCTTGAACCGGATGCCTGCGTTCTGGTGAGTCAGGATCTTAACGGCGACGGTCAGCCTGAGCAGGTGCTGTATAACTTTATTGTTGCCGAGAGCCAGGTCTACGGCTTAAAAGAGGGGAAATGGACGCAGAAAGCGTTCGCCCGATTGCCGGACGGGTTTTCTAAGACGCAACTGTTGCACGCGATTGCCGGGCATCGGTTAGACTCAGCCCCCAAAGCCTGGCGCGATATCATTGTTGATGGTCAGCGGTTGGATGTGGATTACTACAACGAGTAAGCTTTTTGCCGGATGGCGGCATAAATGCCTTATCCGGCCTACGGAGCGGGATGCTGTAGGCCAGATAAGCGCAGCGCCATCAGGCAATGATGTTGTCGACTGAAAGGCGATTAATGAACCTGTGGATCGGCAGGAGAGGCGTTGTTACGGATCTCCGCGATATCCATCGCATTGAACAGGTAATGATTGCCGCAGTAATCGCAGTGCATATCGATTTCACCTTCTTCCGCCAGAATGCTGTCCACTTCTTCATCCGGCAATGTTTTCAGCGCGCCCGCGCAACGTTCGCGTGAACAGGTGCATTTGAATTCAACATCTTGCGGATCGTAGAGCGTGACTTCTTCTTCGTGATACAAACGCCACAGCACGTCATTTGCCGGTAACGTCAGCAGCTCTTCGCTTTTAATGGTTTCCGTCAACATGGCCAGATGGTCGAAATCCTCCGCCTGCGCGTTCTGTGCCGGCATCACCTGGAGCAACATTCCACCTGCCGCCGGTTTACCGTCGACATCGCCGGTACGAATAAACAGGCGCGTCGGCAACTGCTCGGAGCGCAGGAAGTAATCTTCCAGGCACGCCGCCAGAGTATCGCCTTCCAGACCCACCACGCCCTGATAGCGTTCACCCTCTTCCGGCGTAATGGTGATCACCAGATAGCCGTTGCCAACCAGCGTTTTGAGATCCGCATTGTCAGGGATGTCGCCCTGAACGCGAGCCACGCCGCGCATCTGCTGCTGATTATTGCCATTGATCACCGCCAGGCTTAATGGCCCGTCGCCCTGGAGCTGTACCGTAATGTCGCCGGCAAACTTCAGCGTCGCGGTCAGCAGGCTAGTGGCGACCAGCAGTTCGGCCAGTACGGTTTTCACCGGCTGCGGGTAGGTATGATTGTCGAGGATCTGTTGCAAGGTTTCCGAAACGGTCACCAGCTCGCCGCGAACGGCAAAGTTTTCAAACAGATAACGATGTAATTGGTCATGTTGCGGCATAATCATCTCTCTTGCGGGTGACAGTTATTCGCTGTCGCCGTGTTTAAATCGTAACAGGTCGCGGCGCTCTTTCTTGTCCGGTCGCCTGTCCGGATGCGGCATGGTCAGGGCGTTAAGCTTGCGCGCCTGCGCCATTTTTTCGCGTTTTTCCACGCTTTCCGCCGTCTCTTCATACAGAGCGACGGCTTCGCTGGCCGGACGGCGCTGTTCGGTTATGGCTTTAACGATCACCGTCCGTTCGTCATTTCCCTGACGCAGGGTAAGGGTTGCGTTCAGCTCGACGATTTTGCTCGGCTTACTGCGCTGGCCGTTGTAATGCACCTTACCGCCTTCAATCATCTCGCGGGCCATCGCGCGGGTTTTATAAAAACGCGCGGCCCACAGCCATTTATCCAGTCTGACCTCAACGGAGGACTTTTCTTTCATGGCGTCTCCTTCACATCAGCGAGGGGATCAGACGGCGGTAGTCGTTCAGGGACGGATGGCGCGTATAGTGCTTTTCCGCCAGGCCGGAATCGGGATTCGTCACGCCAAGACAGTAGCGAATACCAAACCGGGCGGCGGCGTCGAGAATCGGTTCGCTGTCATCGATAAACAGCGTTTTCTCTGCGCTTATTCCCGTTTCCTCAGTGACAGCGCGCCATAACCGCTGATCCTCTTTGGGATAACCAAATGTGTGGGTGGAAAGTAATAAATCAAGGTGTGAGGCCAGACCGGTATGCTCCAGCTTCACCGCCAGGTTATGTGGATGCGCATTGGTGAGCAGAATCCGACGTTTTCCGCTGGCTTTTAACGCATTCAGAAACGGTACGGTATCGTCGCGCAAAACGGCGCGCGGTCCTTGCGCCGTCGTCATGGCGCAAATATCCAGACCCAGACGCTCGCTCCAGTAATCCAGACAGTACCAGTTTAGCGTATGCTGTACGGCATGATACTGCTGACGAATATATTCCTGCGCGTCCTGCGGCGAAATACCCTGCTGCGCGCCGTAGGTTTCCGGTACCAGCTTTTGCCAGAAATAGTTATCGAACGCGAGATCGAGCAGCGTGCCGTCCATATCCAGCAAAACGGTATCCACGTTTTGCCAGTCAATATCAATATGCATGGGGAACTCCAGGGTAACGCAATTTGCGCGACAGGGTAGCATACCCTGTCGCACGGCGGCGCTATCAGATGAGATTTTCCGGAGAGACGGTTAACCTGGGATTGAGGCAGCTTTCATAGTATTCCTGGATGTCCGCCATACGGGTACGGTGGCGTTGATAACGCCTGAACGCCTGAATGCCGTTGTAGACCGCGCTCACTATCATTGCCAGCATCAGCAGCGTGGTGCCGAGGTAACGCCACCAGCCGGATTTATCGGGGATACGATGCAGGCTGATATGCTGCGTACCGTTGGCATCGGTATACACGCTGGTGACAATGCCCTCGGCGCTAAATGGCGTCTGCATGAGCGTTTGCGCCAGACGCTGGAAGGCGCTCCACTGTTCCTGCGCGGGATAGTCATACAGCGGCGTTGACGGCCAGGCCTGATCAACCAGTTCGCTGCCTTCATCGCTGGCGATCAGGAATCCGCCGGGAGCGGGACTATTCAGCGACTGGGCGGCACGCGCGGTCTCGCGAGAAATAAACGGCGCCGTTGAGGTCGTGACCAGATTTTCCAGCGACTCTGCGCTTACGGGGCGTAGCAGCACGTTGACACCGTCCAGTTTGCCAGCGTTCGCGCGTTTCACCAGCGCGTTCCAGTCCTTACTGTTACCGAGATTAACCAGCGCATTTTTCAGACGCACGCACTCGTCTTCCGCCGCGCACAAATCAGCAGTTTTCAGAACAATATCGCCAAAGTCATCTAATAATACCATGCCCGATTTTTGGATCGCGGAGCGTAAAGATGCGCTGACGCGCGAGTCGTCTTCGGGCTTTGGATGGAGCTGACGATTTACCGCCTGGCTTAGCGCCATCGCTTTATTCACCAGGTCTGATTCCGGCAGCGGTAGCGCAGGCGCGTCATTCCAGATGATTTGCGAGCAATCGAACGGCATAAACGGTGAGTTAGACTGGCCGCTCCAGGTCGCGCCGGAATGAATATTACACATTCCTTTACCGCTCAGGTGCAGCGTATCGCCCACCCGCACGCCAGCTTTTTCAAGCTGTTTTACCGTTGTCGCTTCAATGGGTTGCGCGCCTTTCATCCACGATAGCGTGAACTTGATTGGCATATCCAGCGGGATCCAGAACAGCAGCATAAACAACACCAGCAGCGAACCGATAGCAATAACAGTGCTGCGTAACCAGTGCTGCAACGGGAAGTTTTTCACTTCATCATGCAGGGATAAAAACCGGCCCTGGCGCGCGACATGGCGATCAAGGTAAATATCAATATCCGTTTGTTGCCCAAGATCCTGCGTAATGTAGGGTTGCCAGTGGGCAGGGTAAATAAGGTCGATGATGCCCAGCGAAATATTGTTAATCTGCTCCTGATTATTCTCCCCAAACAGTCCCCAGCGGCGGGGCGTTCCCCGCAGACAGTGAATTTCCCGCAGCGCGCTTTTCGACGGCGGCGCAAAAAGCCCCCAAAGTCCGGCTGCCAGCAGCAGGATCGCGCCGCCTATCATCCACGGTACAAAAACGTCTGGCGTTATCAGGCAGAAAAAGAATAACAAAAAGGAGGCGACGATTAACAACGCTTCGCGCAAGCCAGCCGGGCGGCTGAGCGCATATTCTTCGTGGGTCTCCTGACGGATATTCAACAGCTCAATCTGCTCGCTCTCTTCGCCGCGAATCGACGCCTGCGTAGAGGCGGTATTCTGTAGCGCGTAGCCGCGCGACTCTTGCATATACTCTTGCAGCGTATGGCCGTTTAAAGAGATCACCAGCGGCAGCGTATCCGTGAGGATCAGCTCAACGTTGTTTTCATCATTGATGTACTGTTCCCAGAAAGGCGGCAGATGGACTTCGACGGAGTCGAGGTAGTAGCGCCATTTATTAGGATCGTCAGTGGTAATGCCGTAGCGGGTGATGGAGTGGGTCAGTATCACGACACTGTTGCTTTCCGCGTTCAGCGTCAGCGAGATGGGCGCAGCACTGGCGCCTGTCGGCCCCGGAACTTGCTGGATCTGGCTAAGGTTATCGAGATAGTTTTCTACCGCGCTGCGCTCTTCGGGCAACAGTTTACGCGTTTGCGCGTCCTGAAAGGCGCTGATCCACGGTAAACTCCCTCGTCTGGACTTTACCCGGAACCGCCATATTGCCAGTAGAGAGCAGGCCAGCAAAGCAGCTATAAAAATCAGAATGGTGCTCATGCTTTCCCCATCTTACTAAGTCTGTCAGGCGTGGTCAGTCGCACCCTGTCCAATAAACATTTTTCTGTGGTTGGCTATCGGCAAGCGTGGAGTTGAACTTGAGCATTGTAAAGCGCATCCCAGTGAAGGCAAATCATAGCAATACCACCAAAAACGGAATATCAGCAAATTCCTGGAGTTATTTCAACCTATTGACTTTTAATTTGAAATAAGAATTAATTTTTATTACGTTACATAAATGTAAATAAACGGCAATTCGCATTGCCGAAACCGTGCGGTATGTCGCACAATGACCACAGATTACACTGCAAAGATTCTCACAATGAGCAAATCATTACAAAAACCCACCATTCTGAAAGTGGAAACCGTCGCACAATCCCGACTGTTTAACGTAGAAAGCGTGGATCTGGAGTTCAGCAACGGCGTGCGTCGCGTGTATGAACGTATGCGACCATCAACCCGTGAGGCGGTAATGATTGTGCCGATCGTTGATGAGCATCTGATTCTTATTCGTGAGTATGCGGTGGGAACCGAATCCTATGAGCTGGGTTTCTCGAAAGGATTGATCGACCCGGGCGAGACCGTTTTTGAAGCGGCGAACCGGGAGCTCAAAGAAGAGGTCGGGTTTGGCGCGCATAACCTGACCTTCTTAAAAAAACTCAGCATGGCGCCCTCTTATTTTTCCAGCAAAATGAATATCGTGGTGGCGGAAGATCTCTATCCGGAGTCGCTGGAAGGCGACGAGCCTGAGCCATTGCCGCAGGTACGCTGGCCGCTGGCGCATTTAATGGATCTGCTGGAAGACTCCGATTTTAACGAGGCCCGCAACGTCAGCGCGCTGTTTCTGGTACGCGAGTGGTTGAAAGCGCAGGGCCGAATTGCCTGATGGCGCGGCGTTGATCAAGCCAACGGAAAGTTCGTCTCCCCGTTCGCCGTCATCCGCTAAACACAATAAAAAAGGCGCCGGAGCGCCTTTTTTGATCAGAACAGTTCGTGTGTTTCACCATTATCAATAATGGTGGTTCCCACCTCGTGTACTGCCTGTTGTGTCGGCTGCGTGCCTTCGATGAAATACTCTTCACGGCTGTTACCGCCGCTCGCCAGTTGTCCGGTACTGCGGTCGATATTCACCGTGACGATGCCCGGCGGCGGCGTTAGCGGCTGTTCCGGCACGCCTTCCAGCACGGCTTTCATATAGGCGTCCCATGCAGGTTGCGCGCTCTTCGCGCCGCCCTCATAGCCGGAGATTTGATCTTTGATCGCGCCGGAAGCGGTGGTGCGGCCTAAATCACGGCGGTGATCGTCAAAGCCGATCCATACGGAAGTGACGACGCCAGGACCATAGCCGGAGAACCATGCGTCTTTCGAGCTGTTGGTCGTACCGGTTTTGCCGCCGATATCGCGACGTTTAAGGTCGCGCGCCGCACGCCATCCGGTACCCATCCAGCCGGGTTCGCCGAAGATATTGGTGTTCAGCGCGCTTTTGATCAGAAACGCCAGCGGCGTATTGATCACATGCGGCGCGTACTCCTGCGTGCCGTTTTGCGCAACCAGCGCCTGGTTTGCCTGTTCCAGCTCAGGCATCGGTACGGCGCTGTTTTGCTGCTCTTGCGAAACCGCGACCTCTTCCACATTGGTGTTTTCCAGCACGTCGGATTTCTGCGTATTGCCGTAAATGACCGGGATATCGCACTCCGGGCAGGCGATTTTCGGTTTCGCTTCGAAGATCACGCCGCCCTGATCGTTCTCAATCTTGCTGATGAAATACGGGTCGATCAGGAAACCGCCGTTCGCCATCACCGCATAACCGCGCGCAACCTGCATCGGCGTGAAGGAGGCGGAGCCCAGCGCCAGCGATTCGGTATGCACGATATTCTGCGCCGGGAAGCCGAAGCGTTGCAGATACTCCGCCGCATAGTCGACGCCCATGGCGCGCATGGCGCGTACCATCACCACGTTTTTCGACTGCCCCAGCCCCTGGCGTAAACGAATCGGTCCGGCGTACTGCGGCGGGGAGTTTTTCGGACGCCAGTCTGAACCTGCCCCGGCGTCCCAGCGGGAAATCGGCACATCGTTGAGCATACTGGCGAGCGTCAGCCCTTTATCCATTGCGGCGGTGTAGAGGAACGGTTTGATGTTCGACCCCACCTGACGCAAAGCTTGCGTCGCGCGGTTAAATTTACTCTGATTAAAATCGAAACCGCCGACCAGCGCCAGTACCGCGCCTGTTTGCGGGTTAAGCGAAACCAGCGCGGAGTTCACTTCCGGTACCTGCGCCAGCCACCAGTCGTTATCCACCTGACGAACCCAGATTTGCTGACCTGTCTGGACGACATCGGTAACTTTACGCGGCGTCGGCCCCTGCTGTGTATCCGAGCGGTAAGGCCGCGCCCAACGCATTCCTTCCATATGTAGCGAAACGGACGTACCGTCGGCAAGCGCAGCGGTCGCCTCTTGCGGATTAGCGCTGGTGACCACGGCGGGAAGCAGCGGTCCGTAGGTCGGCAACGCTTTCAACGTATCGGTAATTTTTTTACTGTCCCACGCCGTTTCGCCCACTTTCCATAGCACATTCGCCGGGCCGCGATAGCCGTGGCGCATGTCATAGTCCAGCACGTTATTACGCACCGCCTGTTGCGCGGCCTGCTGCACTTTGCGGGTGATGGTCGTGTAAATACGATAACCATCTTCGTAGGCGCTTTCGCCATAATGGTTATACATTTCCTGGCGCACCATTTCCGACAGATAAGGCGCGGAGAAGGCGATTTCCGGCGCGTGATAATTTGCGTCGATAGGTTCGCTACGTGCCTGATCGTACTGCGCCTGAGTGATATATCCCTCGCTTAACATTCGCGAAAGCACTACGTTACGGCGCGCCACCGCCCGATCCATCGAGTAGAGCGGGTTAAAGGTAGAAGGCGCTTTAGGTAGCCCGGCGATAACCGCCATTTCGCTTAGACTAAGCTGGTCGACCGTCTTACCAAAGTAGACCTGTGCCGCCGCGCCAACGCCATAGGCGCGGTAGCCGAGATAGATCTTGTTCAGATAGAGTTCGAGGATCTCATTTTTATTCAGCAACTGCTCAATACGAATCGCCAGAAACGCTTCCTTGATCTTGCGCATCAGCGTGCGTTCGGGGCTAAGGAAGAAGTTTCGCGCCAGTTGCTGGGTAATGGTACTTGCTCCCTGCGATGCGTGACCGGAGAAGAGCGCGACGCTGGCCGCACGGAAAATACCTACCGGGTCAATGCCGTGATGCTCATAAAAGCGGCTATCTTCGGTGGCGATAAAGGCGTTGATCATTTCCGGCGGAATTTGATCGAGCGTAACGGGAATACGGCGTTTTTCGCCATATTGCGCGATAAGTTCGCCATCCGCGCTGTAAACCTGCATCGGAATTTGCAAACGCACATCTTTCAATGTCGCGACGTCAGGTAGCTGCGGCTCAATATAGCGATAAAGGCCATAAATCGAGCCTGCTCCCAGCAGGATGCAACATACTGCAAGGATCAATAAATACTTTACGAACTTCACTGGAGATTTCCCATTTAGTGTCATTTGGGCAGTTTATAAACAAACGCGCGGTAGTATAAAGGCAAGCCAGACGCATTGATATACCCGTTAACGCGACGGGTGATAAGGAGATCGACCGTTATGGCTTTTAAAACCTGGCAAATAGGATTGCATATTCAGCAGCATGAAGCGCTGGCCATCGCCGTTATTCGCGGCGCATCGGGCTGGTCCCTGCAACGTTGGTGGCGACTGCCGCTGATGAACGCCTCCACGGCAGAGGGTACGATTCCTGACCCGCAATCGCTGGCTCACGTACTGCGACCCTGGAGCCGTGAGCTGCCGCTACGTCACCGTATTTATCTCTCTTTTCCCGCAAATCGGACATTGCAACGCGCTTTTCCACATCCGCCGATGCGTCTGCGGGAACGTGAGCAAGTCGCATGGCTTTCACAAACGATGGCGCGTGAGCTGGATATGGATCCGGACTTATTGCGTTTCGACTTTCAGGACGATGCGCTGAGCCCCGCGTTCAACGTTACCGCCGTGCAAAGCAAAGAAATTTCAGCGCTGTTAACGCTGGCGCAAACGCTCAATGTGCGCATCGCTGCTGTAACGCCCGATGCCTGCGCGTTACAGCGCTTGCTGCCGTTTATACCTTCGGGGCGGCAATGTCTGGTCTGGCGCGATGAGAGCCAGTGGCTGTGGGCGACGCGCTATGCGTGGGGGCGTAAATCGGCGCGAGAGGCGACGACGCTGCATGACCTTGCCGCAACATTATCCGTCGTGCCGGAACATATTTCGTTATGCGCCGAAGGCGAATTCGACCCCTGGCGCGCCGTTACCGTCCGCCAACCGCCGGTTCCGCCGGACGGTTATCGCTTTGCGATTGCGCTGGGTTTAGCCATAGGGGAGATACGCTGATGGCGCATTCTGTCAATTTGCTCCCCTGGCGGCGCCAACATTACGTAGCGCGTCTGCGGCTGTGGTGCGTGGTATGGGGCGCGTCTCTGCTGCTGATAGCAAGCCTCGCGACGATCGCCCGGTTGGTTTTTTGGCAGGAGGGGAGGATTAATGAACTGCTACTGACGGCGGAAAACGGACGCACGACGGCGCTTGCGGCGAACATACCGCAGTTGCAGCAGCGTCAGCGGCAGCAACAGGCGCGATTACAACGTCAGGCGCAGCGTGAACTGACGCAAGCCTGGCAATCTATCTTGACTGACCTTGCCAACCTGTTGCCAGATCAGGCATGGCTGACAAGCCTCAATTATCAGCAAGAGACGCTAGAGCTGGAAGGGCTGGCGAGAACGTTTGACGCCCTGCTCACGCTTGAAACATCGCTTCGTCACTATGTCAGTTTTCCGCTAAACCGCACGGGCGCCACGCAGCAGGATGCGCAAGGGCGCTGGCAGTTCCATTATCAGTTAACGAGGAGCGCCGCCCGTGAACGCGCTCTTTGATATCTGGTACGGGATGTCGCGCCGTGGTCGGGTTTTTTGTTGGTGTGCAGGCGTGCTGTGCCTGACGCTGACGGTCGCGTTATCTGTGGGCTATCCCGGCTGGAAAACGCTGGATACGCAACAAATGCAGTTAAGCCAGCAGCGCGAGGCCGCCCGGCAACAGTGGCGTCATCTGCGCCGTCTGAGCGTCGCGGCTGAACCGCTTTTCGGGCGCGCCGTTGAAAATCCGCGTCCTTTTTCGCCGTTAGATTTCCAGGCCCCTCCCCTGCGTTTGCTGCACTGGCAGCCATCGGCGCAGGGGGGAGAAATGGCGCTGAAAACGTCCTGGGATGCGGTGCCGTCGCTGTTTGTCCGGTTGGCCGAAAGCGAGATGAGCGTAAGTCGGTTTTCATTGCGTAAAGAGGGGGCGGAATTATTGATGACGCTGCAACTGGAGCGCCTGGCGAATGAAGGCTAGCCGCGGTGTATTGCTCTGTTTTTGTTTGCTGATGTTGACAGGAATGCGCGATCCCTTCCGCCCGCCGGAAGATCGCTGCCGGATAGCGGAACTCTCGCAGTGGCGGTATCAGGGCGCGGTGCGTAAAGGCGAGCGATGGACAGGCATTCTTAAAGGCAGCCAGCAAAAATGGCGACGAGTGGAAGAAGGGCAGACGCTGGAAAACGGTTGGACGATTGTCCGCCTGACGGCGGAAGCCTTAACGTTAACGACCGGTGAAAATTGTGCGCCGCCGCAGTGGCGGTGGCTACGTCAGGGAGCGGACAATGAAGCGATGGATAGCCATAATACTGATAGCCTTGATGCCCGCCGCGCAGGCGGGAAAAGCGGCGAAAGTGACGCTGGTGGTTGACGACGTCCCTGTGGTGCAGGTTTTGCAGGCTTTAGCCGAGCAGGAGCGGCAGAATCTGGTGGTGTCGCCGGACGTCAGCGGGACATTATCGCTACATCTGACGGATGTGCCGTGGAAACAGGCGCTACAGACGGTGGTCAATAGCGCGGGGCTGGTGCTGCGTCAGGAGGGGAATATTCTCCATGTTCATTCACAGGCCTGGCAGAAAGAATACAGTGCGCGGCAGGATGCCGAGCGGTTAAGGCTTCAGGCTAATTTACCGCTGGAAAATCGCAGCATTAGCCTGCAATACGCCGATGCCGGCGAACTGGCGAAAGCGGGCGAGAAACTCCTGAGCGCGAAGGGAACCATCATGGTAGATAAGCGCACCAACCGCCTGCTGTTGCGCGATAACCGCGCGGCCCTGGCGGAGCTGGAAAAATGGGTATCGCAAATGGATCTGCCGGTGGCGCAGGTGGAGCTGGCGGCGCATATCGTCACCATTAACGAAAAGAGTCTACGGGAACTGGGCGTAAAGTGGACGCTGGCTGACGCGACGCAAGCGGGCGCGGTGGGTGACGTGACGACGCTTTCCAGTGATTTATCCGTCGCCGCCGCCACCTCACGCGTCGGGTTTAACATCGGGCGCATTAACGGACGCTTGCTGGATCTGGAGCTGTCAGCGCTGGAGCAAAAGCAGCAGTTGGATATTATCGCCAGCCCCCGGCTGCTGGCTTCCCATCTGCAGCCAGCCAGTATCAAGCAAGGCAGCGAAATTCCTTATCAGGTTTCCAGCGGCGAAAGCGGCGCGACCTCCGTGGAATTTAAAGAAGCGGTGCTGGGAATGGAGGTGACGCCCACCGTTTTGCAAAAAGGGCGCATCCGCCTGAAGTTACATATCAGCCAGAATGTTCCCGGTCAGGTACTACAACAGGCTGACGGCGAAGTGCTGGCGATAGATAAACAGGAAATTGAAACGCAGGTAGAGGTAAAAAGCGGCGAGACGCTGGCGCTGGGCGGTATTTTTTCGCGAAAAAATAAATCGGGTAGCGATAGCGTGCCGCTGTTGGGGGATATTCCCTGGCTTGGTCAGCTCTTCCGCCATGACGGCAAAGAGGACGAGCGACGCGAATTAGTGGTGTTTATCACCCCCAGACTGGTGGCGACAGAATAATTTATGCATAAAAAAGCGCTGTTTTTGCACTGAACGCATCTGCGGGATTTGACGTGCGGATGTATTTAGCATACAAGGAGTACCGATTTGAGAGTCGTGCTTTTCGTTGCTTACGCATTGATTAATGCGCTTTGCCTTGCCGAAGGTGTGCATAAGACCGATGATAAACGGCTGAATGTCCGCTGATGCAGACGTATTGGTTCTGCGGATTGCGCACAATTGTTTGAAAGTAGAGCAATTTGTAGGCCGGATATGTTGTTCTGGCCGCCATTCGGCAACGCTAACTCGGGTTTTGCAACAATCAGGCTTGGTGATTTATTCAGTTGCCAAACCCGCTTGAGTATTGAGATAATTTTCAGTCTGACTCTCGCAATATCTTATGAGGTTTCAGTTCATGTCCTGCTGCGCTGGGTGTCTGTGAAGCGGGTTTACCATTAACGAATAGTCTTAGTAGTACCGAAAAAATGGCAGAGAAACGCAATATCTTTCTGGTTGGGCCTATGGGTGCCGGAAAAAGCACTATTGGGCGCCAGTTAGCTCAACAACTCAATATGGAATTTTACGATTCTGATCAAGAGATTGAGAAACGAACCGGAGCTGATGTGGGCTGGGTCTTCGATGTTGAAGGTGAAGACGGCTTCCGTAATCGTGAAGAAAAAGTTATCAACGAATTGACGGAAAAACAGGGTATTGTGCTGGCAACCGGCGGTGGCTCTGTAAAATCGCGTGAAACGCGTAACCGTCTCTCCGCGCGTGGCGTCGTGGTCTACCTTGAAACGACCATCGAAAAACAACTGGCGCGCACGCAGCGTGATAAAAAACGCCCGCTGTTGCAGGTTGAAGCACCGCCTCGCGAAGTTCTGGAAGCGCTGGCTAACGAACGCAATCCGCTGTACGAAGAGATTGCCGACGTCACCATTCGCACCGACGATCAAAGCGCTAAGGTTGTGGCAAACCAGATTATTCATATGCTGGAAAGCAACTAATTCAAGCAGAATACGCTGGGTAAGCGGGCACAAGTAACTAAGGTGGATGTCGCGTCATGGAGAGGATTACAGTCACTCTCGGGGAACGTAGTTACCCGATCACCATCGCGGCTGGTTTGTTTAACGAACCAGCTTCATTCTTGCCGCTGAAATCAGGCGATCAGGTCATGTTAGTGACCAACGAAACCCTGGCGCCGCTTTATCTGGACAAGGTTCGCGGCGTACTCGAACGGGCGGGCGTTAACGTAGACAGCGTGATTCTTCCTGACGGCGAGCAGTATAAGAGCCTGACGGTGCTGGATACGGTGTTTACGGCGTTACTGAAAAAACCGCATGGTCGTGATACCACGCTGGTCGCGCTTGGCGGCGGCGTGATTGGCGATCTTACCGGTTTTGCGGCGGCCAGCTACCAGCGAGGCGTACGTTTCATCCAGGTGCCAACTACCTTACTGTCGCAGGTTGATTCTTCCGTGGGCGGGAAGACCGCCGTCAACCATCCCCTTGGCAAAAACATGATTGGCGCGTTTTACCAACCCGCTTCTGTGGTTGTCGATCTTGATTGCCTGAAAACGCTTCCCGCACGCGAACTGGCATCGGGACTGGCAGAGGTGATCAAATACGGCATTATACTTGACGCGGACTTCTTCACCTGGCTTGAGGGTAATCTGGATGCGCTATTGCGTCTGGACGGCCCGGCGATGGCGTACTGTATTCGTCGTTGTTGCGAGCTGAAAGCCGAAGTTGTTGCCGCCGACGAGCGTGAAGCGGGCTTACGTGCTTTACTGAATCTTGGACATACCTTTGGCCACGCCATTGAAGCGGAAATGGGATATGGCAATTGGTTACATGGTGAAGCCGTTGCCGCAGGTATAGTGATGGCTGCGCGCGCATCCGAGCGTTTGGGGCAGTTCAGTTCTGCTGATACGCAGCGCATCATCGCTCTACTCGAACGGGCCGGGTTGCCAGTCAATGGCCCTTGCGAGATGTCCGCGCAGGACTATTTGCCGCACATGCTGCGAGATAAAAAAGTGTTAGCGGGGGAGCTGCGTTTAGTGCTTCCGCTGGCCATAGGGAAAAGTGAAGTGCGCGGCGGAGTGTCGCACGAAGTCGTTCTTAGCGCGATTGCTGACTGTCAGCAGGCGTAACAACAAGAAAGGTCAGACTGATATTGCGTAGATGTCAGTCTTTTAGCTTCAGGTTATGTGCAATGTCGTAAGCATTAACCTTTGAGTGGGGTGTTAAATGGATGAATTCAAACCAGAAGACGAGCTGAAACCCGATCCCAGCGATCGTCGTACTGGTCGTTCTCGTCAATCTTCAGAACGCGATAATGAGCCGCAGATCAACTTTGATGACGTTGATCTGGACGCCGACGATCGCCGTCCGACGCGTACGCGTAAAGCGCGTAGTGAAGAACCTGAAGTTGAAGAAGAGTACGAATCCGATGAAGACGATACGGTGGACGAAGAGCGTGTTGAACGCCGTCCACGTAAGCGTAAAAAAGCGGCCCATAAGCCAGCCTCTCGTCAATACATGATGATGGGCGTTGGCGTGCTAGTGCTGCTGCTGTTGATTATCGGTATCGGCTCCGCGCTGAAAGCCCCCTCAACGTCTTCCAGCGAGCCGTCGGCCTCTGGCGAAAAGAGTATCGATCTTTCCGGTAACGCCGCCGATCAGGCGAATGCGACCCAGCCTGCGCCGGGCGCCACCTCCGCAGAACAAACCGCGGGCAATACGTCGCAGGATATTTCGTTGCCGCCGATTTCTTCAACGCCGACGCAGGGACAGTCGCCTGTGGTCGCTGACGGTCAGCAGCGCGTGGAAGTGCAGGGCGATCTGAATAATGCGCTGACGCAGAATCCAGAGCAGATGAACAATGTTGCGGTGAACTCTACGTTGCCGACAGAGCCTGCAACCGTCGCGCCAGTTCGCAATGGCAGCACGACGCGTCAGGCGGCGGTTAGCGAACCTACCGAGCGTCATACCACGCGTCCGGAACGTAAACAGGCCGTCATTGAACCTAAGAAACCGCAGACCACGGCGAAAACCACCACTGCGGAACCGAAGAAACCGGTCGCGCCAGTGAAACGCACGGAACCGGCAGCGCCAGCCGCGACGCCGAAAGCGACCACCACGACGGCTGCGCCGACAGCGACGGCAAGCGCTGCGCCGGTACAAACCGCGGAGCCAGCGCAAGCCTCGACGACGCCTGTCGCAGGCGGCGGGAAAAGCGCCGGCAACGTTGGCGCATTAAAGAGCGCGCCATCCAGCCACTACACATTGCAGCTCAGTAGTTCTTCAAATTACGACAACCTGAACGGTTGGGCGAAGAAAGAGAACCTGAAAAATTATGTGGTATACGAGACGACGCGTAATGGACAACCGTGGTATGTGCTGGTAACGGGGATGTATGCTTCGAAAGAAGATGCTAAACGTGCGGTGTCCACCTTACCTGCCGATGTGCAGGCGAAAAACCCGTGGGCAAAACCGTTGCATCAGGTTCAGGCCGATCTGAAATAATCCAGGCTGTGTCCTGCAATTGCCTGTGAGTGTCGCTGACAGCTATTTTTGTTCAGGACAGGCGCGAGGGGCGCATTTGCTACCGTCAAATGCGCCGTAAAGCAACGCGGCACAGCCTAAAGCGCAGGATGCTGTCGGAGCTTTCTCCACAGCCGGAGAAGGTGTAATTAGTTAGTCAGCATGAAAAAAAATCGCGCTTTTTTGAAGTGGGCAGGGGGAAAATACCCTCTGCTTGATGATATCAAACGACATTTGCCAAAAGGCGAGTGCCTTGTCGAACCTTTTGTGGGTGCCGGATCGGTGTTTCTTAACACCGACTTTTCTCGTTATATCCTCGCCGATATCAACAGCGACCTTATTAGCCTCTATAACATCGTGAAGTTACGTACTGACGAGTATGTACAGGCTTCGCGCGAGCTGTTTATGCCTGAAACTAACCAGGCTGAGGTCTATTACCAACTCCGTGAGGAGTTCAATACCTGCCAGGACCCCTTTCGTCGGGCGGTACTGTTTTTATATCTGAACCGCTACGGTTATAACGGACTCTGCCGCTATAACTTGCGCGGGGAATTTAATGTACCGTTTGGTCGTTATAAAAGACCTTACTTCCCGGAAGCGGAGTTGTACCACTTTGCAGAAAAAGCGCAGAATGCGTTCTTTTACTGTGAGTCATACGCAGACAGTATGGCGCGTGCGGACAAGTCGTCGGTGGTCTATTGCGATCCGCCTTATGCGCCGTTGTCCGCCACGGCTAACTTCACAGCGTATCACACCAAAAGTTTTAGCCTGACGCAACAAGCGCATCTGGCGGAAATCGCTGAGAATCTGGTCAGTAACCGGATACCGGTGCTCATTTCCAACCATGATACGGCGCTCACACGCGAGTGGTATCAACTCGCAAAATTGCATGTCGTCAAAGTTAGACGCAGTATAAGCAGCAACGGCGGCACACGTAAAAAGGTGGACGAACTGCTGGCTCTGTACCAACCAGGAGTCGCAACGCCTGCAAGAAAATAATTCTCAAGGAGAAGCGGATGAAACAGTATTTGATTGCCCCCTCAATTCTGTCGGCTGATTTTGCTCGCCTGGGTGAAGACACCGCCAAAGCGCTGGCTGCCGGTGCTGATGTTGTACACTTTGACGTCATGGATAATCACTATGTGCCGAATCTGACTATCGGCCCGATGGTGCTGAAATCCCTGCGTCAGTACGGTATTACCGCGCCTATTGATGTTCACCTGATGGTCAAGCCAGTCGACCGTATCGTGCCCGACTTTGCCGCCGCTGGCGCGAGCATCATTACCTTTCACCCGGAAGCCTCCGAACATGTTGACCGCACGCTACAGCTGATTAAAGAACACGGCTGTAAAGCGGGGCTGGTATTCAACCCGGCAACGTCGCTCAGTTATCTCGATTACGTCATGGACAAACTGGATGTGATCCTGCTGATGTCCGTGAACCCAGGCTTCGGCGGCCAGTCTTTTATTCCGCAGACGCTGGATAAACTGCGCGAAGTGCGTCGCCGCATTGATGCGTCCGGTTACGACATTCGCCTGGAAGTGGACGGCGGCGTGAAGGTGAACAATATCGGCGAGATCGCCGCAGCAGGTGCGGACATGTTTGTTGCGGGGTCGGCAATTTTCGATAAACCCGACTACAAAAAAGTGATTGATGAAATGCGCAGTGAGCTGGCAAAGGTAAGTCATGGATAAGTTGCAGAATATTCGGGGCGTCGCCTTTGATCTTGACGGTACGCTGGTGGATAGCGCGCCGGGTCTTGCCGCGGCGGTGGATATGGCGCTGTATGCGCTGGAACTGCCGGTCGCGGGCGAGGAGCGCGTGATTACCTGGATTGGTAACGGCGCAGACGTATTGATGGAACGCGCGCTGACCTGGGCTCGCCAAGAGCGCGCCACGCTGCGTAAGACGATGGGGAAACCGCCCGTTGATGAAGATATTCCTGCCGAGGAACAGGTACGCATTCTGCGTAAACTGTTCGACAGGTATTATGGCGAAGTGGCGGAAGAAGGCACCTTTTTATTTCCGCATGTCGCCGATACGCTGGGCGCGCTGCACGCCAGCGGATTGTCATTAGGTCTGGTGACGAATAAGCCGACGCCGTTCGTCGCGCCGTTGCTGGAATCGCTTGATATCGCCAAATACTTTAGTGTGGTTATCGGCGGCGATGATGTGCAAAATAAGAAGCCGCATCCGGAGCCGCTGTTGCTGGTGGCAAGCCGGCTGGGCATGATGCCGGAGCAGATGCTTTTTGTCGGCGATTCGCGTAATGATATTCAGGCTGCAAAAGCGGCGGGCTGCCCTTCGGTTGGCCTGACATACGGCTACAATTATGGCGAAGCGATCGCTCTTAGCGAGCCGGACGTCATTTATGACAGTTTTAACGATCTTTTGCCCGCACTTGGGCTTCCGCATAGCGATAACCAGGAAATAAAAAATGACTAAGCCCATCGTTTTTAGTGGCGCACAGCCCTCAGGTGAATTGACCATTGGCAACTATATGGGGGCATTGCGTCAGTGGGTAAACATGCAGGATGACTATCATTGCATCTACTGCATCGTAGACCAACATGCTATTACCGTGCGTCAGGACGCGCAGCAGCTACGTAAAGCGACGCTGGATACGCTGGCGCTGTACCTGGCATGTGGTATTGATCCTGAAAAGAGCACTATTTTCGTTCAGTCCCATGTGCCGGAACATGCGCAGCTTGGCTGGGCGCTGAACTGCTATACCTATTTCGGCGAGCTGAGCCGTATGACGCAGTTTAAAGATAAATCTGCGCGCTATGCGGAAAACATTAACGCCGGCCTGTTTGATTACCCGGTGCTGATGGCGGCAGACATCCTGTTGTACCAAACCAATCTGGTGCCGGTAGGCGAAGATCAGAAGCAGCATCTGGAACTGAGCCGCGATATCGCCCAGCGTTTCAACGGGCTGTATGGCGATATTTTCAAAGTACCGGAACCGTTTATTCCAAAATCCGGCGCGCGTGTGATGTCGCTGCTGGAGCCGACAAAGAAAATGTCCAAATCGGACGATAACCGTAATAACGTGATCGGCCTGCTGGAAGATCCGAAATCGGTAGTGAAGAAAATCAAACGTGCGGTCACTGACTCCGACGAGCCGCCGGTAGTGCGTTATGATGTGAAAGAGAAAGCGGGTGTCTCTAACCTGCTGGATATTCTTTCCGCCGTGACCGGTCAGAGCATTCCTGAACTGGAAAAACAGTTTGAAGGTAAAATGTATGGCCATTTGAAAGGCGAAGTGGCGGAGGCGGTTTCCGGAATGTTGTCTGAGTTGCAGGAGCGCTATCACCGTTTCCGCAACGACGAAGCGTTCTTGCAGAAGGTGATGAAAGACGGGGCGGAAAAAGCCAGCGCACGTGCGGCCGAAACGCTGAAAGCCGTTTACGAAGCCATTGGCTTTGTGGCGAAACCGTAAGGGTTATTGCTTGCCCGATGGCGCTGGCTTATCGGGCCTACAAACGAGCGTAAGTTGGACAAGGCATCTGCGCCGTACCGTTTATCAGACCTGTAAAAAAACCGGGAAAATCCCGGTTTTTTTGTATCTGCGCAGTCGTTTCTATTATTGATCGGCAGCCGGGCCGCAACCGCCAATAATTTTAGAAATAGAAATTGCAGGGTGCAGCAAATAATCGTAGCTGCAGTTATTTTTTTTGTTTTCGATATGACCAGTACAAGCAGTGAGCGTCGCCAGAACCCCTGCCACAACGGCAATTTTTACAAATTTAAACATTTCAAAATCCTTGTTGATAAAACGAGCACTACTGGTGGAATAAATATAAGATCTATTTAGCGTATAGTACGATAGCAATTATTAAACTATACAGGTAGTCCAAATAAGGACTTTATCTTTACCAGGGGATATGATTTAAAAAGGCCGCTTAATAATAAGCGGCCTTTATTAGTGTTATATAATGTCGTTTATTTAACGAAATGTTTTCTTAACGTTAAGCATAAAGCCTTTATCGCTGATACCGTCTTCCTTCCACTGGTAGGCATCCAGATGTAGCGCGGTATCATTGCTGCTGTATTTCACGCCGATGGTTGCCAGACCATTAACGCCGCCGCCTTTTTGACCGTCATCCACGCCGAACGATTGACCCGCCGCACCCTGTAATGACGCTGTACGCTGGCTCTTGCTGTAGCTCAGGTTCGGGCCGCCTTCCAGGGTAGCGGTGGCGCTCCAGCCGTCTTTCGCGGCGTAATCCAGCTTCAGGCCGACAATAGAGTCTACCGCCGTTTCGTTGCCAGAGTTCATGGACAGGTTAAAATCTCCGGCGCTGTGCTCTTTGTAGCCATCTTCCATGGTGTGACGGAATTTCACTCCGGCATACGGCGTGACTTTCAGCGTATCACTCATCATGGTGAAAGTTTTCGCCCCTTCACTGCGAAACTCAAGGTACTGCTGACGCATGTCGGAATCGGCAATTTTGTTGACATCGCCATAGGCGACAGAACGGCTGCTGTCGAGGTTATGCACGTCATAGCGCAGGCTGTTGTTCCACGCCAGACCTTCATCAAACGCCATGCTGTGCTTCAGACCAAAGAACTGACTGTAGCCGCCGGTCAGGCCGTTATCGCCTGCGGTTTTCGAACCGTCGCCATCCAGACGCGCAATACCGTACTCCAGCGTCAGATTCTGGCTGGCGGTGAGATCCAACGTCTGGCGTAATGCCAGCATGTCGTACTGGGTGTCGTTGCCCAGCTCCGCACGCGGGTCGCCTTTCGCTACGACGTTGAACGCCAGGCCATCTTTGATGTGCGGCGCGGCGTCGGCCAGCATGGTAAAGCGGTTGCTGAGTACACGCGCTTCACGGAATACCGTGGTGGCTTGAGCACCGCTCACCTGCTTGAGTGCGCTGTTCAGCTCGGCGGTAGTACCCACGTTGAGGCTGGTGTACAGCTCGTTGTTGGTGTAACCGGCGTCCAGCGCCTGCGCCACGTCGCTTACCGAGCTGTCGGTCGCCACATCGGCATAGGCGTTTTTAGTCATGGTGACGTCAACGTTGCCGTCGGCATCCTGGCTACCCTGGGCGTTCCAGACGACGGAAGTGGACTGAATCGCGCCTGCGTCGGACAGGTTGCTGCCCTCAACCACGTTGTC
Organism: Salmonella sp. SJTUF15581; assembly: GCF_043356775.1. NCBI lineage: Bacteria > Pseudomonadati > Pseudomonadota > Gammaproteobacteria > Enterobacterales > Enterobacteriaceae > Salmonella > Salmonella sp. SJTUF15581. Next base: position 35,454 of record NZ_JBEUJY010000010.1, on the reverse strand, counting down.
AAAGCTGACGGTGGTGTCGGCGGTACCTGCGGTGAACCCGGTGTTAATTTCCACACCGTTCATGCTGGCATTGCTGACCATCAATTTACCGGCGCTACCATCAGCGCTGGTGCCGACCACGTAGCCCGACAGGTTGTTGGTGGCAGATGAATCTGCACTGTCGCTGGTGGTAACGGTCGTCGAGCCATCGGTAATGGTGGGTTCCGTGGGGGCAGTGAAGTCAACATAATGCACTTCCGTACCGTCGCCGTTTTCGCCGCTGCCTTCAATGGTTTTACCGTCCTGCTTGATAAAGCCGGAACCGGTCACGCTGTCATCAATGTAGACCGTGCCGTTGTTGACGATATGGCCGTTGCTGCCCAACTGGCTGAAGGCGTAGGAGTTGCTGGCGTAAATATTGATGGTGCCATTGTTCTCGATCACTGCATCGGATTTTGCATCTGATTCCAACTGCATCCCGACCATTCCGGTTTGCGTGGTGCCGACTGTACCCACATTGATAGTGCCGTTATTGACCATCTTCGCGCTGCCGTGCGCAGACATCGCCACATTGTTGGTTTTATCAATGTTGATGGTGCCGTCGTTAATGGCTTTACTGCCGCCATTATTTTTCGAGGTAGTAATTTGCCCGTTAATGACGCCGGTAGAACCGTTGTACAGCGTGTGCCCATTTCCTCCAGTCGCGATATCGGCATCGCTGTTTACCGTCCCCCAGTTATTGAAGGTGCCGGACCACAGGCCGTTATCCGCCAGCGTCATCACACCATCTTCGAGGTTATTAAGCGTCCCGCTTTTATCGACAGAGCCGTTTTTAATCACGCCGGCGTTATTGACGGTTGCAGCGGCGGTAAAGGTCAGTTTATCAACCTCGCCGCCTGTGTTGTTGTTCAGTACCGCACTGCCCGATGCGCCAGTCCAGGCTGTCACCGTACCGGTATTGTTCATGGTACTGGTCCACTGCTCAACCGTGTTCATGGAACCGCTGTTGTTAATAACGGAACCTGCTACCGTGGTGCCGGTTTTCCCGGTGACGGTACCAGTATTGTTGAAGACGCCGCCGTCTACGGAAACGGCGGCCGTTGTGCCGTCGTTGGTGTAGATACCCCCTGTCTCAATACTTACACTGCTGATACTGCCAGTGGATTCGTTGGTGACATCGCCGTAATTTTTAATGATGACTTTACCGCCGCTGACGGTTCCCGCATTGCTAACGTGTACGGTTTCTGTTGCAACCGGATTGGTGAGGATGGTTTCACCGGTCAGCGTTTCACCCTCGGCGGTAATCTCATCACCATCTCTAAAGGAAAGGGATACATTGCTATCGGTTGGGTTGTACTCGTCACTGTTCTGGCAAGCGCTGTCATAGCAAACGGTGCCGTAGTTAACTACGGTGCTACTGCCGTCGGTCAGGAAGGGCTGGCCGTAATCGGCATCAATATTGATGATACCGCTGGTGTCGTTGATGACGGTGCCGCCGTTGAGCGCCGCCATGCCGACCAGCTCGTTTGCCTGGCCGGTCACGCCTGCATCGGCAGTCAGGGTGATTACGCCCTGGTTAATGGCGGTGCCGCCGTTGAGCGCCATCATGCCGAACCCGGCGTTGTTAACGGTAATGGTGCCGGTGTTGATAGCGGTGGCGTCGCCATCGGCATCGGTGGAACCCGCCACCATTCCTGAGCTGGTGAGATAGAGCGATGACGGCTGCCAGTAGCTGGTGCTGATGATGTTATTTTCATCGTCCAGCGTCGGGACAAAGCCGTCCAGATAGATATCGCCTGCGTTTGACGCTGTTCCTCTGCTGGCGGATACGCCATATACACCCGCGCCCTGCAAATGGATAGTGGCGTCCTTATCACTAACGACATCGCCATCACCCGTAGCCAACATGGCGTAAAAGGTGTGGGTGTACCATTTCAGTGGGTATGCGCCATCACCGCCACTGCCCTGCGGCGTCTGGTCAGAAATGATGGTGATATCGCCGCCGGCTTTGTTATGAACAGCCGATCCCTCGCCACTAGCCCTTGTGATGGCTGCACGATCCTCACTGCTGTTGCTACTGGTCGCGTAGACAAGAATATCTCCGCTGTTGCTGACTTTCGCGCCGTTATCTGCGTATACGCCATGGCTTGTAATATCGCCTTTATTTTCAATTGATGTGCCTTCGCCATCAGCCATCAGCAACGCGTTGTAGGTGAAAAAGCCTGTGGGTATATAACTGACATTAACGTCAACAACCGAGCCATCATCCAGAATCAGGGAGCCGCCGTTGTTGACCCGCGCCAGTACAACGTGACCACCCACTAACGTGTTGGTATCAATGGTAGAATGACCGTTTAGCGTAACGGTACTGTTACCGCTGACGCTGATGCCGGTAACGTCTGAAGAGGTTCCATCACGTGGATCCTCGCTGTGGGTGATATTAATACCGCCGCCAATCTCAACGTCGTTATCATCACCTGTTACGCTCAGGCCAACAACGTCCAGGTATTGTCCGCTGGTGGCGGACAGATCGTTGTCATCAATATTCAGCGCGCCATTAAGGGTAACGTTATTGCCGTTACCGCCGACAACAACGCCGGTTAACGGGGGCGCCCCGGCAGCCAGAGCATCCTGCCCGTAGTCGGCGCTGATATTTACGTTGCCGGTGATATCAACGGCGTTGCTGTCGCCGCTCACGTTCACGCCTGTCGCTGAGCTAAATACGCCTTCGCTGTCCTGGACTGAGACAACGTTAATATCGCCATCCAGCGTAACCTGCGACATATCGCCGCTCACCAGCGCGCCGGTGCCGTTAAGGCTGACGTCAATATCCCCTTTGTTTTTGAAGGTGTTTTTTTCGCCTGCAACCACAAAACCCACCGAGTCCGCATCACGTACGGTGGCGTTGCCGGTATTTTTTGCTTCATTTCCGGTACCGTAGGTGATGATGCCCATCGCGCCGTCGGTGACCAGCAGATCGCCCGCCTGGGTCAGGCTGCCGTTGTCGCCATTGATAATCACGGCGGCAGAGCCCGCGCCATCCACCGCGATATCACCGGTATTGGTGGTATGGGCGTCGTCGCCGTCAATTCGCGTACCGACGGCGCCGCCGGAGATAGTCTGATTACCTTCGTTGATAACGAGTGCGTTGTCGCCATCGATATACAGCGCCGTGGCGTCTGCGCCGCTGACGGTGGTGCTCCCGGCGTTATCGATAACCACGTCGTCGCCGGTAATGTGGGCGCCGGTGCCGCCGTCGGTGATGGTCATATCACCGTCATTGTTGACGCGGGCGTTATTGCCGTCAATGACGGTGCCGGTGGAGCCTGCGCCGCTGATGTTAGAGGTACCGGTATTCTTAATCGTGGCGTTGTCGCCGTCGATGATGATGGCGGTGCCGCCGCCGCTCACGGCAATGTCACCGGCGAAATTAGTGGTGGTGCCGTTGCCGGAAATCAGCGCGCCGGTGGCGTTGTCCACCGTTGAGTGGCCAGAAATGGTGTTGGTGGTGCCGTCGCCGGAGATAACCATGCCGGTGGCGCCGTCGGTCACACTGGAGTCCCCGGTGAGCGTGTTGACGGTTCTATCGCCGGAAATAATCACGCCGGTGCGATCCTGGCCGCTGATATCCATGCCGCGATCGGAGTTATGCGCCTGGTCATCGCCGCTGATAACGGTGGTTTTATCGTCGGCAATAATCAGATAGCCACGGCTGTCGTACTTCCAGTAGAGACCGTTTTCCTGGGTGCCTTCAATCACGGCGGCATTGGCGTCGGTCACGTCCCAGTCGGTGACGTTCAGCGTTTTGCCGTCCGCGGTGGTGAGCTGCCACTGGTTGTCCTGTTCTGAATAATTCCACACGGCACCCTCGAGAACGCTGCCGTTATCCAGTTTGAAGCTATCGAAGGTCAGGGTGTCTTTGCCTTTATCGATGGTGACGCCGTTGCTGAAGGTAATAACAGAGTCATCCGGGGGCGTGTCGTCGTCATCGCCGCTATCATCGGGCGGGGTTACATCGTCATCGCCGCTATCATCGGGCGGGGTCACATCGTCATCGCCGCTATCGTCAGGCGGGGTTACATCGTCATCGCCGCTATCGTCGGGCGGGGTTACATCGTCATCGCCGCTATCATCAGGCGGGGTTACATCGTCATCGCCGCTATCGTCAGGCGGGGTTACATCGTCATCGCCGCTATCGTCGGGCGGGGTTACATCGTCATCGCCGCTATCATCAGGCGGGGTTACATCGTCATCGCCGCTATCGTCGGGCGGGGTTACATCGTCATCGCCGCTATCGTCGGGTGGGGTCACATCGTCATCGCCGCTATCATCGGGTGGGATCACATTATCATCGCCGCCATCGTCGGGCGGGGTGACGTTGCCGCCATCGTCGGGCGGGGTAACGTCGCCGCCATTATCGGGCGTAGGGGGGGTATAAGAATGATTAGAATCTCCGCCACCGTTATTTTCAACGCCAATAGCCACACCTGCGACCAGTGCAGCAACGCCGCCAGCAACCCAGCCCCAGTGATTATCATTTTCAGGTGTAGCAAGGCAGGTCGGTGAGAGTTTTGCGCGTTTTTCTTTAGGCAGGGAGGAGATATTACTGGGACATTCTTTTTCATCATCGTTATTTTCTGCGGCGATGGCCGGAATGTAATAACTTTGTAGCGTTAAAGCGATAGCGATAGAAATAAGTTTTTTCTTTTGCATAGGGTTCATCCTTAATTAATATTTTCCTTGCGTACTAAACATATGCAGAGAGCGGTACAGGCAATGATGAAATGGCCAGAAGAAAAATTATGCTTTAGTGTTTATTTTATCACCCGATAACCAGGTCAGGTCAAATTGAATGCTTAACGGTGTTATTTATTGTATGAATGAATGAGAAGTGTATTTGACGAATAAAAGGGTTTTTAGGCAGGATTATTACTATTTAAATTTGTCTGGTGTATTTAAAGTTGATTTCTTAATTCACTTTTAAGTAAAAATAATTTGAGATTACGAGTAGTTGTAAAATAAAGCCCTGTTATTCAGGGCTTTATTTTAATTAATAATTAGAGAACCAATTTAATTTATCGCGTAAGCCAACGACCCGGCCAACGATAATCAGCGCCGGGCTTTCAACCTGTTGCGCTAATTCACCGAGCTGCGTCAGTACACCGTGGACGACGCGTTGCTTCACAGAGGTACCGTTTTCTACCAGCGCAACCGGCATATCGGCCTGCATACCGAATGCGATCAGTTTTTCCTGGATAGTCGCTGCCTGATTCAGCCCCATGTAGAACACCAGCGTCTGTTTTTCTGCCGCCAGGTTTTCCCAGTCCAGCTCGCCGCCGGTTTTCAGGTGACCGGTGACCAGACGTACGCTCTGGGCGTAATCGCGATGGGTTAGCGGAATACCGGAGTAGGCGGAGCAACCGGAAGCCGCGGTAATCCCCGGCACTACCGAGAAAGGAATACCGGCATGACACAGCGTTTCCAGCTCTTCGCCGCCGCGACCAAAGATAAAGGGATCGCCGCCTTTCAGGCGTACCACGCGTTTACCTTTTTGCGCTTCACGCAGCAGGATCTGGTTGATTTCTTCCTGTGGGACGCAGTGGTAACCCGCGCGTTTCCCCACAAAGACCCGATCGGCATCGCGGCGTACCAGGTTCATAATGTCGTCGGAGACGAGGCGATCGTAAACCACGATATCCGCCTGTTGGATTTGTTGTAACCCTTTCAGCGTCAGCAGTCCGGCATCGCCCGGCCCGGCGCCGACCAGCACGACTTCGCCACGGTGATCCAGCGGTTCGCTAAACAGGCGTTCGGTTGTCGCGTTAACCGCTTTCTCATCGGCATTCGCCAGCGACTGCGCCAGCCGGTCATTGACGAAAAATTTTTCCCAGAAGCGACGACGTTCGCCCATCGTGGCAAACTGCTTTTTCACTCGGGCGCGGAGTTGCCCGGCATAGCGCGCGACCTGCCCCAGATGCTGCGGCAGCAGCGATTCCAGTTTCTCGCGCAGCAGACGCGCCAGCACTGGGGAAGTGCCGCCCGAGGAGATGGCGACCATCAGCGGCGAGCGGTCAATAATGGAGGGCATGATAAAGCTGGCGGCTTTCGGCGCATCCACCACGTTGCAGAAGATACGGCGTGACTCCGCCGCGTCGCTGACGCGCTGGTTGACGGTATCGTCGTCGGTGGCCGCGATCGCCAGCCAACACGAGTCGAGAAGCGCTTCGTCGAACGGACCCTCAACCAGAGTCAACATGCCTTCATTTGCCCATACGGTGAACTGTGGAATAAAGGTTAGCGCATTGACCGTTAAACGTGCGCCTGCTTCCAGCAGTAACCGTGCTTTGCGTTCTGCGACATCGCCACCGCCGACGATCAGACAGTCGCGGTCGCGTAATTGACAAAATATAGGCAAATGGTCCACGACATTACCCCTTAATGGTTGGCTGTAACCTTAATTTGGTTGGTTTTTTGCGGAACAGGACGCTCCGATTTCGGCGTAGCATACCAATAACCCAATCCCATGAACACGACGCCGGACAAAGTATTACCCAGAGTGACCCATAACAGGTTGTGTCCGATTCCGGACAGGGTATAGGCGTCGCTGTGATGACCAAACCAGGAGAGGGCGAACAGCGTCATATTCGCGACGGAGTGCTCGTAGCCGGAAGCGATAAACGCCAGTAGACACCACCAGATAGCAAGAAATTTTGCCGTGCCTTCGGTGCGGATTGCCATCCAGATTGCCAGACAAACCAGCCAGTTACACAGCGCGCCTTTGAAGAACAGTACTGTGGCGGGCGCGGTGGTTTTCGCCAGCGCGACTGAGTGAACGATGCTGGTATCTACCGGCAACAAACTGCCGCCGCCCCAGCTGTAAAGCAGGGCGACAAAGACGGAACCGACCAGGTTGCCGAGCCAGGTTTGCGGCAGGATAGCCCACATTTGACCGTGGCTGATAGTGCCTGCTTTGACGCCCAGCGTCAGGAACATGGTGTGGCCGGTAAACAGTTCGGAACCGGCGATGATGACCAGCGTTAAGGCGATACCAAAGGTCGCTCCCATCACCAAAGGACGCACTGACGGGTCGAGCAGATTGCCGAGGGTGAAAATAAGAATGATGCCGAGACCGACATAAGCCCCGGCCATTGCCGAACTGACCCAGAAGCCGAGCGGATTATTCGCCGACAGGCGTGCGATGCGCGCAGCGTTAGCCGCACACTTATTAATAGTGTCTGTAAACATTTGATTATCCTTGAAGTACAAAAAATAAAAAAAATCGTAACCGTAGGCCGGATAAGGCATTTATGCCGCCATCCGGCAATGTGCTTTTGCAATTGCCTGATGGCGCTACGCTTATCAGGCCTACCAATAAAAGACCTACAAGTACGTCAAAAAAGGGGAGGCGTTGCGCCTCCCAAAAATAATTAACCGCGCAACTGCACCACGCCGTCTTTTACCCGCGCGTCGTACTGTTTCACAGAGAACTGCTCATCTTCCATGCACAAACCATCGCTCAGGCGGAAGCGCTGCTTTTTCAGCGGGCTGGCGACCCACAGTTCGCCCTGGTGTTCCGCAATCAGTCCACGAGACAGCACACTGGCCTCAAAGAACGGGTCGATGTTGCTGATCGCAAACACCTGATCGCTATGGTAAGGACGGAAAATCGCCACCTGTTCGCCGCCTGACAGCGCGCAGACGCCGGTTCCCGGCAGGATGTCATCGATTTTGCAGATGTTTTGCCACTGACTCATGCGTTTTCCTCCACCAGAGTGACCGGGATACGTTCATACGGCGTGGCCGGTCGATGCTGTTCACGTTCCGGGACGACCTGGACATTTGGGTCGCGCTTGTCGCTGTTGATGAAGTGTTTGAAACGAACCTGCGCCGCTGGCGTGTTGACGGTCTCCGTCCACTCGCAGACCACCGCTGCGCGCAGGCGCGCCATCTCTTCCTCCAGATGTTCGTTCAGGCCCAGCTTATCGTCGATGATGACCGATTTCAGATACTCGATGCCGCCTTCCAGGTTGTCTAACCACGGCGCGGTACGGGTCAGTTTGTCGGCAGTACGGATGTAGAACATCATAAAGCGGTCGAGGTACTTGATCAGCGTGTCGCGATCGAGATCGGCTGCCAGCAGATCCGCATGACGCGGTTTCATGCCGCCGTTACCGCAGACGTACAGGTTCCAGCCTTTCTCAGTGGCGATAATGCCGACATCTTTACCCTGCGCTTCCGCACATTCACGGGTACAGCCGGAGACGCCGAACTTCATTTTGTGCGGGGTGCGAATGCCTTTGTAGCGGTTTTCCAGCTCCACGCCGAAACCGACGCTGTCGCCCACGCCGTAGCGGCACCAGGTGCTGCCGACGCAGGTTTTCGCCATCCGCAGCGCTTTGGCGTACGCGTGACCGGTTTCGAAACCGGCTTCAATCAGTTGACGCCAGATTTCCGGCAGATCGTCTTTTTGCGCGCCAAACAGACCGATACGCTGAGAACCGGTGATTTTGGTATAGAGGTTAAACTCGCGGGCGATACGCCCCACGGCCACCAGACCTTCCGGGGTGATTTCACCGCCCGCCGAGCGCGGGATCACCGAGTAAGTACCGTCTTTCTGGATATTCGCCAGGAAGTTATCGTTAGTATCCTGTAGCGGCGTGTGCTGCGGTTTGAGGATGTATTCGTTCCAGCACGACGCCAGCAGCGAACCGACGGTCGGCTTACACACTTCGCAGCCGTAGCCTTTACCGTGTTTCGCCAGCAGTTCTTCAAAGGTTTTGATACCTTCCACGCGGATTAAGTGGAACAGTTCCTGACGAGAATAAGCAAAGTGCTCGCACAGGTTGTTGTTGACTTCAATACCCTGTTTCGCCAGTTCGGCGTTCAGTACCTGCGTCACCAGCGGGATGCAGCCGCCGCAGCCGGTTCCGGCTTTGGTTTCCGCTTTCAGCGCCGCCACGGTATGGCAGCCTTTATTGATAGCGGCGATCAGATCGCCTTTAGTCACATCGAAGCAGGAGCAGATCTGCGCGCTGTCCGGCAGTTTATCCACGCCGATAGCGGGTTTACCACTGCCCGCGTGCGACGGCAGGATCAGCGAATCCGGGTTTTCCGGCAGTTCGATGGCGTTCAGTACCAGTTGCAGCAAATTGCCGTAATCGCTGGTGTCGCCGACCAGTACTGCGCCGAGCAGAGTTTTGTTATCTTCGCTGACAATAAGACGTTTGTAGACTTCTTTGCTTTCATCGAGGTAAACGTAGCTACGCGCGCCCGGCGTGCGGCCATGCGCGTCGCCGATGCCGCCGACGTCCACGCCCAGCAGCTTCAGCTTGGCGCTGAGATCCGCGCCTTCAAAGGCGTTTTCACTGCCGAGGATATGGTCAACGGCAACCTGGGCCATTTTATAGCCCGGTGCGACCAGACCGTAAACGCGGTTGTTCCAACTGGCGCACTCGCCGATAGCGTAGATATCCGGGTCGGACGTCTGGCAGGTGTCGTTAATCACGATACCGCCGCGCTGCGCGACGGCCAGACCGCACTGGGTAGCCAGCTTGTCGCGGGGGCGAATACCGGTAGAGAAGACGATAAAATCGACTTCCAGCTCGCTGCCGTCGGCAAAACGCATAGTCTTACGCGCTTCGTTACCCTGCTGAACAATCTCTTGCGTATTTTTACTGGTGTGTACACGCACGCCCATGCTTTCGATCTTGCGACGTAGCTGCTCGCCGCCCATCTGATCGAGCTGTTCCGCCATCAGCATTGGCGCAAATTCAATGACGTGCGTTTCCACGCCGAGGTTTTTCAGCGCGCCAGCGGCTTCCAGCCCCAGCAGACCGCCGCCGACCACCGCCCCGCGCTTGCTGCGACGGGCGCAGGCTTCGATAGCGTTGAGGTCTTCAATGGTACGGTAAACGAAGCAATCCTGGGTTTCGGAGCCTTTAATCGGCGGGATCCACGGATAGGAACCGGTCGCCATGATCAGCTTGTCATAATAAACGGTACGACCCGCGCTGGAGTGAATCACTTTCTCCTGACGGTTAATGGTAATTGCGCGTTCGCCAACCAGTACCTTCACGCCGTGCTTCTCGTAAAATCCTTCACGCACCAGAGAGAGCTCTTCCGCGGTGTGGTGAGAGAAGTAGGATGACAGGTGGACACGGTCATAGGCTTTACGGGGTTCTTCACAGAACACGGTAATGTCGAACAGGCTAGCGTCGGATTTATCAAGGAGATCCTCAATAAAGCGGTGGCCGACCATACCATTACCGATAATAGCGAGTCTGACTTTGCTCATTTTTGCCTCGATTTCTTTTCTATTACCGCCTACCTTAACGATTCAGCAACCCCGCTTATTGATGTAAATCAAATTCACCTTTATATACCTCTTAATGGGTATATGGCTGATTTGTCTGGATTTTTATAAGTGGCGGAATTGTCAGGCTTTTCAGGTTTGTACAAATAACATACAAAATGAGGGGTTTTTAGACCAACAGGCCTACCCCGTCAGGAGGGGGGAGAGTGCCGGAGGGCGATGTCGCCATCCGGCAAGGATTATCAATGCGTAGCCGGCGCGCTATGCTGGCGATGACGGGACACAAAGCCGAGCGCAAAGCACATCACAAAGACCACCGCATACAGGCCATTCGCGGTGAGTAGCGCCGCCTGTGGACCGCTGTGCGCCACAATCGGGCCGGTGACGACGAAGGTCAGCATCGTTCCGATAGTGCCGCAGGTCAGAATAAAGTTAACCAGCTTAGGCGAGGCCACTTTCGTTTGCTGCGATCCCAGCGTAATGATGGAGGTATAAATGGCGCTGGAGAAGAAGCCCAGCGTCAGAATAAACCACGGCATATGCGCCTGCGTGCCGGTAATAAACAGATACATCAGTACCGCCGCCATACCCGCCAGTACGGTCAGAATGCGTTGCAGATCGAAAAAGCGCAGGATAAAGCTGAACGCCCACATGCCAAACATATAGGACATCCAGAAATCACTCACCAGCGCCCCGGCGTCATTCAGGCTCATGCCGAGGCCTTTGGCGTATTCCGGCACCCAGGAGATAAAGCCTAATTGACCGAGGATATAGCACAGCGCGGCGACGGCGAGAAACAGTACGCCAATGCCCCATTTTTCTTTGACGACAGGCGCCTGAGAGTGCTGCGCATGTTTACCCAGCGCCGGAAATTCACAGCCGAAGGTCAGGATGAAAATCGCCAGGTAGACCAGGCCGATGCAGGCGTAGACCCAGTACCACTCAATACTACGCGCCAGCAGGAAGGCGGCGACCATAGGAAAAATCATCCCCGCCATGCTGAAGAAGGAGTCGGTAAACAGCAGTCGGGAACCGCGCTGACGCCCTTCATACAGTTGCGTAATCAGGAAGGTGCCAATCGACATGGTGATCCCGCTGACCAGCCCCAGCACAAACATCGCCGCTGAGAACAACGCCAGGCTGTGGCTGAACATCAGCCCGGCCACCGCCAGCACCATCAGGATAAAACCAAAGCGTAGCTGTGTTTTCAGCGGGATGATTTCCATCAACCACGCATTGAGGAAGATCGAGATCAAAATCCCGGCGTTCAGGAAAGTAAAGGTGTTACTCATGCTGGAAACGGGCAGCTGAAAATAGTCTGCGATATTTCCCATCACCATCCCGGTGACAATCACCAGCGCCCCGGTCAGGGCGTAGGAAAGAAAGCTGATCCATGTGAGCTTGATGCGGTTGCTGTTAGTCATGTCTGGCCTTGAAGAGAAGTGAAGCGCGTGGAGGGCGCGTTAAGCGGGCAGATTTTAGGCGCTTTTGTGATGCATTTAAATAATTATTAGTGATAGTAATGTTCATTGCATTTTTTAATGTGATGTTTGTCACATCATATTGCAAGAATACGGCGTTGCGTCGTAACGTTACATTTGTTTCATATACGTAAAATTAGGTAAAGGGCTGGCCTGGCCCAGGAAGGCTCTTTAAAATCATTCCACTTGCTTTATTTCTGCTCTCTTTAAGGAAATCTCATGCTCAAATCGACTCTGGCGGCTGTCGCAGCTGTTTTCGCTCTTTCTGCTCTTTCTCCCGCAGCGTTGGCAGCAAAAGGCGATCCTCATGTGCTGTTAACCACCTCCGCCGGGAATATTGAGCTGGAGCTGAACAGCCAGAAAGCGCCGGTTTCTGTGAAAAACTTTGTCGATTACGTCAACAGTGGTTTCTATAACAACACTACGTTTCACCGCGTTATTCCTGGCTTCATGATTCAGGGCGGTGGTTTTAACGAGCAGATGCAGCAGAAGAAACCGAATCCGCCGATTAAGAATGAAGCCGACAACGGCCTGCGTAATACTCGCGGCACGATCGCGATGGCGCGCACCGCAGATAAAGATAGCGCCACCAGCCAGTTCTTTATTAACGTCGCGGATAACGCTTTTCTCGACCACGGCCAGCGCGACTTTGGCTATGCGGTATTTGGTAAAGTGGTAAAAGGTATGGATGTCGCCGATAAAATCTCACAGGTACCGACGCACGATGTCGGGCCTTATCAGAATGTGCCGACAAAACCAGTCGTTATCCTTTCCGCGAAAGTCCTGCCATAAAACATGCCTGCGCGGGCGCGAGCCGCCCGCGTTTTCTCCCTGTCTCAGCGTAACCTGAAATTGCTGCTTATACTTGTGGTCAAGCACAGACATATTCAGGGAGGCCCGGTGAAGAAACTTACCGATAAACAAAAGTCACGCTTTTGGGAACAGCGGCGCAACGTTAACTTCCAGCAAAGCCGCCGTCTCGAAGGTATTGAGATCCCCTTAGTAACTCTGACCGCCGATGAAGCGCTGGCACGTCTTGACGAGCTTCGGAGGCACTATGAGCGATAAATTTGGCGAAGGGCGCGATCCGTACCTCTATCCGGGGCTGAATGTGATGCGTAATCGGCTGGGGATTCATCAGGCCCAGCGACTGGCGCAAGCGGCATATGAAATGACCGCGCTCCGTGCCGCCACGATTGAACTGGGGCCGCTGATACGCGGCTTGCCTCATCTGTGCGCGATTCATCGCCAGCTCTATCAGGATATTTTCGACTGGGCAGGGCAACTGCGGGAGGTCGATATTTACCAGGGCGATACCCGTTTCTGCCACTTTGCCTATATCGAAAAAGAGGGCAACGCTCTGATGCAGGATTTGGAAGAAGAGGGCTATCTGGTCGGTCTGGCGCACGAGAAGTTTGTCGAGCGGCTGGCGCATTACTACTGCGAAATTAACGTGCTTCATCCGTTTCGTTTGGGGAGCGGGCTGGCGCAGCGCATCTTCTTTGAACAACTGGCGTTACATGCAGGCTATGCGCTGAGTTGGCAAGGTATTGCGGTTGAAACATGGAAGCAGGCGAACCAGAGCGGCGCGATGGGCGATCTCTCCGCTTTGCAGGCGATTTTTCAGAAAGCGATAAGCGAAGCTCGCGAAACTGAGTAAAATAGTGCGGTTCTACTCACCCGGAGCCGCCATGATCCTGCTTATCGATAACTATGATTCCTTTACCTGGAACCTCTACCAGTATTTTTGTGAACTGGGCGCGGAAGTGCAGGTCCGGCGCAATGATGCGCTGACGCTGGCGCACATTGACGCTTTGAACCCGCAAAAAATCGTTATCTCTCCTGGCCCCTGTACGCCGAATGACGCTGGCATTTCACTGGCGGTCATCCGCCATTATGCCGGACGTATTCCGATGCTGGGCGTTTGCCTGGGTCATCAGGCGATGGCGCAGGCCTTTGGCGCGTCGGTGGTGCGGGCAGCGAAAGTGATGCACGGTAAAACGTCACCTGTTACGCATAATGGACAGGGCGTGTTTCGGGGATTGCCCAGCCCGTTAACCGTGACACGTTACCACTCGCTGATTGTCGACCCTGCCACGTTGCCTGAGTGTTTTGAGATCACCGCCTGGAGCGAAACGCAGGAGATTATGGGCATTCGCCACCGCGAGTGGGATCTGGAAGGCGTGCAGTTCCACCCGGAAAGTATTCTCAGCGAACAAGGACACGCTCTGCTGGAAAATTTCCTCCGGCGTTGATTTGTGGTTGCTATTGAGTGATTTTTTATTCATATTTTGTGATTATAATTTCAATGGCATTTCTACTTAACCGGGTGGTAATGATATGGCAACTGAACAAACGGCTATTACGCGCGCAACTTTTGATGAGGTAATTCTGCCTGTTTATGCACCGGCGGACTTTATTCCGGTCAAAGGTAAAGGCAGCCGCGTATGGGATCAGCAGGGCAAAGAGTATATCGATTTCGCCGGCGGGATTGCAGTGACTGCGCTGGGCCATTGCCATCCGGCACTGGTCGAGGCGCTGAAATCCCAGGGGGAAACCTTGTGGCATACCAGTAACGTTTTTACCAATGAACCGGCGTTACGTCTGGGACGTAAACTGATCGACGCCACGTTTGCCGAGCGCGTGCTGTTTATGAATTCCGGCACCGAAGCGAACGAAACCGCTTTTAAACTGGCGCGTCATTATGCCTGCGTGCGCCATAGCCCGTTCAAAACGAAAATCATTGCCTTCCATAACGCCTTTCATGGCCGTTCCTTGTTTACCGTCTCTGTAGGCGGGCAGCCGAAATATTCCGACGGCTTTGGGCCGAAACCCGCCGATATTATTCACGTTCCCTTCAACGATCTTCATGCGGTGAAAGCGGTGATGGATGACCACACCTGCGCGGTGGTGATCGAGCCGATTCAGGGTGAAGGCGGCGTGCAGGCGGCTACACCGGAATTCCTCAAAGGGTTACGCGACCTGTGTGACGAGCATCAGGCGTTGCTGGTGTTTGATGAAGTGCAGTGTGGGATGGGGCGCACCGGAGACCTGTTTGCCTATATGCACTACGGCGTCACGCCGGATATCCTCACCAGCGCCAAAGCGTTAGGCGGCGGTTTTCCAGTGAGCGCCATGCTGACCACGCAGGAGATCGCCTCGGCCTTCCATGTCGGTTCGCATGGTTCAACCTATGGCGGTAATCCGCTGGCCTGTGCGGTGGCTGGCGCGGCATTCGATATTATTAATACGCCAGAGGTACTACAAGGCATTCACACTAAGCGGCAACAGTTTGTGCAACATTTGCAGGCGATTGACGAGCAATTTGACATTTTCAGCGATATTCGCGGCATGGGGCTGCTGATTGGCGCGGAACTGAAGCCGAAGTACAAAGGTCGGGCGCGCGATTTTCTGTACGCAGGCGCGGAGGCCGGCGTGATGGTGCTCAATGCCGGAGCCGACGTGATGCGTTTTGCCCCGTCGCTGGTGGTGGAAGAGGCGGATATCAATGAAGGAATGCAGCGCTTTGCGCAGGCGGTAGGGAAGGTGGTGGCCTGATGGCGGATTGCCGGATAAGCGTAGCGCATCCGGCAGTCGGTCTTAACTTTTTGTATCCCGTAGCCGCTTACTCAGCCAGATACCGTGATGCGGACGCTGACGCCAGGCCATCGACGAAATGGTGTGCATGGTGTTCAGATGGCCAATGATGCGCTGTAAATGTTGTTCCAGAGTGCTCAATAAGCCATGTGACGGCATGTCCGGCGACTCCAGAATATTGACATCGCCGGAGCCGCCTGGCCTGTCGTACTCCAGGCGCTGCTGGCAGCGCTGAATCGCAATCTCGCAAGATTCCAGATAGCGCTGCGCCAGATCAGGCGTCAGCATGGTGTGTTCCCGCGCCAGCGTCGTCATAGCGTTGATATGCTCGACAATAAACTGGCTGTGCGTGACCCACAGTTTCATATCCGACAGATAGTGGGTATTGAATCCCGGTTCCTGCATTGCCTGATTTAACGAGTTGAATAACGTGTTATGCGCCTGGTTGACCCGCATTCTTTGATAAGCGAGCGGGGTGGCCTGCGGATCGTTACTGAGGATCAGTCGGATAGCTTCTTGATCGGCTTCCAGCGCATCATGGGCGTTTTTACGTAATAGCCCGCTTTGCCATTGCGGCCACAGCCAGACCATGCCGCCAAAGGCAATTAAACAGCCAATCAGCGTATCGATCAGCCTCGGCACAATAAACTGCTCTCCGTTTAACGTCAGTAACTGGATGGTGTATACCGCCGTCACCGTAAAGCCGACCGTCGCCCAGCCGTAGTTTTTACGAATAATCAGATAACTTGCCAGCGTTAGTACCAGCATGACCGCCAGCGTAATGCTTTCGGGAATATGTAAGTGCAGCGTGACGCCGGCAATCACCAGGCCGACCAGCGTTCCGACCGAACGGTGCAGAATACGTACGCGCGTCGCGCCATAGCCGTTTTGGGTGACAAACAGCACTGTCATGAGTATCCAGTACGGTTTAGGCAGGTGCAACGCGCTGCCCATCAGACTGGCGATGCTCATCATCACGCTGATGCGTCCGGCGTTGCGTAGCGCCGGTGATTTAAGAGACATATAATTTTTCAGCGCCGGAAGTAGCGGCAGACGACGCTGTTTATCGGCCATCAGGTCGCGGGCATACAGCGGCCGCTGAGTACGCAGCACACGGGCGATTCGACTGAAGTGCCAATAGCAGAACTGGCCTACCGGATTTTCAGGATGCTGATTAGCGATCTTCTCCAGAGCGCCAATCTGTTTTTCCATGGAGAAGCGCGTCGGCAGACGATGATAAAGAATGTCATCCGCCAGCACGCGCAGACGGGCGGCGACCGTTTGCGCATTCCAGCGAATCACCTCTTCCGCATGGCTGCGTTCTACCAGTTTCTGTACCTCTTCCGGCTGATGCAAGCTGACGGAGATGTGCTCCTGCAAATCCATCGCTTCCTGAAAAGCCCGCAGTAGACGCTTGTAATCATTATTGTTGTGCGCCGAAAGCATATGCATCTGTTGGTAACACTGGGTAATGAGATCGACCGCTTTTTGCTGGCGTATCAGCAGGGGAGGCAGCGCTTTTTCCGGATCGATATGTTGGGTGAGCAGGCTGTATTTCGCTTCGCAATAATCGGCCAGTTCACGGTATAACAAACTCAATGACTCGCGCAGCGGCTGTTCGCGCCATAGCCAGAACCAAAACCAGTTAAACACGCCGTACCATAGCGTGCCCAGCGCATAAATGAGCAGCGGCTCCCAGACGGGCATGTATCCCGCAAGGCTCAGGGTAAAGATGGCGGCAATCAGCGACGCTGGCAGTAACCGCGCGTGAAGCGGGCTAATTTCCGCCGTCACGCCAAGCACCAGCGTGAGCCCGGTCAGGATCAACGGCAGGGGGATGGATTCCGCCAGCAGAAGTTGCGTTACCAGACTGCATCCGGCGAACAGCGACGCGCCGATGATCAGGCGTTTAAAAAAGCGTTTGTGCGGGGTATCCAGACCTGCAATGTTGCAGCAGGCGGGAACGAGAGAGAAAAGCAAGCCCAGGTGTAGCTGGCCTATCAATAAACCAACAGCCACAGGCAGGCACAGCACCAGCGTTTGCCGTAGTGCGTAATTAATCTCTGGGTGATAAATCAGTCTTCGCCACATCGATGCAAACAAAAATGGCGCATGATAAAACGCGCCATTCTGACGGAATTAACGGGTGCCGTAGACGACGATGGTCTTGCCATGCGCGGAGATCAGGTTTTGATCTTCCAGCATTTTCAAAATACGACCAACGGTTTCGCGGGAGCAGCCGACGATTTGGCCGATTTCCTGACGGGTGATTTTGATCTGCATCCCATCCGGGTGCGTCATGGCATCGGGCTGTTTCGCCAGATTCAGCAGCGTCTGAGCGATACGCCCGGTGACGTCAAGGAAGGCGAGGTTACCTACTTTTTCAGAGGTGACTTGTAAGCGACGAGCCATCTGGGAAGAGAGGCGCATCAGAATATCCGGGTTGACCTGGATTAATTGGCGAAATTTTTTGTAGGAAATTTCAGCGACCTCACATGCGGTTTTCGCACGTACCCAGGCGCTGCGTTCCTGGCCTTCTTCAAACAGGCCCAGTTCACCAATAAAATCACCCTGATTCAGATAAGAAAGGATCATTTCTTTCCCTTCTTCATCTTTGATCAGCACTGCCACGGAGCCTTTAACGATGTAGTACAGCGTTTCTGCTTTTTCACCCTGGTGAATCAGCGTGCTCTTTGACGGGTACTTATGAATGTGGCAATGAGACAAGAACCATTCAAGAGTCGGGTCTGTTTGCGGTTTGCCAAGCACCATGCGCGGTTATCCTCTGTTATAAGCTGTCTCCAGAGCCAGAAAACGGCACTGTCTCTGGGGTTGCAAAAATATACTTCCCGCTACCTGGGAAGGGGGCTACGAAAATAGATTGTAGCCTGTAATGTGATGTCCTCTGCATACATGCAGTACGTCAATGTATTACTGTAGCATCTTGTCTGTTTTAGCATAGCTTTCGCCGTGTGTCTCCTGGTGTCTCGCTTCAGCATGACCCAGGTCGCCTTCCATTGCGACTTTTGTTGTATGCGCGTAATCTTTCAGGAAAATTGAAACATTGGAGTTACGAAATATGCAAGCGCGTGTAAAGTGGGTTGAAGGGCTCACGTTCCTCGGAGAGTCCTCCTCCGGCCACCAGATTTTAATGGATGGCAACTCCGGTGACAAAGCGCCGAGTCCGATGGAGATGGTATTAATGGCGGCTGGCGGATGTAGCGCTATTGATGTGGTATCAATCCTGCAAAAGGGCCGTCAGAATGTCACCAACTGCGAAGTGAAGCTGACATCCGAGCGCCGGGAAGACGCGCCGCGCCTGTTTACGCACATTAATCTGCATTTTATCGTTACCGGCAGCGATCTGAAAGAGGCTGCCGTCGCGCGCGCTGTCGATCTCTCCGCGGAAAAATATTGCTCGGTGGCGCTAATGCTGGAAAAAGCGGTCAATATTACCCATTCGTATGAAGTGATTGCGGCGTAACACGTGATGCCGGATGGCGGCGTGGCTTTATCCGGCCTACCCGTTTTTATCTCGTAGGCCCGATAAGCGTAGCGCCATCGGGCATTTCAACGCGGTTATTCGATTTTTTTGCCTTCCATTAATCGTTGCACCAGCGGCAACATAATCAGCTCCATCGCCAGCCCCATTTTGCCGCCCGGCACCACTAATGTATTAATGTGAGAAATAAACGAGCCCTGGAGCATCGCCAGGAGCCAGGGAAAATCGATCCCTTCCAGATTGCGGAAATGGATCACCACAAAACTCTCATCCAGCGAGGGAATACCCTTTGCGGCGAACGGATTGGACGTGTCGACGGTCGGTACGCGCTGGAAGTTGATATGGGTACGCGAGAACTGCGGCGTAATGTAATTGATGTAGTCGTCCATGGAACGCACCACGGAATCCATCACCGCTTCACGGGAGTGTCCGCGCTCGCTGGTGTCGCGAATCAGTTTCTGAATCCACTCGAGGTTGACGATAGGCACCACGCCAACCAACAGATCAACATGACGCGCGACATCATGTTGCGGGGTGACGACGCCGCCGTGCAGTCCTTCATAAAACAGCACATCGGTCGGTTCGGGAAGCGGCTGCCAGGGCGTAAACGTGCCGGGAACCTGATTCCACGGTACGGCTTCATCATAGGTATGCAGATATTTACGCGACTGGCCTTTACCCGTCTGCCCGTACTCAATAAAGGTATGTTCCAGTAGGCTGAAGTCATTGGCTTCAGGCCCGAAATAGCTGATATGCCGCCCGGCGTCACGCGCTTTGCGGATCGCCATGTCCATTTCCGGGCGGGTGTAACGATGAAAACTGTCGCCTTCCACCTCGGCGGCGTGCAGATTTAACTGCGCGAAAATTTTACGAAACGCGAGGCTGGTGGTGGTGGTCCCCGCGCCGCTTGACCCTGTTACTGCTATCACCGGATGTTTGGCTGACATGGCAACTCCATGATTGAGCTTTAGTAATAATGTATTGTCGGCAAAGGCGTTTTATTCGCGAAACTGCTTTTTCGGCATAATATTGACCGTTTCATGTAATTCAGACCATACCAGCACAGCCTCGCCGGATTGCAGTTGGCGTTTTACGTCAGCGACTTTTTGTTCAAGCGAACGTTCATGTTCACCATAATCGGTGCCTTCGCGCAACACAAAGCTTTCGATCAGGTTGTCCAGCGTGTCGGGGGCGAGCCCCTGCCAGGGAATGATCATGATGACGCCTCCAGGTACGTTGTCAGCCAGTCAGGAATTCGGCGTTCCAGCCACATTTCAGGGCGCAGCGGCGTACCGCCGATAAATCCTACGTGTCCGCCATGCTCAGTTAGCTGATACTCCACCTGCGGGGGCAGATCTTCCGCTTTAGGGATCACATGATGATCCATAAACGGATCGTCTTTAGCGTGAATAATCAGCGTCGGTTTAGCAATCTGGTTAAGCAACGGCATGGCGCTACACTGACGATAGTAGTCGATGGCGTCGGCAAAGCCGTGAATTTTCGCGGTGATCAGGTCGTCAAACTCACGAATTCGGCGCATTGATTTCAGTTGCGTCAGATTCACCGGCAGCGACCCGGGATACGCCGCCAGCTTGCGTGACGCATTCGCTTTTAACAGATTAAGCAAATAACGCTGATAGATGCGGGAAAACCCTTTGTCCATGTGGTAGCTACAGGCTTCGAGAACAAAGGGCGCAGAAACAATCACCGCCGCCTCGATGGGAATATCGCGGCCTTCTTTCGCCAGCAGGCACGCCAGCATATTACCGCCGAGCGAATAGCCCACGGCGGCTGTCGGAACGGCGCCGAACTCCCGCTGTAGCCAGCGTAAAAACCAGGCTCCGTCCTCCGTTTCACCGGAGTGGTAAATACGATTCAGACGGTTGGGTTCGCCGCTACAGCCGCGAAAGTGCATCACCACGCCCAGCCAGCCGCGCTTTTGCGCCGCCTCAATCAGCCCGTGGGCATAGGGGCTGTTCAGGCTGCCTTCCAGACCGTGAAAGACCACCAGCCGCGGTTTATGCTTTGCCTGTTGCGGTTCTTCGCTCCATGCCAGATCGACAAAATCGCCGTCCGGTAGCTCCAGCCGCTGCCAGTGGGCGTTGAACTTCACTTTGCGGCGGATTAAGCGCGGCAGCATAGTTTGTAAATGGCGATTACGAATGCCACGCATGGGAATAAATTCATGCGAGTCATTGACAGGCGGGGTCATTTCTGTGGACGTGATCTCAACCATAGCACCAGAACAATTGATAATTGGAAACAATACTATACCGCGCATAAGGTTCACAGATTAGTCAATATGTGATTTTACGTTCAATTGGTCGTCTGGCGAAATAAAATTGCGCCTCATTTCACCAGAGGGGGCGGTATGCAAGGCGCGCGCAATACCCCACAGAAATCGCGTGAACCTCTGCATCAGCCGAATTAATCGTGGTAGTGTGGCAACACGATAGTTATGCGACTCAAGGAGAAGGCATGTCGAAAACACTTTTACAGATCCATTTTAACTTTAGCGGCCCTTTTGGCGAGGAGATGACTCAGCAACTGGTCGGGCTGGCGGAGTCTATCAATGAGGAGCCGGGCTTCATCTGGAAAATCTGGACAGAAAGCGAGAAAAACCAGCAAGCTGGCGGCATTTACTTGTTTGAATCCGAAGAAACGGCGCAGGCTTATATTAAAAAACACACTGCGCGTCTGAAAAATCTTGGCGTTGATGAGGTGACGTTTACATTATTTGGCGTGAACGACGCGCTGACGAAAATAAATCACGGCAACCTTTGCCGCTAAATCACATAACGCAGGCTTCTGTTCCGGTGCTGCCGGCCGCAACGGTAATCTTTATACCGGGGCGAGTACCGAAGAGGCCTTTATGGACGAACAGCGGACCACGAACGTTCTCTTCCAGCGTGTGCAGCGCCTCGGCGGTGCGGGCGATGTTACCCTTCTCCACAAACATCATGAAGATGGTGAGCTTGCGGAAGGTAATGTCATCGGTGATTGACAGGTTCATCGCCCGCCCCGCGCGTTAGAGCCTATCCCAGTAGGCGTAATTGTTGAAGCCAGTTTGGGGCAGGACAGCGCGCAGAAACCGGAGCGTACACATAGTACGTGAGGATTTCGAGCACTGCCCGGCCCTAAAATGGCGAATAAAATAGCCTAATGGGATAGGCTCTTAGTCGTTCTGCATCATCTGCTCAAGCTGCTCCTGCGCCTCAAGCCATGCCATTTCACATTCTTCCAGCCCGGATTTGGCGCTGGCCTGCAGTTGCAGACACTCGGTCATCTCCGCTTTACGGCTGGGGTCATACAGGCTGCTGTCGCCGAGCTTCTCTTCCGCCTGCGCTAACTGGGCGTTGAGCTTTTCCATCTCTTTTTCCAGACGGGTAATCTCTTTACGCAGCGGCTGCGTCAGAGTGCGTAGCTCGGCTTCGCGACGCTTCTGATCTTTGCGTGACTGGGCGCTGTTGGCGTTGTTTTCCTTCGGCGCGTCGTCGGCCTGGTTTTCCTGCTTCTGCACGTCACTCAGCCACTGCTGATAATCTTCCAGGTCTCCGTCGAACGGTTCGACCTTTTTGTCGTGAACCAGATAGAGGTCGTCAGTGGTGGAGCGAATCAGGTGGCGGTCGTGCGACACGACGACCAATGCGCCTTCGAAATCAATCAGCGCTTCGGTGAGCGCCTGGCGCATGTCGAGATCCAGGTGGTTGGTCGGTTCATCGAGCAACAGCAGATTTGGACGCTGCCAGACAATCAGCGCCAGCACCAGGCGCGCTTTCTCGCCGCCGGAGAAACGTTGCGTCTCTTCCGTTACTTTGTCGCCCTGGAAACCGAAGCCGCCGAGATAGTCGCGCAGCTTCTGCTCCAGTTCCTGCGGCGCCAGACGCGCCATATGCTGCAACGGGGATTCATCGGCGCGCAGGAACTCCAACTGGTGCTGGGCGAAGTAGCCGAGCTTAATGCCTTTGGCGAGGCCGATTTCACCGTGCAACGGTTCCAGTTCGCCCGCCAGCAGCTTGATCAGCGTCGATTTCCCCGCGCCGTTGCGGCCCAGCAGGCCGATACGCGAGCCGGGCACCAGGTTCAGCTTGATGGATTCCAGAATGATGCGATCGCCATAACCTGCGCTGACTTTTTCCATTTTCAGCAGCGGGTTCGGCAGGCTTTCCGGCGCGCGGAAGCTGAAATGGAACGGGTTGTCGACATGAGCCGGCGCAATCAGCTCCATACGCTCCAGCATCTTGATACGGCTTTGCGCCTGCTTGGCCTTGGTGGCCTTGGCGCGGAAACGGTCGATGTAGCTTTGCAGATGCGCCACACGCTCCTGCTGACTCTCATACATCGCCTGCTGCTGCGCCAGGCGCGTGGCGCGCTGAACTTCAAACGCGCTGTAGTTACCGGTGTACTCGAACAGAGTCTGCTGTTCGATATGGATAATTTTATCCACTATCGGGTCAAGAAAATCGCGATCGTGGGAGATCAGAATCAGGGTGCCTGGATAGCTCTTCAGCCATTTTTCCAGCCAGATAACGGCATC
The DNA here is from genome assembly GCF_043356775.1 of Salmonella sp. SJTUF15581. Taxonomy (NCBI): domain Bacteria; kingdom Pseudomonadati; phylum Pseudomonadota; class Gammaproteobacteria; order Enterobacterales; family Enterobacteriaceae; genus Salmonella; species Salmonella sp. SJTUF15581. The sequence continues at coordinate 12,046 of NZ_JBEUJY010000010.1, read as the reverse complement.
CAGATCGAGGTGGTTGGTCGGTTCGTCGAGCAGCAGTAAATCGGAACGGCAAATCAGCGCCTGGGCCAGGTTAAGGCGCATCCGCCAGCCGCCGGAAAAGTCGCTGACCGGACGTTCCAGCTGATCGTTAGAGAAGCCGAGACCGTGTAGCAGGCTGGCGGCGCGCGAACGAACGGTCCATGCGTCGATGGCGTCCAGCTTGCCATGTATGGAGGCGATAGCATGTCCGTCGTTACGTTCGTTGGCGTCGTTAAGCTGCGCCTCCAGATGCCGGTATTCACGGTCGCCGTCAATGACATACTCAATCGCTGGCTGAGGCAACGCAGGTGTTTCCTGATTCACCCACGCTAATTGCCAGGTTCCGGGCAGGGTAAAACTCCCGGCATCGGCGCTGATTTCATTTTTTAGCAATGCCAGCAGGGTAGATTTACCGCAGCCGTTTTTACCCACCAGGCCGACTTTCTGGCCTGGATTAATGGTAGCCGAGGCATTGTCCAGTAGGACGCGCACGCCGCGACGAATTTGTAACGAGGAGAAAACAATCATAAGGCGCCGTATGTTCAGACTATGTTAATTTATCATTATGATAATGTAATATTCGGGCGTACCGCCGCGCTGGAGCGCAATGGTAGCTCAAAACAACAACGATACACAAAATCATTCAGGCCGCCTTTGGTGAGGGACAAGAATATCTCTCATTAATCCCCAGCGGCGGACATAGAGTACGTTTCTGAGTTGAACAAACGCTATCAACGTAGAAGCGGCCTGAAGAATGGCATGTATCGACCCAAAACAACCGGGAGGGGGATTGATGTCTCAGCCAGCGAAAGTCTTGCTGTTGTATGCCCATCCGGAATCTCAGGACTCGGTTGCTAACCGGGTACTGCTTAAACCGGCCATACAGCACAATAACGTAACCGTGCACGATCTTTATGCGCGCTATCCTGATTTTTTTATCGACACGCCCTATGAACAAGCCCTGTTACGTGAGCACGACGTCATTGTTTTTCAGCATCCCCTTTACACCTATAGCTGTCCGGCTTTACTGAAAGAATGGCTTGATCGCGTTTTGAGTCGGGGGTTCGCCAGCGGACCAGGGGGAAACCAACTGGTGGGAAAGTACTGGCGTAGCGTGATTACGACCGGCGAGCCGGAGAGCGCTTACCGGTATGACGCGCTAAACCGCTATCCAATGAGCGATGTACTCCGCCCTTTTGAACTGACCGCGGCCATGTGCCGGATGCACTGGATGCCGCCCATTATTGTGTACTGGGCGCGCCGCCAGTCGCCGCAGACGCTGGCCAGTCATGCGAAAGCCTATGGCGAGTGGCTGGCGAATCCTGTGAGCGCGGGAGGCTATTGATGGAAGGTGCTGATTTATTGACCGCGGGAGTGTTGTTCCTCTTCGCGGCGGTGGCGGCGGTGCCGTTAGCCGCCAGGCTGGGCATCGGCGCGGTGCTAGGGTATTTGCTGGCGGGAATCGCGATTGGTCCGTGGGGGCTGGGATTTATCAGCGACGTTGACGAGATCCTGCACTTTTCCGAACTGGGCGTCGTGTTTCTGATGTTTATCATTGGTCTCGAACTCAATCCGTCCCGGCTTTGGCAACTGCGGCGCTCTATCTTCGGCGTCGGCGCTGCTCAGGTGCTGTTAAGCGCGGCGGTGCTGGCGGGATTATTGATGCTTGCTGATTTCTTATGGCAGGCGTCGGTCGTCGGCGGGATTGGCCTGGCGATGTCTTCGACGGCGATGGCGCTACAACTGATGCGCGAGAAAGGCATGAACCGTAGCGAGTCCGGGCAGTTAGGGTTTTCCGTCTTGCTGTTTCAGGATTTAGCGGTGATCCCCGCGCTGGCGTTGGTGCCTTTACTGGCGGGATCGGCCGACGAGCATTTCGACTGGTTTAAAGTGGCAATGAAGGTATTGGCCTTCGCGGTAATGTTGATTGGCGGCCGCTACCTGTTGCGCCCGGTATTTCGTTTTATTGCTGCGTCCGGCGTGCGGGAGGTCTTCACTGCCGCGACGCTGTTGCTGGTGTTGAGCGCCGCCTTATTTATGGATGCGCTGGGACTGTCGATGGCCCTGGGAACCTTCATTGCCGGCGTTTTACTGGCAGAGAGCGAATACCGGCATGAGCTGGAAAACGCTATCGATCCCTTTAAAGGTTTACTGCTTGGGCTGTTCTTTATCTCCGTCGGTATGTCGCTAAATCTCGGCGTACTTTATACCCATTTACTGTGGGTGGCGGCGAGCGTTGTTATTCTGGTCGTCATAAAAATGCTGACGCTGTATCTGCTGGCGCGGTTATATGGAATAAGAAGTTCTGAACGGATGCAGTTTGCCAGCGTGCTGAGCCAGGGGGGCGAGTTCGCTTTTGTGCTCTTTTCTACCGCCTCTTCTCAGCGCCTGTTTCAGGGCGATCAGATGGCGTTATTATTGGTGACTGTCACGTTATCAATGATGACCACGCCGCTACTGATGAAAGGGATTGATAAGTGGTTATCGCGCCGCCTTAATGGCCCGGAAGAGAATGATGAAAAGCCGTGGGTTGAGGATGATAAGCCCCAGGTAATTGTCGTCGGCTTTGGCCGTTTTGGTCAGGTGATCGCTCGCTTATTGATGGCGAATAAGATGCGTATCACCGTGCTGGAACGCGATATCGGCGCCGTTAATCTGATGCGCAAATATGGTTATAAAGTGTATTACGGCGACGCTACACAAGTCGAGCTGCTGCGTTCTGCGGGCGCGGAAGCGGCGGAGTCGATAGTCATCACGTGTAATGAACCGGAAGACACGATGAAGCTGGTGGCGCTGTGTCAGCAGCATTTTCCTCATCTGCATATTCTTGCGCGAGCGCGTGGACGTGTGGAGGCCCATGAGTTATTACAGGCTGGCGTCACGCAGTTTTCCCGTGAAACGTTTTCCAGCGCGCTGGAATTGGGACGTAAAACTCTGGTGTCGTTAGGTATGCATCCGCATCAGGCGCAACGCGCGCAGTTGCATTTTCGCCGGCTGGATATGCGAATGTTGCGGGAGCTGATCCCGGAGCATAGCGACATGGTACAGATTTCGCGCGCCAGAGAGGCCCGACGCGAACTGGAGGAGATTTTTCAGCGCGAAATGCAACAGGAACGGCGCCAGTTGGATGGCTGGGATGAATTTGAGTAGGGGTAAAACAATGGCAATCCGTAAACGTTTTATTGCAGGCGCGAAATGTCCGGCCTGTCAGGCGCAGGATACAATGGCGATGTGGCGTGAAAATAATGTCGATATTGTTGAATGCGTTAAGTGCGGGCATCAAATGCGGGAAGCGGATAAAGACGTCCGCGAGCATGTTCGCAAAGAAGAGCAAGTGATCGGGATTTTTCATCCGGACTAGCGATATGCCGCAGGTTTTTTTAAGCTAAGGGGTACACGGCTGCAGAATTCCGCTACAATCTGCGCCACTATTCTTCCCATGCTCAGGAGATATCATGAAAGTAGCAAAAGACCTGGTGGTCAGCCTGGCCTATCAGGTACGTACAGAAGACGGTGTGTTGGTTGATGAGTCTCCGGTGAGTGCGCCGCTGGATTACCTGCACGGTCACGGCTCCCTGATCTCTGGTCTGGAAACCGCGCTGGAAGGCCATGAAGTTGGCGACAAATTTGATGTCGCTGTTGGCGCGAACGACGCTTACGGTCAGTATGACGAAAATCTGGTGCAGCGTGTGCCTAAAGACGTCTTTATGGGCGTTGATGAACTGCAGGTAGGGATGCGTTTCCTGGCGGAAACCGACCAGGGCCCGGTACCGGTAGAGATTACCGAAGTGGAAGACGATCACGTTGTGGTTGATGGTAACCACATGCTGGCGGGCCAGAATCTGAAATTTAACGTAGAAGTTGTTGCGATTCGTGAAGCGACTGAAGAAGAACTGGCTCACGGTCATGTTCACGGCGCGCACGATCACCACCACGATCACGGTGAAGATGGCTGCTGTGGCGGTCATGGTCATGACCATGGTCACGAGCACGGCGGCGAAGGCTGCTGCGGCGGTGGTGGTAAAGGCGGCTGCGGTTGCCATTAATCCCCGTCGTCTTTCAAGCCACCGCGGTGTTGGCTACGCTTTCAAACCCCGGTCACATAGTTATCTATGCTCCCGGGGAATTTTCAAGCTTGCCGCCTTGCTGTGACTCGAAATCCTTAGGGTATTATCATTGGTTCGATAAATCATCGGGCACAAAAAAAGCGGGTTATCCCCGCTTTTTTTTCGTCTCAATAATGCGGCGGCGGCGTTTCTTCTGCCTGAGAGGCGATATTTGACGGCTGACTGGCTTTTAACTTTTCCGTGAGCAAACGCAGATGATCGCGCAGCTTCGCCATCTCCATTTCATGTGCGGTTACCGTCAGGTTTAGTTCTTCTATGGTAATCTCCTGGAACGCCAGACGGCTTTCCAGTTCAGCCAGACGAGCTTCCATCGTGATATCCTGCATGATGTACCTCTTTATGTTGTCTCCGTCGGCGGATTCTACTTAACTTTACCGGCTTTCACAGCAACCATTACGCGCCCTACGAAACTAATTTAAACAAAAAGAGTCTGAAAAGAAGTGATAATAGGGCGTGTTCGTATGTTGATTTGTTCTGCAACGATTTATAGTACGCTTCTTACGTAAGTTAACATGGGGCGAGATGCCCCGGCCCTGGAGATATGGATGAAATCACTGTTTAAAGCCACGCTGCTGGCAACTACGATGGCCGTTGCTATGCACGCACCGATCACTTTTGCTGCTGATGCGGCGAAACCGGCAGCTACCGCTGATAGCAAAGCAGCATTTAAAAACGACGATCAAAAAGCGGCTTATGCGCTGGGCGCCTCGCTGGGTCGTTACATGGAAAATTCGCTTAAAGAGCAGGAAAAGTTGGGCATCAAACTGGATAAAGATCAGTTGATTGCCGGCGTTCAGGATGCCTTTGCCGATAAGAGCAAACTGTCCGATCAGGAAATTGAGCAAACGCTGCAGACGTTTGAAGCACGTGTGAAGAGCGCTGCTCAGGCGAAGATGGAAAAAGACGCTGCCGATAACGAAGCAAAAGGTAAAACGTTCCGCGACGCTTTTGCTAAAGAGAAAGGCGTGAAAACCTCCTCTACCGGTCTGCTTTACAAAGTAGAGAAAGAAGGCACAGGCGAAGCGCCGAAAGATAGCGATACCGTTGTGGTGAACTACAAAGGTACGCTGATCGACGGTAAAGAGTTTGATAACTCTTACACGCGCGGCGAACCGCTCTCCTTCCGTCTGGACGGCGTTATCCCTGGCTGGACTGAAGGCCTGAAAAATATTAAGAAAGGCGGCAAGATCAAGCTGGTTATCCCACCGGCGCTGGCCTACGGTAAAACGGGCGTTCCGGGTATCCCGGCGAACTCCACCCTGGTATTCGACGTAGAGCTGCTGGATATCAAACCAGCGCCGAAAGCGGATGCTAAACCTGCCGATGCGGCTGACGCTAAAGCCGCAGATGCTGCTAAAAAATAAAAACTGAGAGCCGCCGCTTGTAATAGCGGCGGTTTTTTTATTCAGGCTGGATATATTACTCACCATAATTTGATTTGCGGATAACGGCGCTTGCGCTGGTCGTTAAGGGCGAGACCGTAGGCTGAATGACCGCCAACGCACACGTAGTCTGAAATAGACGAGCAAATTAGTACTGGAAAGATGAACCCTCACTGTATTAATTTAATCATCCGCGTAAATAATGAGCCTGCCCTGAAAACATAACGACAGGCTCCTGAAAAGGAGTGTTTTTTTTCATGTCCAGGTCGCTTTTAACCAACGAAACCAGTGAACTTGATTTGCTGGATCAGCGTCCCTTCGAGCAAACCGACTTCGATATTCTGAAATCCTACGAAGCGGTAGTGGACGGGTTAGCGATGCTTATAGGTTCCCATTGTGAAATCGTATTGCACTCTTTGCAGGATCTAAAATGTTCTGCCATTCGTATTGCCAATGGCGAACATACGGGCCGTAAAATTGGCTCGCCGATTACCGACCTGGCGTTGCGTATGTTGCACGACATGACAGGGGCGGACAGTAGCGTGTCGAAATGCTATTTCACGCGCGCGAAAAGCGGTGTCTTGATGAAGTCGTTGACGATTGCCATTCGCAACCGCGAGCAGCGCGTCATTGGTCTACTGTGCATCAACATGAATCTTGATGTGCCATTTTCACAGATTATGAATACCTTTATTCCGCCGGAAACGCCGGAAGTCGGCTCAGCGGTTAATTTTGCCTCCTCAGTCGAAGATTTAGTCACCCAGACGCTGGAGTTCACGATCGAAGAAGTGAATGCCGATCGTAATGTCTCTAACAATGCGAAAAATCGTCAGATCGTCCTTAACTTGTACGAAAAAGGCATTTTCGATATTAAAGACGCCATTAACCAGGTAGCCGATCGTCTGAATATCTCAAAACACACGGTTTACCTCTATATTCGCCAGTTCAAAAGCGGCGATTTTCAGGGGCAGGATAAATAATGCGTTATGCCATTATGGTCACCGGGCCGGCATATGGCACCCAGCAGGCCAGCAGCGCATTGCAGTTCGCCCACGCGCTGCTCAATGAGGGGCATGAGTTAGCCAGCGTCTTTTTCTATCGGGAAGGGGTCTATAACGCCAATCTCCTGACCTCGCCGGCGAGCGATGAATATGATCTGGTACGCGCCTGGCAGAAATTGAATACGCAGCATGGCGTAGCGCTGAACATCTGTGTCGCGGCGGCGCTTCGTCGCGGTATTATTGATGAAACTGAAGCCGGCAGACTGTCGTTGCCGTCCGCCAATCTTCAGCCGGGCTTTACGCTAAGCGGCCTGGGCGCGCTGGCGGAGGCATCTCTCACCTGCGATCGGGTGGTGCAGTTTTAATGAAACGTATTGCATTTGTCTTTTCCACCGCGCCGCACGGCAGCGCCTCAGGCCGTGAAGGACTGGATGCGCTGCTGGCGACGTCAGCGCTAACGGAAGCGCTGGGCGTCTTTTTTATCAGCGACGGCGTCTTTCAGTTATTACCGGGACAAAAACCAGACGCTGTGCTGGCGCGTGACTATATTGCTACTTTCAAGCTCTTTGATTTGTACGATATTGATCAATGCTGGATCTGCGCGGCATCGCTGCGCGAGCGTGGTCTGGAAAACGTTAATTTTGTGGTAGACGCCACGCCGCTGGAACCCGTGGCGTTACGCCGCGAGCTTGGCAACTATGATGTCATCCTGAGATTCTGAGGCGTTTATGCTGCATACCTTACCTCATTGCGCTTCGAGCGTTGATTTTCCCGCTTTGCTGCGCCTGCTAAAAGAGGGCGATGCGCTTTTGTTGCTCCAGGATGGCGTTACCGTCGCGATTGAAGGTAACCGCTTCCTTGAAAGTCTGCGCGATGCCCCCATAACGGTCTATGCCTTGAAAGAAGATATTGACGCCCGTGGCCTGGGTGGTCAAATTTCAGACAGTGTCGTCAGGGTTGACTATACTGAGTTTGTCAGACTCACGGTTAAGTATGCCAACCAGATGGCCTGGTGATGGCGGGATCGTTGTATATTTCTTGACACCTTTTCGACACCGCCCTAAAATTCGGCGTCCTCATATTGTGTGAGGGCGTTTTATTACGTGTTTACGAAGCAAAAGCTAAAACCAGGAGCTATTTAATGGCAACAGTTAACCAGCTGGTACGCAAACCACGTGCTCGCAAAGTTGCGAAAAGCAACGTGCCTGCGCTGGAAGCATGCCCGCAAAAACGTGGCGTATGTACTCGTGTATATACTACCACTCCTAAAAAACCGAACTCCGCACTGCGTAAAGTTTGCCGTGTTCGTCTGACTAACGGTTTTGAAGTGACTTCCTACATCGGTGGTGAAGGTCACAACCTGCAGGAGCACTCCGTGATCCTGATCCGTGGCGGTCGTGTTAAAGACCTCCCGGGTGTTCGTTACCACACCGTTCGTGGCGCGCTTGACTGCTCCGGCGTTAAAGACCGTAAGCAAGCTCGTTCTAAGTACGGCGTGAAGCGTCCTAAGGCTTAATGGTTCTCCGTTAAGTAAGGCCAAACGTTTTAAATTAATGTCAAACTAAACTCGTAGAGTTTTGGACAATCCTGAATTAACAACGGAGTATTTCCATGCCACGTCGTCGCGTCATTGGTCAGCGTAAAATTCTGCCGGATCCGAAGTTCGGATCAGAACTGCTGGCTAAATTTGTCAATATCCTGATGGTAGATGGTAAAAAATCTACTGCGGAATCAATCGTATACAGCGCGCTGGAGACCCTGGCTCAGCGTTCTGGTAAATCTGAACTGGAAGCTTTCGAAGTCGCTCTCGAAAACGTTCGCCCGACTGTAGAAGTTAAATCCCGCCGTGTAGGTGGTTCTACTTATCAGGTACCAGTTGAAGTCCGTCCGGTCCGTCGTAATGCTCTGGCAATGCGTTGGATCGTAGAAGCTGCTCGTAAACGCGGTGATAAATCCATGGCTCTGCGCCTGGCGAACGAACTTTCTGACGCTGCAGAAAACAAAGGTACTGCAGTTAAGAAACGTGAAGACGTTCACCGTATGGCAGAAGCCAACAAGGCGTTCGCACACTACCGTTGGTAATCCCTTCGGAGTCATAGTCACCAGGCGGGCGCTTCAGGTAAGTCGCCCGTTTTGGATAACTTAACTGAACGCCTAAAGATATCAACGAGGAATCAAATGGCTCGTACAACACCCATCGCACGCTACCGTAATATCGGTATCAGTGCGCACATCGACGCCGGTAAAACCACTACTACCGAACGTATTCTGTTCTACACCGGTGTAAACCACAAAATCGGTGAAGTTCATGACGGCGCAGCTACCATGGACTGGATGGAGCAGGAGCAGGAGCGTGGTATTACTATCACCTCCGCAGCGACTACTGCATTCTGGTCTGGTATGGCTAAGCAGTATGAACCGCATCGCATCAACATCATCGACACCCCGGGGCACGTTGACTTCACTATCGAAGTAGAACGTTCCATGCGTGTTCTCGATGGTGCGGTAATGGTTTACTGCGCAGTTGGTGGTGTTCAGCCGCAGTCTGAAACCGTATGGCGTCAGGCAAACAAATACAAAGTTCCGCGCATTGCGTTCGTTAACAAAATGGACCGCATGGGCGCGAACTTCCTGAAAGTTGTTGGTCAGATCAAAACCCGTCTGGGCGCGAACCCGGTTCCGCTGCAGCTGGCAATTGGTGCTGAAGAAGGTTTCACCGGCGTTGTTGACCTGGTGAAAATGAAAGCCATCAACTGGAACGATGCCGACCAGGGCGTTACCTTCGAATACGAAGATATCCCGGCTGACATGCAGGACCTGGCTAACGAATGGCACCAGAACCTGATCGAGTCCGCCGCAGAAGCTTCTGAAGAGCTGATGGAAAAATACCTGGGTGGTGAAGAACTGACTGAAGAAGAGATCAAACAAGCTCTGCGTCAGCGCGTTCTGAACAACGAAATCATCCTGGTAACCTGTGGTTCTGCATTCAAGAACAAAGGTGTTCAGGCGATGCTGGATGCGGTAATTGATTACCTGCCATCCCCGGTAGACGTACCTGCGATCAACGGTATTCTGGACGACGGTAAAGATACTCCGGCTGAGCGTCACGCAAGCGACGACGAGCCGTTCTCTGCGCTGGCGTTCAAAATCGCTACCGACCCGTTTGTGGGTAACCTGACCTTCTTCCGTGTGTACTCCGGTGTGGTTAACTCTGGTGATACCGTACTGAACTCCGTGAAAACCGCACGTGAGCGTTTCGGTCGTATCGTTCAGATGCACGCCAACAAACGTGAAGAGATCAAAGAAGTTCGCGCGGGCGACATCGCGGCTGCTATCGGCCTGAAAGACGTGACTACCGGTGACACCCTGTGTGATCCGGAAAACCCGATCATTCTGGAACGTATGGAATTCCCTGAGCCGGTAATCTCCATCGCGGTAGAACCGAAAACCAAAGCTGACCAGGAAAAAATGGGTCTGGCTCTGGGCCGTCTGGCGAAAGAAGACCCGTCATTCCGCGTATGGACTGATGAAGAATCTAACCAGACCATCATCGCTGGTATGGGTGAACTTCACCTGGATATCATCGTTGACCGTATGAAGCGTGAATTCAACGTTGAAGCTAACGTGGGTAAACCTCAGGTTGCTTACCGCGAAGCGATTCGCGCGAAAGTTACCGACATCGAAGGTAAACACGCGAAACAGTCTGGTGGTCGCGGTCAGTATGGTCATGTTGTTATCGACATGTACCCGCTGGAGCCGGGCTCTAACCCGAAAGGTTACGAGTTCATCAACGACATCAAAGGTGGTGTAATTCCTGGCGAATACATCCCGGCCGTTGATAAAGGCATCCAGGAGCAGCTGAAATCTGGCCCGCTGGCGGGTTATCCGGTAGTTGATCTCGGTGTGCGTCTGCACTTCGGTTCTTACCATGACGTTGACTCCTCTGAGCTGGCGTTTAAACTGGCTGCGTCTATCGCCTTTAAAGAAGGCTTTAAGAAAGCAAAACCAGTTCTGCTTGAGCCGATCATGAAGGTTGAAGTAGAAACACCTGAAGAGAATACCGGTGACGTTATCGGCGACCTTAGCCGCCGTCGTGGTATGCTCAAAGGTCAGGAATCTGAAGTTACAGGCGTTAAGATCCACGCTGAAGTACCGCTGTCTGAAATGTTCGGATATGCAACTCAGCTGCGTTCTCTGACCAAAGGTCGCGCATCGTACACTATGGAATTCCTGAAGTATGATGATGCGCCGAACAACGTTGCTCAGGCCGTAATCGAAGCCCGTGGTAAATAAGCCGCAGGGTTAAAAACCAAAATCCCGTGCTCTCTCCTGAAGGGGAGAGCGCTATAGTAAGGAATATAGCCGTGTCTAAAGAAAAATTTGAACGTACAAAACCGCACGTTAACGTCGGCACCATCGGCCACGTTGACCACGGTAAAACTACCCTGACCGCTGCAATCACTACCGTACTGGCTAAAACCTACGGCGGTGCTGCTCGTGCATTCGACCAGATCGATAACGCGCCGGAAGAAAAAGCGCGTGGTATCACCATCAACACTTCTCACGTTGAATACGATACCCCGACCCGCCACTACGCACACGTAGACTGCCCGGGGCACGCCGACTATGTTAAAAACATGATCACTGGTGCTGCTCAGATGGACGGCGCGATCCTGGTTGTTGCTGCGACTGACGGCCCGATGCCGCAGACCCGTGAGCACATCCTGCTGGGTCGTCAGGTAGGCGTTCCGTACATCATCGTGTTCCTGAACAAATGCGACATGGTTGATGACGAAGAGCTGCTGGAACTGGTTGAAATGGAAGTTCGTGAACTTCTGTCTCAGTACGACTTCCCGGGCGACGACACTCCGATCGTTCGTGGTTCTGCTCTGAAAGCGCTGGAAGGCGACGCAGAGTGGGAAGCGAAAATCATCGAACTGGCTGGCTTCCTGGATTCTTACATCCCGGAACCAGAGCGTGCGATTGACAAGCCGTTCCTGCTGCCGATCGAAGACGTATTCTCCATCTCCGGTCGTGGTACCGTTGTTACCGGTCGTGTAGAACGCGGTATCATCAAAGTGGGCGAAGAAGTTGAAATCGTTGGTATCAAAGAGACTCAGAAGTCTACCTGTACTGGCGTTGAAATGTTCCGCAAACTGCTGGACGAAGGCCGTGCCGGTGAGAACGTAGGTGTTCTGCTGCGTGGTATCAAACGTGAAGAAATCGAACGTGGTCAGGTACTGGCTAAGCCGGGCACCATCAAGCCGCACACCAAGTTCGAATCTGAAGTGTACATTCTGTCCAAAGATGAAGGCGGTCGTCATACTCCGTTCTTCAAAGGCTACCGTCCGCAGTTCTACTTCCGTACTACTGACGTGACTGGTACCATCGAACTGCCGGAAGGCGTAGAGATGGTAATGCCGGGCGACAACATCAAAATGGTTGTTACCCTGATCCACCCGATCGCGATGGACGACGGTCTGCGTTTCGCAATCCGTGAAGGCGGCCGTACCGTTGG